>JBJKSN010000038.1:0-40664 GCA_046703945.1 Nitrososphaerales archaeon | reverse complement strand
GAAGTGGGGCGGCCTGTCCACCCGCTGGGCGCCCCTGAACTTCGGATAGTACTCAGGGGGGATGAAGATGCCTCCCCCGCCTACGAGGACGACCGGGACTGGCTGGGCAGACGTCTTCACCCTGTCGACCGACTCCTCCACAACGGACACTATTGTGTCGAGTGCCTTCTTGAGCGCCTCCTCGGGAAGCGACTTCCTGACCCGCTCGGGGTCGCAGGAAGGGTCGTCCACCTTCGCCTTCCCGAGACCTAAGCTGACGTCCGTGGTGGTGAGCGTCTTCCCTCCCCAGGCCACGCTCTCCTTGGCGATTCTGAATCCGACGCTCTGGGGCCCCACCTTCACATGGCCGCCCTCCAGGGTGACTACGGTACCGCCCCCGCAGCTCACCGCCAGAAGGTCGGGCATCCTGAAGTTGGTGCGCGCTCCGCCGATTTCGACGGCCACGCTGGACTCTCTGGGGAATCCCTTCACAACAGCGCCGACCAGGGTGGTCGTCCCACCGATGTCTATGATGATCCCATCGGTCAGGCCGGTGAGGAAGGCGGCCCCTCTCATGCTGTTGGTCGGGCCCGACGCTATGGTCTTCACAGGATACTTCTTCGCATAGGCTACATTCATCAGGGTGCCGTCGTTCTGCGTAAGGAAGATGTTCGCCTTGTCCAGCCCTGACGTCTTCACCGACCGGACGAAACCGTCGAAGGCCATGTTGGCGACCTTCACCAAAGCGGCGTTGAGCGCCGTTGCGTTCTCCCTCTCGAGCAGCCCGATGCTGGCTATCTCGTGAGATAGCGTGACCTGGACGTCATTGCCGAGCACCTCCGACAGGATTTCCCCTGCGCGCTTCTCGTGGGTGGCGCTCACCGGTGAAAAGACGGCAGACACCGCCGCGGCCTCCACACCCTCCTTCCTGAATCGCTCCGCGGCCCGCCTGGCCCCCTCCTCGTCCAGCGGCCAGATCTCCCTCCCGTCGAACTCGTTCCCTCCATGTATGACCTCCCATATGTCGCCTATGGCGGCCCGCAGGTCTCCGGGGAGGGAGTAGAGAGGCCTGATCCCCATGGTCGCCGGCTTGCCGATCCTCAGCAGCCCCACTCTGGCCAGTTTCTTTCTCTCCACGATGGCATTGGTGCAGTGAGTGGTCCCGAACATCACCGCGGCGACGCTCTTCCTGTCGATTTCGCTGTTCGCGAGGACCGCGGCAAGCGCGTCGTCTATCCCCGTCGAGACGTCAGCGGTGGTGTCGACCTTCTCGGCCCCGACCAGCTTGTTCGCCTCGTCGAGAATCACGGCATCGGTGTGGGTCCCGCCGACGTCGATCCCTATTCTGAACTTGTTCATCTAGAGCTCACCAGCTCCTCCACCGGCACGTAGTCAAAGTCGTAGCCGAAATATCTTGGCCCCACCAGTTTGATGCCCTCTGGAGTCCTCCACTTCGGGTCGCAGGGGGTCCCAAGTACGAGGGCCCTGTTCCCATACCTGAGCCCTTCCGTGGTCATAGGGAGCCCCGACTCGAGGTCGAGGACTGAGATCAAGTCTGGGACCATCGCCACAGGTTTTCCATCCATGGTGGCCATGAGGTTCTCGTTTTGGAACCTCACTGTGAGAGATTTCCCTGAGAATTCGTCCAGCCCGTCGAAGGTAGCTTCGCCCTTCGCGAACCCAGCTGTCGTCCGTCTCAGTATGTCTACCACCTTCCCCTTGAAGAGGACGACGCTATTCATCCGCTCCATGATCCGTTCAGCAGGATTGGACCCATGGGCCCTCGCCTCAGCGATCATCCCGCCGACCTGCATGGCTAGGGTGACCGACCCTCTGACACACGACTCTTTCAGCCGGCGGCCCTCCATCGGGTAAATGGCGATCAGGGCAGAACCGCCCATCTGCACCGTGACCGACCTCGCTATCCTCTCGGTCCACAGGTTGTCTATCGTGTCCATCTGGAGCGCGTTCCCCTTCTCGTCAGCCATCACCATGGGCGCCGCGGTGATGCCATAGAGAGTGAACGTCACCATCTGAAGCTCCGGGAACGCCCGCCCCATCCCGTCACAGTCGACCAGCGGCAGCCTGAGGTTCGCGGCCACGGCTATTGGTATCTGCGAGTTTATCCCGCCCTCCTCTATGGGAGAAATGGCGAACGCTTTCTTCCCCAGCCTGCTCTGAAGGGACTTCAGCGCCTGCATCCCCTCGCTGCCGTTGGGAATCTTCTCGACCATCACAGTCGGCGCCCCCATCATCGCCGATGGTATGACCAGGCCCTCATCCGGCACGGCCTCCGGCTGAATCAACTCCACGGGCCCGTACCTGTCGACTGCGTCGAGCGCGAGAAGTTTTCCGACAAACGGGTCGCCTCCTCCTCCGGTCCCGAGGAATGCGGCGCCGAGGGCAATACGCTCGATTTCGTCTGGGCCGATTTGCACTTCTCGGTCGAGACAGCCCTGGTCGCCTATTTATCCTGAACGACCTGCCCATTGCCCGCGATTGCCGGCCCCGCCGAGTCCGGCCAATCTCTTAAATAACAAACGCCCCTTAGTTTGGTCTAAGGATTGCGGTTTGCCGAGTTTGTCGCTCGCAGGGCTCTGCTCGCCCTAGTCACACTAGTCGGACTCTCACTAGTGATTTTCTACCTCTCCCGCGTCCTCCCTGCTGACCCGGGCCGGCTCGCGTTGGGTCCGTATGCCACCGCGGCCCAGGTGGCCGCCTACGACAGGCAGCTGGGACTCAACAAACCCCTCTATGAGCAGTACTTCTATTGGCTCTGGAACTTCATCCATGGCCAGTGGGGCCAGTCCCTCGTCACCAAGCAGAACGTACTCCACGACGTCGAGATACACTTCCCGGCGACCTTTGAGCTCATCACCATATCGATCGTCCTCACGGCACTGATCGGCATACCCCTCGGCGTCATCGCCGCCTCGAGGAGAGGGAAGGTCCTCTCAGGCGCGGTCCGCGCCCTCTGGATGGTAGGCATAGCCATACCTCCGTTCACGGTCGGACTCGGACTGCAGGTAATCTCGAGCTACTGGTTCCACTTCAACGCGATCATAGGTCAGATAAGCGGGCCTGCTCCTGCCCACATCACAGGGATGCTCTGGGTCGACAGCATGCTAACCGGCAACTGGCCCGCCTTCGTGAGCACTTCGGAGCATCTCCTCCTACCAGAGATCGCCCTTTCGCTGGCAGGCATCGGGCAGATAGCGCAGCTGACCTACTCAGGCATGCTCGACGAGACACAGGAAGACTACTATCTCGCTCTGAAGACGTTCGGTGCGAAGTCCTTGGCCCTGGATTTCAAGTACGCCCTCCGGAGCGCCCTCATCCCGGTCCTCACGGTGCTGGGGCTGCTCTATGCGTCGCTCATCGCCAACGCTTTCTTCGTCGAGGAGGTCTTCAGTTGGGGCGGCTTGTCCACCTATGCGGTCACGGCGATGCAGAGCGACGACTTTAACGCCATCGTCGCGACAGTCCTGGTCATAGGGCTGTTCTATGTGGTGCTCAACCTCCTCATCGACCTGAGCCTCGGCTACATAGACCCAAGAATCCGGCTGGGTGAGGGCCACTGAGCGACGCCTCGAGCGCGCGCTGGCAGGATTTCGTCAGGTCCTTCAGGCGGCTCACCTACGACCGGATGGCATTCGCGGGCCTGGTGATGCTCGCTGTCATGGTCGTCCTGGCTCTCTTCGCTCCCTACATCACCCCCTACCCCAATGAGGTGGGGGCCTACGCGAACTTCGCCCAGGCTTTCCTCCACCCGTCTCTGACTCACCTCTTCGGGACGGACGACGTCGGGAGGGATGTCTTCACCCGCGTCATCTTCGGCTTCCGAGTATCGCTCTTCATCGCCGCTGTGGTCCTCATCCCCAGCGTCATGCTAGGCGTCACTCTGGGGCTGGTCGCCGGCTACTATGGCGGCTGGGTCGAGGCGTTGGTGGAGCGGGTCACCGACGTCTTCCTCGCCCTCCCCGCGTTGATCTTCGCTCTGGTAATCACGGGTATACTGGGGCCTAGCCTCCAAGACGTGATTATCGCGCTCCTGAGCCTGTGGTGGAACTGGTATGCCCGCATCATGTTCACCCTGACGAAGTCTCTCAAAAACCAGCCCTACGTCGAGGCCGCGCGGGTCCAGGGCGCCGGCGCCTTCAGGATAATGTTCAGGGAAATCCTCCCCAACGCCGCATCCACCCTCTCCGCGAAGGTGATGCTGGACGCCGGTTTCATCATCCTGATCGAGGCGGGCATGGGCTTTCTCGGCATCGGCGTCCGCCCCCCCACCCCTGACCTCGGGGTGATGGTGGCAGCCGGTTCGAGCTACATCGCAACGAAGTGGTGGATTCCGGTCTTCCCCAGCATCGCCCTCACCCTTCTCATCCTCGCTTTCAACTTGATAGGCAACGGCATCAGAGACCTATTCGACGTGAAGGTGGTATGACCTCCTTCCTTGAAGTCAGCGGGCTGAGCCTCTCGGTTCGCGCCGAGGGTCGGGTCCTTCCAATCCTCAGCGACGTTTCACTAACGCTGGACAGGTCGGAGACCGTGGCCATAGTAGGGGAGACAGGAAGCGGCAAGACCCTCACGGCTAGGGCGGTGATGGGTGTCCTCCCGAAGAACGCCGTGGTCAACTCCGGCAGCATATCCTTCGATGGCGCGGACGTGCTCACCAAGGAAGGCGCAGCCGCCGCTCGGGAGCGCATCGCCATGATATTCCAGAACCCCATGTCGTCCATCAATCCGCTTTTCCGAGTGGGAGACCAGATGAATGACGTCCTCAACTGGTCGCTCCATGGGAAGGAGACTAAGGAAGGGCGGGCGAGCCGAATCAGATCTGCCCTGGAGGGGGCTCGGTGCTACGGGGATGGCAAGATACTCCGCATGTTCCCCTTCCAGCTCAGCGGCGGCATGCGCCAGCGCGTCATGATAGCCATGGCCCTGCTGCGCAAGCCGAGCCTCCTGATTGCCGACGAGCCGACGACGGCGCTCGACGTCACGACGCAGAAGGAAATCCTGTCGCTGCTGTCCGACCTGACCAAGGAGGAAAAGATGAGCCTTATCCTGATCACGCACAACCTCGGCATAGCACGGGAGTCATCCATGAAGACCTACGTGATGTATGCCGGGCGCGTGGTGGAGACCGGACCCACGGAGCAAATCTTCAGGAAGCCACTCCACCCATACACCCAGGGACTAATCGACTCGATTCCATCGCTGGATAGGTCAAGGTCCATGGAGGGGATCAAGGGTGAAATCGCCCAGCAGGACCGGGCAGCCAAGGGCTGCTGCTTCGCGTCGAGGTGCCCCTACGCCATCGACGAGTGTTGGACCAGGCAACCCGAGCTGAAAGAGCTCGTCTCAGGGCAGAGCGTCGCCTGCTATGTGGCCGAACAGCGGAGGCAGGCGAGCTGACAGACATATACAGCCTCGAAGGGGTGACGAAGACCTTCGAAGTCAAGAGCGGGCTAGTGAGGAGCACCAGGGCCGAGATACAAGCGGTGAGCGGCGTGAGCTTCGGCGTCCGTCCCGGCGAGACGTTCGGGATCATAGGCGAGACCGGGTCGGGGAAGACCACGATAGCAAAGATGATGCTCCTGGTCTATCGCCCAGACGCGGGCCGGATACTCTTCGAGGGGGAGGACATATCGAGGTTCAAGGACGCCCAGGTCAGGGACTACAGGAGGAAGGTGCAGACTGTCTTCCAGGACCCCACGTCGTCTCTGAATCCACGGCAGAAGGTGAAGGATCTGGTCGAAGCCCCGCTCAAAATCTACCACCAGACGTCCGCGGACAAGGTCAGTGGTCTTCTGAAGCTGGTGAACCTCGACGACAGCTACCTCTATAGGTATCCGCACACGCTGAGCGGCGGCGAAAAGCAACGCGTGGCAATCGCACGCGCCCTGGCCCTGAGCCCCGACGTCCTGATTCTGGACGAGCCGACTTCAGCCCTTGATGTCTCCGTCCAGGCTAAGATAATCGCCCTTCTGAAGGACCTGAGGGCGAGGCTGAAGATAACGTACGTGTTCATCTCGCACGACCTGAGCCTGGTCGCGAACTTCTGCGACAGGACACTGGTGGTCTACAAGGGGAAGATGTGCGAGATGGGGGAAACGAGCGAGATATTCAGGAATCCTCTGCACCCCTACACGAGGCTTCTTCTCTCTTCTGTGCCCGTCGTCAGCGACTCCGAAACGCGGGCGAAACCCGTTGACGTACCTGAGGAGGTCCCAACAATGCCCGTCAACGGGCATGGGGGGTGCGTCTTCAGAGACAGGTGCTGGCTCAGGAAGGATGTCTGCGACACTTATCCTCAGTTTATAGATAAGGGGAAGGAACATTGGGTAGCGTGCCACTTCGCATGAGGGCGATGTAGACGGCGGACAAGGACAGGGGGGTCGAGGGAGCGCTGAAGCGCTATGTAGCAAAGCGACGCGAGAGGCTCGTCGCCGAGTCATCAGTGGGGTTCGGACACTACGCGCTGAAGATGGGGCTCACTGTCGCCTTCCTCCTCTTCGATTTGCTGGGCATCCCGTCCGCCTTCCAGGCGTTAGGAATGTTCGGGTTCGCCTACGTAGTCCCCATGGCGGCCGTCATCGGGGTTGCCAGTATAGCGGAGTTCTGGGCGCTCTACCGAATGAAGTGACGGCTCACTCGAGCTTGAACGCCTTGAGGCCCACCAGGTCCTGGGCCCCGGGAAATTCCCACTTCCTGCTCACGGGGATGGAAAATATCTTGCACCTCTGCCCGTACCTGAGCGAATCTGTGGTTATGGGTAGGAGCGTCTCCATGTCATGGATGGATATGATATCCGGGGTGACCGCCAGCCGGCGTCGTTCGCCTTGGGCGTCGCCTGTCTCAGCCAGCAGATACTCGTTCTGGAACGATACCTTCATTGCGTCATGGGCTGAGTCGTCCAACCCTTCGACTTTTGTGTAGCCCACTGCGAACCCCCTGGTGTTGTAGCGCTTCACGTCTACGACCTTCCCGGTGAAGATCAGTCTGGCGTTGCACGACTTTACGAGCGCGTCTTCTGCGTCCTTATGCTGGATGCCCTCCAGCAGAGACCTGCCAATGTTGATGGCATGGCTCAGAGAGCCTGGGATGGCTCCCTTCATGTAGTCGCGCCCCTCCAGTGGATATATTGCCACGTAGGCCCTCCCCCCAAAGGTCACCGTGGCGGCTCGCGCGAGACGCTCGACCCAGATGTCTGAGATGCCGTTGATTATCAGGGTGTTGCCGCGCTCCTCTGCCAGGCAGACCGGAGACGCGGTGAGTCCGTACCCAGTCAGAGTGGTCATCTGCAGTTCGGGGAACGCGCGCCCCTCGCCGTCTCCGTCGGCCACGGGGAGCCCCGTCTGGCTGGCCACCACCAGCGGGACCAGAGAATTGATCCCTCCTATCTCTATCGGGGAGACCAGCGTGGCCCTCTTCCCGACAAACGACTCCAGCCCCCTGAACGCGCGCAGATGATCCGTGTAGGTGGGCAGCTTTTCGATGCCTATGGCAGGAGAGCCCATCCCCGCCGAACAGATGAGGAAATCGGACTCGTCAATCTGGTCGAATGGTGTGACGCTGATTTTGTCCACCCCTTTCGCCTCCATGGAGCTCCGGAGAAGGAGCGCGCCGACGTACGGGTTTCCTCCGCCCCCAGACCCCAGTACAGCGCTCCCCACAGCCAGCGGCTCGATGTCATCGAGACCGAAAAGCATCGTTCTTGGCGCTGTCTCTGGGGACGTTAAACCCATCGGCAGCGATTTACTGATTTGGCAGACTTGACGGATTTAAGTAGAAAATGACCGAAACAAAAGCTAATGTTTAAATTCCTGATTCGCATTTACTGTGCCGGTGCAGGTTTCCCACTACAAGAGGCCGGGGATTTCTAACGCTGTAATCGGTGTAGTCATCGTCGTAATAATCATCGTCGCTGGTATCGGGGTGTACTTTGTAACAACCACAGGTGGTAAGACTACCACCACTAGTGTGAGTTCTTCATCCACGACTTCCACCACTGCCACCAGCCTATACACGACCTCGTCCACTTCTGGCAACTCGACCCTCAACGCAGAGGTTGCCCAGCCGTTCGGGACGCTGGATCCGGCAGCCGGCAACGACTACACGCAGTTCGCTGCCAACATCAACATGTATGACAACTTCCTCACCCAGGCACCCAACGGTGCCATACAGCCGAACGTGGCTACAGCTTGGACCATCGCGACCAACGGGTTGACCTACACTTTTGACATGCACAGCGGCATACACTTCCACAACGGCGACGTGATGAACGCGAGCGACGTAGTCTTCTCGATGCAGAGAGAGCTCGCCATAGGGCAAGGCTTCTCCAGCCTCTGGACTCCGGTCCTTAGCCCGTCTGGGGTGACGGCACTGAACGCGACCGCAGTCCAATTCAAGCTGAACCAAGTCTACGCGCCTTTCCTCGGCTCGCTCTCGCTCTTCTTCATCGTGGATCAGAACCTGGTGACGCAACACTTGGCCAACGTCTCGGCCAGCAGCCCGATGGGAGACTGGGGGCTCGCCTGGCTCACCTCGCATGACGCGGGTTCCGGGCCATACATGCTCAAGAACTGGCAGCAGGGGGCCGAGCTCTCCCTTACCCGGTACACGAGTTACTGGAAGGGATGGGCAAGCAACTCTAGCCCCTACAACAATGTGAACTACCTGTACATCGACTCGGATTCGACAGTACAGTCACTGGCAAGGTCTGGCCAGCTGAACTGGGCCGGGACATTCCTGGCGGTTCCGACCTATCAGGCTCTCCAGCAGATGGGCTGGACCTGGGACACCTTCGCATCCCCTAACACCTTCAGTCTAGTGATGAACACCCAGTGCGGTTGCGCTTTTGGCAACCTTGACTTCAGGAAGGCTGTCTCGTATGCGTTCAACTACACCGCCATCCCCACGATTCTCCCCGGCGCCGTCCAATCACAGGGACCGGTAGCCAACACGTACCAGTACCATGACCCCAACGTGTTCCAGTACACGTACAACCCCACCCAGGCGGTGGCCATGCTCAAGGCCTCAGGCATCAACCCGTCGACTACCACAATCACCCTGACATACGTTACCGGAAACATACCTGAGCAGCAGATCGCAGAACTCTTCCAGTCGAACATGGAGAGCGTCCTAGGCATAAAGGTCAACCTGGCCACGCAGACGTTCCAGACGATAACCCAGCTGGCAGCCCGCAACACGACCACCCCCCAGATTTCGGAGATTTACTATGACCCGCTATATCCTGACACAGACTCGTACTTCTATCCGATTTACTCGAGTTCCGCCAGCGGCACATGGGAGTCGATGTCATGGCTCAACAATGCCACCATCAACAACCTGATTGCTCAGGAAAGGGCTACCACCAACCCCGCTCAGAGGCAGGCGATATTCTATCAGCTACAGAATGACATCGTCAGCCTGGCTCCAGAGGTCTTCGTCTTCAACCAGCCCTACTACGTCACCTTCGCGCCGACGGTGAAAGGCTACACCTTCTATGATGGGATGAGCTTCGACTACAACGCCTTCTACTACTCCAACGCTGCCAACATATCGGCCAGTGCCGCCCCTGCTTTCTCTGTCCCTACCATCGACGCGAGGTCTGGTCTAGCGCTGGCGCCAGACTCGGCCGTCCAGTACATTCCACGTCTGTAACTAGGCTCGACCTGGCCGCCAGGCGAACTCTTGCGGCTTCAGCCCCAAATCAGTTTTGAGTTCGGTCTAAGGCTTCAAAGGCTATAAAACGCCGCCTTGGTTCGAACCTCCATGGGGAGCGAACTGGATGTAAAGGCCGTACAAGGTACATTCTTCGAGATCCTCCGAAAGCGGTATGCATGCAGGCAGTTCGACCCGAGGCCAGTCCCCGACGAGCTCCTGGACGTGCTGGTCAGGGCGGCGCACAGGGCGCCGACGGCGGGAAACGCCACCTACCGCTTCGTGCTAGTGGTGAAAAATCCCACCGTCCTGAAGATGGTTCGTCTCGTCGGACCGGGCTTCCTGGGGGAGTGCAAGGCGGCAATATTCATCTGTACAGACATGGACGAGGCGAGGAAGAGCGGTAGGACGGTGATCGATGAGATCACCAAGTATGACGCCGGAGCCGCCGCGGAGAACGTCATTCTAGCTGCGTACTCGATAGGGCTGGCCGGTTCATTCGTGAAATCGTATTCCGAGGCGGCGGTGAGCAGGTTGCTGGAGTTACCCGCCCACTGCAGGACAGAACTGCTGGTCTCCGTGGGCTACCCCGCCAGGGATGCGCCCCGTCCACTCAAGAAGAAGAAGTCTGGGAAGAAGACCTATCTGGATAAATTCGGAGAGCCGTGGAAGGCGGCGGAGGAGAAGCAGCATGTCTGAAGAAGCTACCCAAGACGGAGGAGCCGAGGCGCACATCTTCGACCTTTCCGTGTTCCTGATCACTGCGGCGAGAGGATGCGTCCACGAGCCGAAGATGTATGGCCCGCTGAGGCTGATTGAGGCGATTAGCAGACTGGCTGAAGTCTACGACAAGTCCGACAAACTCAAGTCGGATCCTTTCATGGTGCGGGCCAAAGCGGAGATAGACGCCAACAAGTATCAGGTAATGGCATCCGATGAGGCGTTCGTCGCTTTCCTCGACAGGATGGTCTTAGAGTTCACGGACGAGATGAAGCGCCGATACCTACGCCCACAGTAACGTAGCCGAACCTTCAGTGCGGCCTGGTCAGATGACCGTCTCCGGGCCATCTGTCTCCATATCTGATTCAATCCTTAAGACCATCATGCCCGAAACGGCGAACGTTGGCCTCTCATCACATAGGACGAGAGACATTCCACTACAAGTGGGACAGGTCGCACACGCCCGCGTTGACCGTAAGACCCGGTGACACGGTCACCTTTGACGCCAACGACGTCCTCAGCTGGCAGCTGACAGCGAAGTCCACGTCCTCAGACCTTGAAAAGCTCGACAATGAGAAGCTCTACCCGTTGACTGGGCCGGTCTATGTGGAAGGAGCTGAGCCCGGCGACGCCCTTGTTCTTGACATATTGGATGTGAAGGTGGATGACTTCGGTTGGACTGCGATACTTCCGGGGCTGGGTTTACTGGAGGAGTTCAAGAGGCCGTTCCTGTATAAGTGGAACCTAGACGGTGAGAATTACGCCCGCTTCGAGAAGGGGATTAGAATTCCAGTCAGGCCGTTCTGCGGCGTCCTCGGCGTGGCGCCCGCGGAAGCGGGCTCCTTTGATGTCATGCCCCCAGGGAAGCACGGCGGGAACATGGACATACGGCACACGACAGCAGGGAGCAGGGTGAGGCTCCCGGTCCACGCGAAGGGGGCTCTGTTCTCGACCGGAGACATCCACGCGGCCATGGGCGACGGCGAGATCTGTGTCTGTGCCATCGAGTGCGCCGGCTCAGCGAAGATACGCTTCGGTCTCGAGAAGGGTGCCGGCTTAATCTATCCAGACTTCTACACCAAGGGCGAACCTGAGGCTAAGGCAGGGTGGTATGCAACTACCGGAATCGCAAGTGACCTGATGACTGCGGCCAAGGAGTCAGCCAGGGGGATGATCACCCACCTGACCAAGAACTACGGACTCTCGAAGGAGGAAGCTTACGTCCTCTGCAGTGTAGCGGCTGACCTCAGAATCCACGAGGTCGTGGATTCTCCCAACTGGGTCGTAGGAACAATGATGCCGTTGGATGTCTTCCCGAAGTCTTCCAACAAACGTTTATAATCACAAGACGCAATATTGAAGCGTCCGATTGCGCATTTTCCAGACTCGTCGTGCTGCAATTTCGCGCGTAGCAAGTGCGGTAATCGTCATCGTAATCATAGTTGTGGGTGGTGGGGCTGCTCTGTATCTGACGACGGCCCACGCGCCATCGTCCACCACTACGACGACCTCGGGAGTAACGACTACAGGATCCACGGTTCAGTCAACTATCCCTTCAGGCAAGGTCCCGACCTCCATAACCTACGAGACTGTCTCCACGATACAGTTCCTTGACCCGCAGGTCTCCTACGACATCTATGGCGCCTCGGTTGAGCAGAACGTCTATGAGAACCTCTTCTGGTTCAACGGGACCAACACCGCTCCTATCCCATGGCTAGCATCGAGTTACACCATAAGTAACAACGGCCACACTGTGGACATCAACCTGAGGAACGGAGTCAAGTTCGCCGACGGCGAGACTCTCAACTCCTCCGACGTCTACTTCGCTTACAACAGGCTCTTGGTGATGGACGGCAGCGCGCCCATAGGGCACGGGACTCAGGCCTCATGGATCATGCAGCAACTCCTTAACACGTCTCTGAGTACGACTCTCTGCGCCTGCACCCAGACCTATGGTAACTCATACGTGAAGTCAGTCCTCAATGAGAACTTCGTCCAGATGACCGGCCCCGAGTCAGTCCAGATCAACATCATGCATCCAAACGGCGCCGTCCTCTACCTGTTCGGCAACCTGTGGGCCAGCATAGTCGCCCCCGACTACGTGATGGCGCACGACCTCGCCCTTTGGAGCCAGCCTAGCCTTGGATATCATCTGCCCTATCCGTCGCTGTCTGGCAATGTAACCCAGCAGATGAACCAGTACTTTGACGACTACTCTGCCACCTGCAACGCTGGCGCCACGCCGAAGGGATGCGCGGCCACCTACCTGGACTCCTCCACCGGCGGGTCGCTCGCAGGGACAGGGCCTTACACGATACAGAGCGTCAACACGGCATCGAACACCATAGTGCTCCAGGCCAATCCCAATTACTGGGGAGGCCCTACCAATTCGATTCATCCTCAGATTAAGACTGTGACCTACAAGTACGTCCCTGACCAGACGACCAGGGAGATCGACCTCAAGAACGCAGCGGCGTCGGGGCAAGCCATGATTATCGATGTCGCCAATACCAACATCTACGACGTCGCCAACAGGTCCGCCTGGCTCAACCAGGGCCAGTTGCAGTCAACAATCCCCGGGGTCACCATCTATGGACCCTACAGCCAGTACGCTACCTACTTCATCCCGTTGGACACTAACGTGACTAATCCGTTCACTGGGAACTACTACAAGTTCCAGCCCTTCGCAGACCTGAGGTTCAGGCAGGCAGTGGGCGACTCGGTCAACCTGACGCTGATTGACCAGCAGGTGAACAACAACCTCGGCCAGGTGGCAAACGAGCTGGAGCCGCCGAACATACCCCCTACGGGCTCGCATTCGTCGTCCCTCGCTCCGGGTTACAGCTACAGTCCCGCCCAGGTGCAGACACTCCTGCTGAGCGCGATGGAACACCCGCTCACCCAATTCACATTCGAGAACGGCACAGCGGCGCCGTCTGGGACGTTCGACAACACCTTTGGCTGCACCACTCTGGATAGCAACAACCAGTGCGCCCACCCAGTGCCACAGACATTCTCACTGGTCTATGCCGAGGGAGACACAGTGGACCAAGCTATCCTCAACCAGATCGCTGGTACGATTAACAACGTAAGTTCCACTTACAACATGGGGTTGACGGTCAACGTGACCCCACTCCCCTGCGGCCAGATGACCACAGAAGCCTTCTCCGGTCAGGTCTACGGTTGGGCGGAATCCTGCTTCGGTTGGTTTGACGACTATCCGTGGTCGCTCGACTTCCTGAACCCCATCCTCTCGCCGGGAGGCATCTACACTGGTCCAGGCGGATGGAACCTGCAGCAGATGGGTGCTCTCTACGCCCAGGCGGAGGCCGCAAGCGCTGCTGGCAACGCCGCCGGCGTAGCGACCGCGACCCAGCAGATGCAGGCGCTCGCCAACAAGGAAGTCATGGACATCTGGACTTTCTATCCTGACATCCTGATGGTGATGACGTCCAATGTACATGGCTTCTACTTCAATCCAGCGATTTACACGACCGGGGAACCGCAGTATTTCGCTACCCTATACTGACACGAGTGACAGGGGTCACTCGAATTGGTCCATGTCCTCTCCTGCGCCACCTCGCATCGATACCTCGGGTAGAGGAAGGGGGCGGTGAGCTACCCCGTTGAAGCTCTACGAGTTTGTCATCAGGCGGCTGATCCTGATGGTCTTCGTCCTCTTCGCGCTCAGCCTCCTGATCTTCTATCTGACGCGGGGCCTCCTCCCGCCCTCGACGGCGCTCGCCCCATACATCACGCCAAGGCTTGACGATGCCGCAAAGCTCTCCGTGGCGAGGGCGGTGGGCGTGGCGACAGCCTCTTGCCCCTCCTTCCAGGCGTTCACCGCCCTCCAGAAGGGGTGCATAGTCCCGCTGTGGAGTCAGTATTTCTACTGGCTGCAGAACGCCCTCTCTGGCAACTGGGGGTACTCCCTCCTCCCTGGAGTCGCCCCTCTGACCACGACCTGGAACGCCTTCTTCAGCAGGTTCCCGTTCACAGCCGAGCTGGCGCTGGTGGCCGCCTTCCTGACGGTGATCCTGGGGATCCCCCTGGGCATCATCTCCGCGACTCACAACAACAAATGGCCCGACCACGTCTCCCGCATCGTCTCACTGGGAGGGTATTCCGTCCCACAGTTCTGGTTCGGGGCCGTCCTCCAGATACTCTTCGTGCTTTACATCAGAATCCACGGGCTCGGGCTGCTCTCCATAAGCAGCACCGTGGCCACATCTTGCGCCATCTGCTTCTCCAATCCCGGGACGGTGGTCGCCTACACAGGGGCGCCGGTGATAGATGGGGTGCTCTCCCTGAACTTCCCCTACTTCTGGGACTCGCTCCTCGCGGTGTTCCTCCCTGCTCTGACCCTGGCGATTACGTCGATAGGGGCCATCACCAGGATAGTGAGGTCGAGCATGGTGGAGGCGCTCAAGCAGGACTACATCACGCTCGCGAGGTCGAAGGGCCTCAAGGAGCGGGTCGTGACCTACACACACGCGCTCAGAAACGCTGTCCTCCCGGCGGTGACCATATCGGGGCTGCTGGTCTCCTATCTCATGGGCGGGGTAGTGATAGTCGAGATAGTGTTCGCCTGGCCCGGGGTCGGGAACGCCGCCCTGGCCGCCGCAAACGTCCTGGACGTGAACTTCCTGGAACTCTACGTCCTAGTGACGGCCGTCATAATTGTGGTGACCAACCTCATCGTCGACGTGGTCTACGCGGTCCTGGACCCGAGGATAAGATACTGACATGAGCGCCAAAGCCGGGCCTTCGGGACGCAGCACGACGGGTCGCGCGGCCGACGTCAGATACGCCCTCTATCAGCTCAGGAGCAACAAGATAGTCCTCATCGGTCTGGTCATATCGGTGGTGACTCTTGCGATCGCCGCCCTTTCCCACGTCCTCGTCAACCCGGCCATCGCCGACCAGCAGCCCCTGGCCCTTCGCCTTTGCTGGAACAACCCTATCATCAACTGGCACATAGCGAACATCAAGACCTGCCCGGCGGAGTATCCTCTGGGGACAGACGCCTACGGCAGGAACCTCCTGCAGATGATAGTCTTGGCCATACCCATCGACTTGCAGATAGCGCTCGAAGTGGTCGCCTCGGCGGTGGCGATTGGGGTTGTCTTCGGAGGGCTGGCCGCCTACGCCGGTGGCTTCATCGACGAGGCTATACTCAGAATCACTGATGTCTTCCTCGCTGTCCCGTCAATCCTGCTGGCCATAGTCCTGATTGTGGTGCTGGGTAGGTCGCTCCCGACATTGACGCTTGCCATCACGATAACATGGTGGCCCTACTATGTGAGACTGATGCGGTCGCAGGTCATCACCGAGAAGGAAAAGCCGTACGTCGAGAGGCTGCGGGCCAGCGGAGCCGGCGGGACGAGGATCCTCTATATCCACATCGTTCGTAACTCCATCTATCCGATACTGGTCCAGGCTACCTTGGATATAGGCTCGGTCATCCTGACCGTCTCTGCGCTGACCTTCGTGGGGCTCACTCCCAACCCGCTTCTCCCCGAGCTCGGGAATCTGGCCAGCCAGGGTATACAGTATATCTTCACGGCCCCATGGCTGATACTCTTTCCGGGGCTCACCATACTTGTGATCTCGCTTGGCTTCAACCTGCTCGGCGACGGCATAAGGGACATACTCGATCCGAGGCTGAGAAGATGACTGGTCCGCAAGACACCGAGAAGGACGTGCTAAGGGTCTCCAACCTGCGCGTCAACTTCAACACCTACGCGGGGGCAGTCAAGGCGCTCGACGGCGTAGACCTGACCGTGAGGAAGGGCGAGGTGCTCGGCCTCGTGGGCGAGTCGGGGTGCGGTAAGTCAGTCACCTCTCTTGCCATAGCCGGCCTTCTCCCCCAGAACGCTGTCGTTCTCGGGGGGACCGTGCTGCTGGGGGAGAGGGACGTGCTCAAGATGTCGAAGAAGGACCTGCAGACAGCCAGGCTCGAGGAGATCGCTATCGTCTTCCAGGACCCGATGACCTTCCTGAATCCAGTGCTCTCCATAGGGAGGCAGATCACAGAGATCATGTCCACCAGGCCTGAACTCTTCACCGAGAGACTAGTCAACTTCAGGCTGGCGGAAATCAAGAAAGAAGGGAAGACATCATCCGCGGCGGAGGAGACGCGACTGAGGGCAGCCCTTGTCAGCAGGCGGCTGGGGAGGGGAGACTTCAACCGCCTGAAGCAGGCCTACGCAGCGTCGGCCCTGGCAGACGTGGGGCTCCCGGAGCCGGCGAAGGTCTTGAAGACGTTCCCCTTCGAGCTCTCCGGTGGGATGCGCCAGAGGGTGATGATTGCAATGGCGCTGGTGCGCAGGCCGAAACTTCTCCTGGCGGACGAAATCACCACAGCCCTAGACGTCACTGTGCAAGCACAGGTGCTGCAACTGCTCCGTGATTTGAAGGAAGAGATGGACGCCTCGATTCTGCTCATCACCCACGACCTGGCCGTGATCGCTGAGCTCTGCGACCGGGTGGCTGTGATGTATGCTGGAAACATCGTCGAGGTGGCCGATGTCATGGAACTCTTCAAGAACCCGCTGCACCCGTACACGATGGGCCTGCTCGGGTCTGTCCCGAGGGTCGACGTCCAGTCTGCGGTGGGAGAGGCCTCAATCCAGGGTTCGGTCCCTGACCTGATCAATCCACCCACCGGCTGCAGGTTCCACCCACGCTGCCCGAAGGCCTTCGGAGAGTGCCCGCAGGTCAAGCCGCAGCTACTTGAGGTGTCGCCCGGGCACATGGTCTCGTGCCTTCTCTTTGGGGGCAAAAAGTCATGAGCGAGAGCGACTATCTTCTCACCACGGAGAACCTCACCAAGTGGTTCCCTGTGAGGGGAGGTTTCTTTGGCCGGGAAGTGGCCCACGTCAAGGCTGTCGACGGAGTCTCCATCAACGTCCGCAGGGGGGAAACCTTCGGCCTCGTGGGCGAGTCTGGGTGCGGCAAGACGACTCTGGGGCGCACGTTGATGAGGCTCACCGGTTCCACGGGCGGCAGAGTTGTCTTCGACGGTTCGGACATCACTCGCCTGAAAGGACGGCGTCTGAAGCCCTTCCGGAAGAAGATGCAGATGGTCTTTCAGGACCCCTATGCCTCACTCGACCCGCGCCAGAGCATCAAATCAGCGTTGACAGAGCCCATGATGCTGCACCACGTCGTGCACTCGAGGAGAGCTGCCGACGACTTCGCCACTGAGCTGGTGGAGAAGGTGGGACTCAATCCGGACCACCTGTCAAGGTTCCCCCATGAGTTCTCGGGAGGGCAGCGGCAGCGCGTCGCCGTGGCGGCCGCTCTGGCGGTCAAACCCGCCTTCGTCCTGCTCGACGAGCCCACGTCTTCACTCGACGTTTCTGTCCAAGCGCAGATACTGAGGCTGCTGAAGGAACTCCAGAGGGAGCTTGGGCTGACCTACATCTTGATCTCGCATAATCTGGCGGTGGTCAGGCAGATGTGCGACCGGACTGCTGTCATGTATCTCGGCAGGATTGTGGAGCTTGCAGATACCCACAGGATATTCGAGAACCCAAAGCACCCGTACACCAAGGCGCTCCTCTCCTCAGTCCCAATACCGGACCCCTCGAAGAGGAAGAACCTCCGGGGGCTGGAGGGTGACATCCCCCATCCCACTTCAATACCATCGGGATGCCGCTTTAGGACGAGGTGCGCCTTCGCTACAGACCTCTGCGGGGCCACGGCCCCCCCGCTCGTGGAGGTCGAGGCGAAGCATTGGGCTGAATGTCACTACGACATAGACTTCGACGCGATGACAAGGAGAGAGCTGGCCGGGAGTGCCGAAGGATAGGCTAGCCTACGGCTTTCAGCCTGCGCATGTCAAGAGACCCTAATATCGAAAGGGCTCGAGGCGCTGGAGTGAGCCGAAGTGAAGAGGAAACGGACTGAGTCAGACAGGACCGACGAGTTGCTCATAGGCCTTCTTAGGGAGGACGCCAGGGAGTCCAACACGAGACTCGCCACTAGGTTGGGGCTCTCTGAGTCGGCCGTGCGCAGGAGGATAAGCAACTTGAAGGCCAGTGGGCGCATTCGAAGGTTCACCGTGGAGGTGGATGATCGAGACCTCAGCAGCGCGATAACATGGGTCTCCGTCGACCCAGCGACGCCAACGCGGCAGGTGAGCGATGAGATCAAGGGAGTAAAAGGAGTCGAGTCTGTCTACGAAACCGCTGGCCAGTTCGACGTCGTGGTAGTCATAAAAGGTGCGAATATCGGTGTAGTTAACGCGACAATTGAAGGAATGCGCAGGATACACGGTGTCACAAGCACGAACACCACTATGGTGCTACGCACAATTCGTTGATTTCGACCGAATATCGCTATAGCCTAGCTCCAGGAGACTGAAGGAGGGGAATTCAAAGGCGATGAACTGCATGGAGTGCGATGCTCCGATGACAGTCCCGGCAGACGCCATTCAGGGCGAGATAGTCTCGTGCAGAGAGTGTCAGACATCCTTTGAACTGGTGAAAGAGCAGCCGGGCGGTCTCTTCACCCTCCATCAGGCGGCGCTGGAGGGAGAGGATTGGGGCGAGTGAGCCAACGCCAGCCTTTTCACTCCTTTATGACATCATCAGATGGGAAGAAAAGGCGATTGTCGCCGCAGCTGAAAAGCGCGGAGTCACCGTCAATCTGTTCGATTCCAAGGACCTCTCAATCGACCTGAACTCGGCTGGGCTGGCTCTGGCCGATAAGGTGGTTCTTCAGAGGTCGGTGAGCTATTTCAGAAACGTACATTCAACGGCGACGCTAGAGTTTCTTGGCCACACGGTCGTGAATCCCTTCGCCTGTGCCTGGACCTGCGGCAACAAGCTCTTGGGGTCGCTGGCGCTGATAAGGCACGGAATTGCGACCCCAAAGACGATCCTCGCGATGGCGGAGGACTCCGCTCTCAGGTCCATCGAGAGACTGGGATATCCGGTGGTCGTGAAACCTGTCGTGGGGAGCTGGGGGAGGCTCTTGGCCCTCGTGAAAGACAGCGACGCAGCCAGGGCCATCATCGAGGACAGGGAGCACATGTTCCCACTCTACCGGGTCTACTACCTCCAGGAGTTCGTAAAGAGGCCGCCCAGAGACATCCGCACGTTCGTCGTGGGGGGGAGGACTGTCGCGGCCATCTACAGGCACTCGTCCACAGACTGGAGGACTAACACCGCCCGGGGCGGGAGGGCCGAGAAGTGCAAGATCACCCCGGAGCTCGATGAGCTCTCTGTGAAGGCGGCACAGGCGGTGGAAGGAGAATTCGTCGGAGTCGACATGATGGAGGGGAAGGACGGCATCGTGGTACACGAAGTCAACAATACCACGGAGTTCAAGAACACCGTCCCAGCGACAGGCGTAGACATACCCGGAGTCATCGTCGACTACCTGGTCTCAATCCAAAAACGATGACGCGGCCCGCGCCACTTGTGTCAGCTTTCGGTGACATCTGCGACCTGATGGTCAGGCGCGAGCAAAGCGTGTACCTAGCACGCTGGACATCTAGGGCAACCAGGGAGTGTTTCGCGCCGAGAGCATTTCATCCAAGGCCGAACCCGCCGTGGAAACAGGAGTCTGCGGGTATGGCGTCCTGAGCCTTCGGTTATATAATCAGGTCATGGGTTTCACTAGAGAGACATGGAGGCCAACGGGATCGCGTTTCAAGGAGAACACGGGGCTTACAGCGAGGAAGCAGTCCGCCAACACTTCGGGAGCGAGACAGACACCGTACCATGCAAAACCATTTCAGAAGTATTCAACTTGACTGAGGAAGGAAAAGTGAAGTACGGGGTGGTCCCGGTAGAGAATTCGATTGAGGGTAGCGTCCACGAGGCCTACGACTCTCTGATAACGAGCAGCGCGAAGATAGTGGGCGAGATAGTGCTGCGGGTGGTTCACTGCCTCGTCGCCATGCCTTCTACCACAATCGGCGATGTAAGGGTGGTCTACTCTCATCCTCAAGCCCTTGCCCAGTGCAGGGGGTACCTTGCTTCCCTCGGTGCCGAGGTGAAGGTCTCCTATGACACGGCAGGGAGCGTCAAGATGATCAGAGACGATGGTAGGAAAGACGCCGCGGCGGTTGCGAGCATGAACGCGGCCCAGATTTATGGGATGGGTGTATTGAGGCAGGGCATAGAAGACTACAGAAGCAACTACACCAGGTTCTTGGTGGTGTCAACCAAAGAAAGCGAAAGAGCCCCCACGTGCAAGACATCGGTCATCTTCTCGGTACCGCATACACCTGGCTCTCTGTACGCCGCCCTCGAGGCGTTTGCGAGGCACGGGGTCAACCTGACCAAGGTCGAGTCCAGACCCACTAGGCAGCGCCCGTGGGAGTATTACTTCTTTCTGGATTTCGAGGGAAACATGGACGATGCCGCCCAGAAGGAGGCGCTGAGCGACCTCACCAAGAAAACCACGTTCCTCAAGGTGCTCGGCTCATATCCGAAGGCAAGGGTCGAAACGAATGGAGCCTGATGCCGCGAGCAGGCATGAGACAGCAGGCGTCTAAAGCATGCGCATCGCGGGGTCGGTCGCATGCAGAACCGGACGGAGGCTTGTCTCACAGGTCATAGACGACCCCGGGGACTTTGGGGAACGGCTGCACCTCGCCGATGTGCCGTGCGCCCACGACCCAGGCGACGACCCTCTCGATGCCGATGCCGGCCCCTGCTGACGGCCGAATCCTCCCCTCCCTGGCGAGCCTGAGAAACAACGAGAAGTTCTTCTGGTCGACTCCGTCCCTTTTCATCTTCGCCGCTATCCTGTTGTACTCCCACTCCCGCCTGGCGCCCGAGAGTATCTCCCCGTAGTCTGGGACGAAGAGGTCATAGTTATCCCAAATTTCGGTGTTGGGGTCCTCGAAGTCGTAGAACTCCCTGGGTATGTTCCTGACCCACACAGGGTAGCTTATCTGCTGAGGCAAGTTCCTCTCCCAGTCCTGGCCGTATCTGGCTGCCAGGTCTCGCCTGTCATGGACCTCGAAAGGCACTCTAAGGGCTCCATGCCCGTCGAAGGAGACGGGAAGGTGTCCGGTGGCCTTCAGGCGAGCGACCAGGCCGCTCACGACATCCTCTACCAACTCTTTCACATCCTCGAAGCCTGCGCCCCGAATCTCGAAGTCGAGTTGGGTGAACTCGTAGGCATGCCAGCCGCTGCTCTTCCTCTCCCTTCTCTCGATCCTGACATTCGGAGAGAGGACAAAGTGCTTCGGATAAGCCGTCGAGGACGCCACTAACTTGTGTATGATCATGCTGTGGGTGGTCCTGACCGGTTCTCCGTAGATTTCCGTCTCTACCCTCTTCTCGATGGACGCTCCCGGGTCCGGCCAGAGGGGGTCAGTGGACTTCGAGAAGATCACCGGTAGCAGCCACTCGAAGCCCCTCCGGGCGAACTCGCCTGTGAAGTATCTCAGGACCTCCGTGGTGACCCTTGCGATTTGTTCCTTTCTTTTCAGCTCGCGGCCGGTGAGGAGGTGAAGCGGCTTCGGGGTCTCCACGGCGTTGGGCTCCGCTGTCTCGGCCATACGTCTATGTCACATCTAGGAAATATAATCATTAAGGCAGAATATTGGGCATTTTACCGGAAAACGAACCATTTAATTCTGCTATCCCAGCATGTTGACAGTATGGTAGACGCAAAGGACTCTAAGATACTCGGCGAGCTGGTCAACGACGGCAGGATGTCCATCGTTGACATCGCCGACCGCGTGGGACTCCCCAGGGCCACGGTCCAGGAGAGGCTGAGAAAGATGGTGAAGTCGGGGGTGATAAGGAGGTTCGTCGCGATCCCCGACTACTCCAAGGTGGGAAAGGAGGTGATGGCCTACGTCTTTGTGGCCTTCGGCAGCGAAGGGAGGCTCTCGCAGAGGAAGCTCGCAGAAGAGATATCCAAAACGCCGGGGGTCTATGAGGTGTCGGTGATCTCTGGAGGGTGGGACATGCTGCTCAAGGTCAGAGCGAACTCGGTGGAGGACATCGGGAAGCTCGTCGTTGACAAGCTGAGGGCAATAAATGGTGTCGAAAAGACCGAGACCTGCGTAGCGTTCCAGACCATCAAGGAGAGCTTCTAGGAACTCCATGTTGCCGGCCCAGCGGAACATGAGTGTGCTCGTTGACCTACGTGACGATGCCGCCGGGACGGGGCGGACAGGCCGAGCAATGTACATCTTCGTGCACCAATTCATAAATAGGCCAGGGACGGCGATGGGTTCGCGAGAAACTTGAACGCCATCACACGGGCTGAACGTCCCGCCTACTGGACCGTGTTTGGCTTTTTCGGCTACAGCTGGTAAGAATCCCTTCCAGCTCTATCAACTCTGGGGGATTCTAGTTCAATGAGTAAGAGTGAATTTAGTGAAATCATCGTAATAAAGTTCGGAGGGTCGGTGCTGGACGACGGCCGAGCCATTGGCCAGGCAGCCGCGCTCATCGCCCGCACCCTCGGAAGGGGTGTAGGAGTGGTCGTGGTGGTCTCGGCGATGAAGGGGGTCACCGACAATCTCCTCACGCTCTCCAGGGGGGTGAACCCGAACATGGAGGCGTCCCTCGTGGACGAGCTCCTCTCGTCGGGGGAGAAGACCAGCGCCAGGCTCGTGGCTGCCTCCTTGGCTCAACACGGGCTCAGGCCTGTAGTAATCGACACTGACAGCCCAGGCTGGCCGGTCATCACCGACGACAGGCACCAGGATGCCAACCCGATCATGGACGTCACTCGCCAGCGGAGCAGGGAGACTCTGATGCCGATAATCGCGCGAGGCGATGTCCCCATCGTATGCGGATTCCTGGGCCGAACCACGACAGGCAAGGTGACAACCCTCGGGCGAGGAGGGAGCGACACAACCGCAGTCCTGCTGGGAAACTGCCTAGGCTCGAAGGAGGTCGTGCTCATCAAGGATGTCGACGGCGTCTTCTCGAGCGACCCGGGGAAGGTGAAAAACCCCCAGCTGATTGAGAGCCTGAACGGCGAGGAGGCCGAGCTGCTCGCGGCTGGAGGGGCGAAATTCCTTCACCTGAAGGCCCTCAGCTACCAGGCCCCGGGGCTCAAGATCAGGGTGACCAGCCTGCAGAAGCTCGACGCGGGGACGGTCATCGAGGGTGACATCCCCGAGGCCAAGGTGGAGGTCACGCACACTGAGACCTCAATGGTGACCATCGTCGGGGTGGACCCCACCCGCATCGAGTCGGTCATGGCCATCGCCAACACGATAAGGGAGTGCAACGCGACAATCCTCGCCCTGTCCCTCGAGTCGACTTCTGTGATCTTCTACGTCTCCGGGGGCCTGGAGGTGCTCGACCGAGTCCACCAGATCCTTGTCGGACAGAAGATCGGTAAGGCGGTGTCTTCCTTCGACGGCCTGGCCATGATCTCGATCCGAGGGAAGGCGCTGGAGACGCAGCCTGGGGTAATCCAGCGGGTGGCCCAGCCGCTGGCCAGGTCTGGCATCAACCTGTTCGGCATCGTCACGATCCAATCATCGATCCGGGTGTTCGTGTCAGCAGACCAGGCCCAGCGGGCCTCAAAACTCGTCAAGGAAGCGATGATGGTGGGAGAGAAATGACGAAGCTCAGGGCCGCACTGCTGGGGTCCACCGGTGCGGTGGGCCAGAGATATCTTACGATGCTGAGCCGCCATCCCAGCATCGAACTCGACGTGCTCATGGGAGGTGACTCCGCCGGCAGGACCTACAGCGAAGCTACCCGGTGGCTCGCATCAGAGGACATCCCCGAAGGATTCGCGGAGAGGAAGATACTCCCAGCCGAACCGCGCAGCGCCGCGGGATGCGACGTCGTCTTCTCCGCCCTCCCCGCCGATGCGGCCTCCACGGTCGAACCCAAGTTCGCCCAGGCCGGCTTCACGGTGATAAGCGAAGCGAGCGCGCATAGACTCGGCGCAGACATCCCACTCATGATCCCGGAGGTCAACCCGGACCACCTCGGCCTCCTCGCTTCGCAAAAGAAGAACAGGGGCTGGAGCGGGTCCTTGGTCACCACTCCCAACTGCACAGTCACAGGGCTGGCGATGGTCCTCAAACCCCTCGCGGACAGGTTCGCGCTCAGGCGCGCCATCGTTACGACCATGCAGGCGGTCTCGGGGGCGGGCTTTCCGGGGGTCCCTTCCATGCTAATCACAGAAAACGTAGTCCCCTACATCAGGGACGAGGAGGAGAAAGTGGCGGACGAGTCAAGGAAGATTCTGGGGGCGCGGGAGGACGGCAGTGTCCGCAGCGCCGGTGTACAGATCGCCATATCGTGCAACCGCGTCCCCGTCATTGACGGCCATGTCGAGACCGTCTACGCCGAGCTGGGCAAGGACCTCGAGCCTGAAGATGCGGTCGACTGCCTGAGCGGGTTCCGCGGCGCCCCCCAGCAGCTGGGACTCCCTTCGGCCCCCGAACGGCCAATCATCGTCAGGCCTGAGCCTGACAGGCCCCAGCCGCGCCTGGACCGCCTCTCTGGCTCGGTTCCCGGGATGAGCGTCGTGGTGGGGAGGGTGCGGAGGGGAATCGGCAGCGACTCGATACAACTGACGCTTCTCTCTCACAACACGATCAGGGGCGCCGCAGGCACAGCCATCCTTACAGCAGAGCTGATGCAGGGCAAGGGGTACCTGGGGAGATAGGCTTGGTCTCTGGCAAGGCGTTCAGAGTTTCGAGGATAGTCGACCGCGGCAGGATGCTCTGCGTCCCTATGGATCACTCTATCACCAACGGCCCAATCAGAGGCCTCGAAGAGCCGGAGCTGATGGTGAAGATGGTCGCCGCGGGGGGTGCGACCGCCTTCCTGGCGCACAAGGGCGTCCTGAAGGCCCTGAAGGATGCGCCTCCAATAGGCATGATACTCCACCTCTCGGCGAACACAGCCTTCGGCCCTACGCCCAACCGGAAGGTCCTGGTGTCGTCCGTCGAGGAGGGCGTCAGGCTCGGCGCCGACGCCGTCTCTGTGCACATCAACATCGGCGCCAGGGAGGAGCCAGAGATGCTGGTCCAGCTCGGCACCGTGGCCGACGAGTGTGACGGCCTGCAGGTCCCTCTGATAGCTATGATGTATCCGCGCGGCGAAGGGATAAAGGACCCGAACGACCCGAACACCATCGCCCACGTGGCGCGCATCGGCGCCGAAGCCGGGGCTGACATAGTCAAGACAGTCTACACCGGAAGCACAGAGACGTTCAGGGAGGTCGTCAGGAAGTGCCCTGCCCCGGTGGTTCTCGCAGGGGGCTCGAAGGTAGATTCAGACAGGGCCCTGCTCGAAATGGCCGACTCTGTCATGAAGGCCGGGGCCATGGGTGTGACATTCGGGAGGAACGTCTTCGGGCATGGCGACCCCACTCGCATCGTCAGGGCTCTGCACAGGGTGGTCGTGGAGGGGGAGTCCGTCGACGGCGCCATGGAGGCGCTCGGCAATGCTCACTGATGACAAGGCACTGGTCGTTCATATCACCGAGGATGAGATTTCAGAGACGCTCCTGGCCGAAGCCGCGGCCGCCGGGGTGCGCTCCCTGGTCACCGACGGCCCTGTCCCCGCGTCTGCCCCATTGAACGGGCTTCAGGTCTTCGAAGTCTCCGAAGGCGAAGGGCCGAACAAGACCAGATGGGTCAAGGTCGCCGGGCCCCGCGACGTAGACAAGGCGGTGGCCGCCAGCTCGCAGAGCATAGCATTCGTCATCGTCGAGTGCTCCGACTGGAAGATCATCCCACTGGAGAACCTCATAGCGGAGTTCAGGCGCCGGGGGCGCAAACTCTACGCCTACGCCGACTCGAAGGAGCAGATTGAGACGGCCTTCACCGTCCTCGAGCGGGGGGTCGACGGTGTGGTCATCCCTCCATCTTCCATCGCAGAAGCGATGGGCATAATCGGGAAAAGGCCGAAGCTCGCGCTCGAACCCGCCGAAGTCACCAGGGTGGTGGACGCTGGGGTGGGAGACCGGGCCTGCGTCGACACGACTTCCCAGCTGGAGGTCGGAGAGGGGATGCTCGTCGGGAGCAGGGGGGGTTTCTTCTTTCTCGTCCATGGGGAGACGATTCCGTCGGAATACATCGCCACCCGTCCCTTCCGGGTGAACGCAGGGGCGGTGCACAGCTACACCCTGTCCTCGGACGGAAGGACGCGATACCTATCGGAGCTGGAACCGCCCGACAAGGTGACCATCGTGGGGACCGGCGGGGACACCAGGGAAGCGTCGGTGGGGAGGATCAAGATAGAGCGCCGGCCGCTGGTCCTGGTGGATGCGAGGTCGGCGACCGGCTCCGGAGCGGTGATACTCCAGAAGGCCGAGACGATCCGCCTGGTGCGTCCCGGCGGCGAGGCGGTCTCGGTGACCGAGCTCAAGGCGGGGGACGTCGTCCTGGTCCGCGCCGAGGCGGCCAAGGCCAGGCACTTCGGGGGGGAAGTGGACGAGCACATCGAAGAGAAGTAGGAGGCATGGGCCCGCCGTAGCCCAGAAGGGGGCCGGGCTGACGATGATTTGCACCTCTGTGTCTGCCGGAACTCTGGCCGAACAGAGAAGCAAAGCCCGGAGGGCACTGAACCTTGGCACCGACCTCGTCGAGTTCAGGCTGGACTCCCTCAGGCCGTTCCAGCTGCGGGAGTCGGGGCTCTCGGAGCTCGCGGGCAGGGCGATTCTCACCGTGAGGCCACAGGACGAGGGAGGCGGCTTCGAGGGGAGCGAGGCGGACCGCCTGGAGGCCATCATGGCTGCCAGCCGCCTGCACCCTGCCTTCTTGGACGTCGAGCTACGCACCTTGCGAGCTAGCCCGGACCTCGTTCGTGGCCTCGCAGGTCAGAGGCTCATCGTCTCTTGGCACGACCGCTCGCGGACTCCTTCCAGTGCTCGGCTGGCCTCCATACTGACAGACGCGAGAGCTTTCGGGGGCCTGGCCAAGCTGGTCCCCACCGCCCGCAGGGCCTCAGACAATCTCACCGTGCTCTCTTTGTACGACGCCGGGGTCCCTGCTCCCATCGCCTTCTGCATGGGCGAGGCCGGGCTGCTTTCGAGGATAATGGCCGTCGAGCGGGGGACCCCCATAGCTTACGCTTCGCTCCCCGGAGAGCCGACCGCCCCCGGCCAGACCACGCTCTCGCAGCTCCTGGCCATGCGGAGACAAAGGGGATGACTGACCGGTACCTGCTGCTAGGCGAAGACGTCGGCACCTCGCCCTCGCCACACCTGATGAACGCGGCCTTCGCTGCCATGGGCCTGGATGCAAAGTACGAAGCCCTCAGCGTCCCGCCCTCCGGCCTGGACGACGCTTTCAGGAAGGCAAGGAACCACGAGGTCCGGGGCCTGAACGTCACGATGCCTCACAAGGCTTCGATGGTGCGACTGCTCGACTCGCTGGACGGGGTCTCGGCCAGCGTAGGTGCGGTCAACACAGTAAACGCGGAGGCGGGCGGATATCGGGGGTACAACACTGACGTCGACGGCATCATCGCGCCGCTGGCAGCCAGGCGCCTCCCCCGCTTCCGCCACGCCGTCGCCTTGGGGACCGGGGGGGCGGCCAGAGCTTTCTGTGCTGCCATGAACCGGACGGGGTCGGGCTCGGTGACGTTCATATCGAGGGCTCCAGAGAAGGCGCAGGCTCTCCTGGCTGACATGGAGGCTGCTTTTCCGACCATGGACCTGGACGTGGTCTCCTACCGCGAGGCCCCTTCCCAGCATCCCGACCTGGTCTTCAACGCAACCCCCGCAGGCGGGGGAGGCAGGCCGCTCCCCGCCGAGGCTGCGCCCCTGCTGGATCGTGCGCCGGTGGTGTTCGACGCGGTCTACTCTCCGGTGGAGACGGAGCTGATGCGGCTCGCTTCCGCCAAGGGGTGTGCGCTCATCCACGGGCACGAGATGCTCCTCGCCCAGGCCATCAAAGCTCTGGAGATATGGACCGGGAAGCCGTGTCCCGAAGAACCGGTGAGGAAAGCGCTCTTTGCCTCCCTCGGGGTGGTGGCGACCTGATTGGAGTGGCCACCGCCCGTGGAGCGGTGAGCATCGTCAACGCTATAGCTAGCGGCCATGGCGCCTCCCTCGCTGTCAATCTCCCCACCACCGCAAAGGTCACCATACAGGAAAGGCGCGGGAGCTGGAAGGGGTCGACCAACGGCGGCCCTGTCACGTCCAGCCTGCCTCAGCGCACCGTGAGGGATGCCATCAGGGTTCTCGGGGAGAGCCCCGAGAGGTACTCTGGCCGAATTGAGACTGAGACATCAGCCCCGGTGGGGGTGGGCCTCAAGACATCTTCGTCCTCGTCGGTGGCGGTGGCCCTGGCGACCTTTTCCGCCTTCGGGAGACCTGACTACGCGCCGGAAGAAGTCCTCGGGTGCAGCGTTTCAGCTTCCCTCGCCAGCGGAACCAGCGTCACCGGGGCGATGGACGACGCCGCTGCCTGCCTCCTGGGTGGCGGGGTCTTCACCGACAACCATTCGAAGCGCATCATTGCCACTGTCAGCTTGAAGAAGCCGATGACCGTCCTCATAGGGATCCACGGCAACAGGAGCAGGCGGGATTCGGTAGCCCTCTCCGAGGTGAGGCGCTTCGCGAAGTTGGCGGACTCCATCTTCGACCAGGCCAGACGCGGCGGCATCTGGAAGGCCATGACCCTGAACGGGCTGCTCTACAGTACGATCTATGGCTATTCGAGCTCTGACGCCCTCGAGGCTCTGGAGGAGGGAGCGCTGGGGGCCGGCCTCTCGGGGACGGGCCCCGCCGTGGCCGCCGTGTTCGACGACGGCAGGTCAGCGGACCGCCTTGAGAGGCGCTGGAAAGACGAAGGGGCCGTCGTGATTAGGACAGAGACATGCGAAGGGGGGGCTGCGATCGGTCGCTAGCACGACTCTTGTGCCCCGTGGGCCTCTCGATGGGACCGTCAGGGTCCCTCCCAGCAAGAGCTACACCCACAGGTCCGTTCTCATGGCGAGCCTCTCCCTGGGAGAGAGCCTGGTGGAGAACCCCCTCAGCTCCAGGGACACCATCGCCACCTTCGAGGCATGCAGGGCCATGGGCGCAGGCATCGCAGCCTCAGGGTCTGGGCTAGTCATAACCGGGACAGAGCCCAGGGCCGCGTCAAGGGAGGTGAACGTCGAGAACTCAGGAACCACATTGCGGTTCATGACCTCAGCCTTCGCGCTCCCTCCCAGGGGGGAGACGGTGCTCACTGGCGATGCGAGCGTCCGTCGGAGGCCGATGCAGGGGCTCCTCGACGCCCTCGGCCAGCTGGGGGCCAGGGCGCGCGCCACCGCTGGGAACGGGTGTGCTCCCATAGTAGTGGAAGGCGGGATGCGCGGAGGCCAGGCCCGGCTCCAGGGAGACGTCTCTTCACAGTTCGTTTCATCGATTCTCATATCCTCGCCGCTGGCGAGGGAAGACTCCAGCCTTACGGTCGTGGATCCAGTCTCGAGACCCTACATCGACGCGACATTGAAGCTCGCAGAGCTACACGGCATACGCATCAGGCGGGACGGCTATGGACGCTTTGAGATTCAGGCAGCCCAGCAATACCGGCCTGCAGACTTCGCCGTCCCAGGAGACTTCAGCTCGGCAGCCTTCGTCATGGCTGCGGCCGCCCTGGCAGGGGGGAAGGTCGAGCTCCTGGACCTTGGGAGCGAGCTCCCCCAGGCGGACGCGGCGATCCTGGAGGTGCTCGAGGACCTGGGGGTAGGGGTCGAACGCAGACCTGGCTCAGTGGTCGTCGACGCCGACGGCGGAGCACTAAGAGGAGGGTCTTTCTACCTGGCTGACTCCCCGGACCTGTTGCCGGTGCTCGCAGCCTTGGCCCTGAAGTGCGAAGAGCCCCTGACGATAGGCGGGGTAGCCCACGCGAGGCTGAAAGAGACTGATCGGATCAGCGTCCTAGCACAGGAGCTCTCAAAGGTCGGGGCGAAGGTCGAAGAGCGCGCGGACGGGATGACCATAGCGAGGCCCCACGAGTTCACCCGCTCTGGTCTTGACGCCCACGACGACCACCGGATGTTCATGGCGTTCGCCCTGGCCTCCCTTCTCGTCCCGGACGGGGCGCCGGTGACCGGGGTGGAAAGTCTCGACGTGTCATATCCTGGATTCCTTTCCGACATGGAGCGGATTGGCGTAAAGGTGACAACAGATTGAGCGGCAACATCATAGGCGAGAGGTTCCAACTGATCACCTTCGGAGAAAGCCACGGTAAGGTGGTGGGCGCGGTCCTGGAAGGCTGTCCTGCAGGCTTGGCTCTGGACGAGGCAGACATCCAGCCGGAGCTCGACCTGAGAAAGCCAGGCCAGTCGATAGTCACCACCCAGAGGAAGGAAGAGGACAGGGTGGAGATAATGTCTGGAGTCTTCAACGGCCGCACCACCGGAGCGCCCATAATGATGCTCATCAAGAACGGGGACAAGGACTCGCGGTCCTACGACGCCATGGTGAACTCCCCTCGCCCTGGGCATGCAGACCTTGTGGCGAAGATGAAATACGGGGGGTTCAACGATTACAGGGGAGGAGGCAGGTTCTCCGGCAGGATAACCGCGTCGTTCGTCATGGGCGGCGCCGTGGCGAAGAAACTCCTGCGTGAAACGCTAGGGATCGAAATCATCGCCTATTCATTGGAAATCGGTGGGATTCGGGCCGAAGGGTTCGACCTAGACACGGCAAGGAAGAACCGGTACGCGAACGACGCTCGGGCTCCTACGGCCGAGGCGGCTGAGTTGATGAAGAAGAAGATCGTCGAGGCCCGTGGAGGTGGGAGCAGCGTCGGAGGGCTCGTCGAGTGCGTCGCGCTCAACGTCCCGCCTGGCCTCGGCGAACCCGTGTTTGCGTCCCTGGACTCGGACCTCGCTCGGATGGCGCTTTCGATTCCTGCGGTCAAAGGGGTAGAATTCGGCTCCGGTTTCTCTTCCAGCAGACTCAGGGGGGCAGAAAACAACGACGAATACTACTTCGAGGGCGACAAGGTCAGGACCAAGACGAACCACGCCGGCGGAATTCTCGGTGGGCTTTCCAACGGCATGCCCATAGTGTACAGAATCGCGTTCAAGCCTGCTTCATCCATCGCCTCCAAGCAGACGACGGTCGACCTCGCTTCCAAGAAGGAGGTGGAACTCGTAGTACCCGGGCGCCACGACCCGACGGTCGTCCCCAGGGCGGTCCCGGTGGTCGAGAACTCGACCGCCCTCGTGCTCGCGGACCACGCGATCAGGGCGGGGATGATACCTCCGGTGCTCAGGGGACCATGACAGAGACGGAGCCGGGCCCCGGGATAGACGAGCTGCGCTCCGACATCGCGGAGACCACCCGAGAGATCATCAGGCTGGTAGCCCGCAGGAACGGCCTTGCCCGCGAAGTGGGGAGGCTGAAGGCTTCGGGGTCCCTCCCCGCCGAGGACGACGCCGTGGAGGACTCATTGCTCGCGGAGGTGACAAAAGAGTGCGACCGCGCAGGGGTGGACAGGGGCGCGGGTATGAGGATGTTCGCACTCCTGCTCGCCGAGTCAAAGAAAGCCCAGGGGATACAGGCTCGGTCGCCTGTGGCGAGCCCGATGTCTGTCTTCGCCAAGGCCGTCGAGCTACAGAGGAGGGGGGCGAAGCTGATACGTCTCGACGTCGGCGAGCCTGACTTCAAGCCGCCCCAAGCCGTCCTCGAAGCCTGCTCCGAGGCGCTGTTCGGCTTCAAGACGCACTACACGGAGGCGAAGGGCATACCGGAGCTTCTCTCGGCCCTCAGGGGGTACCTTCAGAGGAAGAGCGGTTTCGCGGCCACGGAGGACGAGGTCGCGGTGACCCCCAGCGGCAGATTCGCCGTCTACGCGGGTCTTTCCGCCGTCGTGTCCGAAGGGGACAGCGTCATCCTCCCTGAGCCCAACTGGTCCGCCTATCGAGAGGCCCTGCAGCACCTGGGCGCCAGGACCATCGCCGTCCATGGCAGACTCGAGGACGGCTGGTCCCTCTCCCCAGACGAGGTCGAGAGGGCGATACGTGCCAACACCAAGGCGATTATCCTGAGCTACCCCAACAACCCGACGGGGAAGGTGATATCCCCCGAGGCGTTCCGGGGAGTGGTACAAGTAGCTGATGACCACGGCCTTACGGTGATCAGCGACGAGATATACAACGAGTATTCGTCGAAGCCCTGCCCCAGCGTCCTTAGGACAACCCCCAGGAAGTTCGTGCTGACCTCGTCCTTCTCGAAAGCCTGGGCGATGACAGGGTTCAGGATCGGTTATGTCGTCTCCAGCAAAGACATCGTATCCAAGGTGGCCGGGATGACTTCGTTGATGCTTTCGTCCGTCCCGGAGTTCGTCCAGCATGGAGCCATCAAAGCCCTAGACTCAGACGCCGAAGTCGCGAAGAACGTCGCCGAGATGAAAGACAGGGTCGAAGCGGTCTCCGGGGAGCTGGACAAGGTCGGTTCGCTTGAGTATGTGAAGCCCGACGGCGCCATGTATTTCTTCCCCAGGCTCAGAAAGAAGGGATTGACCGGGAGCAGATTCGCAGAAGACCTTCTCCAGAAGGGTGTCACCGTCACTCCCGGCGCTGCCTTCGGCGCCTACGAAGACTTCTTCCGCATCTCTCTGGGCCAGCCCAAGGAGATTATCCTCGAGGGAGTAAGGCGGATGGGCGACCTCCTCGCTTGAGGGTCGCAGTTCTGGGCTCCGCGGGTGCCATGGGTTCATATTTCGTGGGATACTTCAGGCGCCTCGGCTATACGGTCGTGGGGTCCGATGTCCGCTCGGGCGGGCCGAGGCAGCGGGGGAGGGCGGCCTCTTCCAACCTCAGGGCCGCGCGAGGAGCCGACCTCGTGCTGCTCGCCGTGCCGGTCGGGGACACTCTGGATGTCGCCAGGGCGGTCAGGCCTGCCCTGAAGCGCGGCTGCACGCTGGTCGAGATTATGTCGGTCAAAGGGACTGCGCCAGCGCTTCTTGGGAAGCTCGCATCCGCCCGCGGCGCATCCCTCCTTTCGCTCCATCCGATGTTCGGCCCGTCGTCGAGGTCGAAGGCCCCCAGGATGCTGGTGGTGGGGGGGAGCGGGGACGTGGAGGCCGCAGGGCGGATCTTCAGGGGGGCCAAGCTGACACTGATCGCTCCGGAAGAACATGACCGACTGGTGGCCTATGCGCTCTCTCTGGTGCACCTCACCAGCCTGGCCTTCGCGTCGGCAGTGTCGAAGGGGCCTGGCCTGAAGAGTCTCCAGAAGTCGGCTCCTCCCTTCGCCTCCGCCCAGCTGGACCTCGTGAGGTCTGTGCTCCTGCAGGACCCTGAACTCTACTTCTACATCGACGTCGAGAACAGGTTTGTCACTGACGCCATCTCGTCGACCATCGCCGAGCTGTCCTCCATGAAGGCCGCCATCGAGAGGAAGGACTCGAAGGCCTTCGGGAGGGAGTTCTCAAGGCTCGCGCGCCAGTTCCGAAGGTCTGACATGGAGGCTTCATTGAGCCGAGTCTACGCGGATGCCTAGGCCGACCTTGCCGCGTCTTTCATGGACCTGACATAGGCTTCAATCCGGTTCAGGGTCCCCATCCTGTCGTCGCCGAATGACGCCACCCTGTCGACTATGGCGCTTCCCACTATGGCCGCGTCCGCGCCGGCTCCTATCACCGTCCTGACGTGCTCAGGCCTTGAGATTCCGAACCCGACCGCCAGAGGGACCTTCCCCTTGGCATACCTCTTCGCGAACTTGACGAGCCCGACAGTGCTGTCTTTCACCTGCTCCCTCGCCCCGGTGACTCCGAGCACTGAAACGAGGTAGAGGAAGCCAGACGTGCTCGCGACTATCTTCTTCATGCGCTCCGCCCCGGTGGTGGGCGCCGCGAGCAGGATGGAATCAATCCCTCTGGCCCGGGCCGCACCGCCAAACTTGGCGGCCTCCTCCAGGGGGAGGTCGGGGACGATCACCCCGTCGACCCCGCTCCTTCGGGCGGCGTCAAGGAAGTCAGATGCGCCCCTGGAGAGTATCGGGTTGAAGTAGGTCATCACCACCACGGGGACATCCCGGACCTTCTTCACCTCGGATGCTATGTTCAACACGTCCACGGGTTTCGTGCCTGACCTGAGCGCCCGGACCCCCGCGGCCTGGACCGACCTGCCGTCCGCTATGGGGTCGGAGAAGGGGATGCCCAACTCGATGATGTCTGCCCCGCCCCTGAGCACCGCCTTGGCGACATCCACCGAAGAACGAGGGTCGGGGTCTCCGCCCATGACATAGGCCACCAGCGCCCCTCCGGCGAGGGAGTCGAACGTGTCTTGTATCCTGCTCAGAGTTCGAACCCCGCCATCTTGCCGATGATCTGCACATCCTTGTCCCCTCGCCCAGACAGGGTGACAACCACGCTTTCGTCCGCTTTCATCCCAGGCGCCAGCTTCATCGCGTAGGCGACCGCGTGGGCTGACTCCAGCGCCGGAAGTATCCCCTCCTCCTTCGCAAGGGTGTGGAACGCGCCAATCGCCTCTTCGTCGGTGGCAGTCACGTAGGTGACCCTCTTGGTGTCTTTCAGATAGGAGTGTTCAGGGCCGACACCGGGGTAGTCCAGTCCAGCAGCCACGCTGTGCGTCTCACCAGTCTGTCCGTCTTCATCCTGGAGGACGTAGGTCATCATGCCATGGACGACCCCGGCCCTACCGAAGGCCAGCGTGGCCGCGTTGCGAGACCTTCCTGTCCCCCCGGCCTCAACCCCATACATGTCCACCCCCTTCTTCCTCACGAAGGGGTAGAACGTCCCCATGGAGTTACTCCCCCCGCCTACGCATGCTACCAGGGCATCGGGGAGAGACCCACGGGCTGACACCGACTGCCTGGCAATCTCCACGCCGATGACGCTCTGGAAGTCCCTGACCATGGCCGGGTAGGGGTGAGGCCCGACGACGGAGCCGATGAGGTAGTAGGTGTCGACAAGGTTGGTCACCCAGTCCCTGAGGGCTTCGTTTATGGCGTCTTTGAGGGTCCGCGAGCCTGCGTCGACGGGATGGACTTCCGTCCCGAGCAGCCTCATCCTGAAGACGTTGAGCTTCTGCCTCTCCACGTCCTCTGTCCCCATGTAGACCTCCGACTTCAGGCCGAGGGCCGCGCAGGCCATCGCCGTAGCGACCCCATGCTGCCCCGCGCCCGTCTCGGCGATGATCCGAGTCTTTCCCATCTTCTTCGCCAGCAGCGCCTGTCCCAGCGTGTTGTTGATCTTGTGCGCTCCGCCATGCAGCAGGTCCTCGCGCTTCAGATAGATCTTGGCCCCTCCTGCCCTCTTCGTCAGGTTGGCCGCGAAGTAAAGCGGGGTAGGTCTCCCTGCATAGTCCTTCAGGAGCCCTGCCAGCTCGGACTTGAACCTCTTGTCAGCCCCGAACCTCCGGTACGCCTTCTCCAGCTCCTTCACCGCAGGCACCAGCGTCTCGGGGATGTACTGGCCGCCGTATTCACCGAATCTTCCTCTCTCTGGCAACTCAGTGACCCCCTGCCTGGGCTACGAACGCCCTCACCTTGGAGTGGTCCTTGACTCCGGGCGACGCCTCGACCCCAGACGACACGTCGATTGCATATGGCCTGACCCTTGAAATGGCTTTGGCGACGTTTTCCGGCCTCAGCCCCCCAGAAAGGATGAAAGGCAGAGGCGCGACCGCGTCCCTGAGCTTCCTGCACTCGTCCCAGTCTGAAGTCTGGCCGGTCCCGCCGACAACTCCATTCGCATAGGTGTCCGCGAGCAGGGCGTCGTACCCTTCTGTGTCGCTAGTCCCGACGGCGAGACCGTTCATCGGGTGCGGCAGTATCAGCTTCACTCCCAGCCTCTCTTTCAAGGCGAGCGGGTGCGGCACCCGGCCGTAGAGCTGGATGGCCGAAGGTCCGATTCGCGCGATCTTGTCCGCATTCGCCTCCACTATTTCAGACCGCGTGACCAAGACCGAGTCGACGAATGGGGGGACCATCCTGATGAGCTCCCCTGCCCGCTCTATGGAAACGCTCCTAGGGGACTCGAAGCCGCTGATGAACCCGACGGCGTCGGCGCCCTCCCTCACCGAAACGTCAACGTCCTCTTCCCTCGTCAGGCCGCAGATCTTTATCCTGGTCATGGCTCAATCCTCGACAGAGCTCTGACGGCCCCTGCGGGGTCCGCGGACTTCATGAGCGCCGAACCCACCAGGAACCCGCTCGCTCCCATGGCTGTCAAGGACTTGACTTGGTCCCTGGATCCGATGCCGCTCTCGCAGATCACCGGCTTGGCGAAGGGCCCTTTGCCGAGGAGCCTCCTGGAGACGTCGAGGGAGACAGAAAGGTCGCTCAGGTTTCTGTTGTTTACCCCAACCACGTCTGCCTCGCTGGCGAGGGCGATGGCGAGCTCGTCTTCGTCGTGCGTTTCGACCACGGCCTCCATCCCCCTGGCGTGGACGCTGGCGAGCAGGCCCTCCAGTCCGCCAGCACCGCCTTCTCCGGCGAGGACGCCGACAATCAGCAGCACAGCGTCGGCGCCCAGGCGGTCAGCCGCCTCGACCTGGGTTTCATCCACAAAGATGTCCTTCATCAGGACTGGGACCCCTACTGCCTGCCTGACGGCCGGGACGTAGTCTAGGCGCCCCTCGAAGTGCTCAGGCTCTGTCAGGACCGAAATCGCGGCCGCCCCTCCTCTCTCGTAGGCACCGGCTACCTCTTTGACGCTCTTCGTGTCGCTGAGCCTCCCCTCAGCCGGGGAGCGGAACTTGACCTCGGCTATGATTGGGACCCTTCCCTCCCTTCGGAGGGACGCAACCAAGCTGAGCCGTTCGACTCTCGGTTCTGCTTTGACATCGTAATAGCCTCCGGCTACTCGGCTCCTGGCGGACTTGGCCAGCCCAGCCAGGAAGCTCCCATCAGTCTGCTGCATAGACCTCAATCCGAGATAGATCTCCGCCGCTTCCCTCGACGAGCCTTCGGAGCTTCGACAGCGCCGCTCCGCTGGCCAGCGACTCTCTGGCGAGCTCTACTCCGCCGGCAAAGTCGTCCGCCTTCCCTGCTACCACCAGGGCAGCTGCAGAGTTCACGAGCACCATGTCAGTCAGGGGCGACCCCTCGCCGCCAAGTATGGAGAGCACCGTCCGGGCAGCCTCGTCTACGCCGCCGACCTCACTGACCAGCGTCTCGCTCTCTCCGATGCCGAAGTCCACCGGCGAAAGCTCAAGCTTCTTGACTTCACCCTCTCTGAGCCATGCGGCCAGCGTCTTCCCCCGCGTCGAGATCTCGTCCATGCCTTCTCGGGCGTGGACGACCATCGCCTCCTCGCACCCGAGCATCTTCAGCACGCCTGCCACCTTCGCCACTAGATCCGGCGAGTACACTCCCACCAGCTGGGCGTCAGCCCCAGCGGGGTTGATGAGCGGGCCCATCAGGTTGAAGACTGTCCTCACACCCAGTTCCCTTCTGACAGGCGCGACGTACTTCATCGCCGGGTGAAACGTAGGCGCGAACATGAACCCGATGCCAGACTTCTCAATGCTCTCTTCCACCATGGCAGGCGGGGCCCCGACGTCGAAACCCAGGCGCTCGAGGACGTCGGCGCTGCCACACTTACTTGTGACCGACCTATTGCCGTGCTTTGCGACAGCAGCGCCGGCTCCAGCGACCACGAGCGCGGAAACCGTGCTGACGTTGAACGTCTTGGACCTGTCTCCGCCGGTCCCGCAGGTGTCCACCAGCCTGCCCTTGACTCGGGGACGGATCCTGACGCTGTACTCTCGGAGCGTCGACGCGAAGGCGGCAATCTCCTCGGGGGTCTCTCCCTTCCGCCCTAGGGCCACGAGGAATCCTCCCATCTGAGCCTGGGTTGCTCTGCCCTCGGCGATCTCTCTGGCTGTCTCCTCGGCCTCGTCTCGGGTCAGGGGGGTTCCATCGAGGGCTTTCTGAATCGACCTCTGGATCATACTTCGACCCCCTTCTCGATGAAGTTCCGCACGATTTTCATGCCCTCTGGGGTCATTATCGACTCGGGGTGGAACTGCACTCCTTCTATTGGATACCGTGAGTGCCTTAGGCCCATGATCTCCGCGTCTTCCAAGGCCAAGGCCGTGACCCTCAGCTCGGACGGAAGGCCATCCTTCTGCACGACCAGCGAGTGGTATCTGGTGGCCTGAAGCGGGCTGGCGACCCCCTGCAGCACTCCCTTGCCATCGTGGACTATTCTGCTGGTCTTCCCGTGCATGACTACGGGTGCCCGGTCAACCTTGGCACCGAACGCATACCCTATCCCCTGATGCCCCAGGCAGACCCCCAGGGTCGGCACGTCTCTGCTGATTCCCTTCAAAACACTGGCGCAGACACCGAATGACCTGTCGTCTCCAGGGCTCCCTGGCCCGGGGGAGACTATGATCCTCTCCGGAGAGAGACCCTCGACCTCGTCGACGGTGACACTATCGTTCCTCAGGACCAGAGGCTCGGCCCCCAACGCTCCGACATACTGGGCCAGGTTGTAGACGAAGGAGTCGTAGTTGTCCAGTATCAGGACCTTCATGCTTCCTTCTCCGCCAGCTCCAGGGCCTTCAACAGCCCCCTGGCCTTTGCTTCGGTCTCCTCCCACTCCTTCTCCGGGGACGAGTCTGACACGATTCCCGCTCCAGCCTGTATGGAGCAGGTTCTGCCCTGGGAGACCAGGGTCCGTATGGTGATCGCGAAGTCGGCGTTTCCGCTGAAGGAGAAGTACCCGACGGCCCCGCCATAGGGTCCCCTCGCGGTCGGTTCGAGCTGGTCGATTATCTCCATGGCCCTGACCTTCGGAGCTCCGGAAACAGTGCCAGCGGGAAAGACCGCTTTCAAGGCGTCATAGGAGTCGAGGCCCTCTCTCAGCTCGCCGACTACATGAGACACCATGTGTTGGACATGGCTGAACCTTTCGACAGTCATGAAGTCCGGGACTTTGACCGACCCATACTCGGAGATCCTCCCGATGTCGTTCCTGGCCAGGTCTACGAGCATCACATGTTCGGCTTTTTCCTTCGGGTCTTCTACGAGCTCCTTCGCGAGTCTAGATGTCTCTCTGCCGTCAGCCAGCACGGGGCGCGTCCCCGCGATCGGATACGTCTCCACCCTCCGGCCTTCTACCCTGGCCAGCATCTCAGGGCTAGAGCCGACTATCTTCGTGTCTCCGAACTTGAGGAAGTACATGTACGGCGATGGATTGACTCGGCTCAGTGACTCGTAGAACGCCGACAGCTCCCCTTCGACATCCATGTCGACGCGCCTCGAGAGCACAGCCTGGAATATGTCGCCGGCCGAAACGTGCTCTTTCACTCGGAGGACCCCGGCTTCGAACTCTTCTCTGCTCATCGACAGCCTCGGCGCTGAGGCCCTGACCGCGGTGTCGCCCTCTGCACTTCTCGCAGTTGCGAGGACTTCGCTCAGCCTGTTCTCCCCGAGGGTGTAATAGTAGGTCTCCCCCCTCGTATGGTCGTAGACGACGCCGTCTCTGTAGACCCCGAACTGCAGATCGGGAAGCTGTTCCTGACCTCCTCTTCTGCTGGGCAGCCTTTCCCAGTACCTCACTGCGTCGTAGGAAATATACCCGACGGCGCCTCCGATGAATCTGAAGAGGCCGCTGACCGAGTTCGGGGGGACGATGCGCCTCAGCTCCTTCAAAGGGTCGACCGTCTTGGTCTTCTCCTTCGACCCCGATGCGGCATCGGTCACCTCCAGCGTACCCGACTTCGCTTCTATGAGCGCGGATGGCTCAAAGCCGATGAAAGAGTACTCCGCCAGCTTCGAGTGGTCGCTGGCAGACTCAAGCAGGAAAGCGTTCTCGTATCGGCTCAGAAACTTCGCGAAGAGTTCCCTTGGAGGCTCCTTGATGTCCAGCTTCTTAGCTGACAGCTCAAGCTCTGAGGCTACGACGGCGGGGCCAAAGGTGACCACCCAAGTTTCTCTGCGTTCCTGCAGTGGAAGGGCTTATAGCGATTCGTGCTCAGAAATGTACACGGCTTTCGTCCTGCTGGTTCCTGTGTCGCTGTGGGCCTGCAGGCTTTCAGGCTCTTAGAGGATGCTTCTCGACCTGGCAGTTTCGAGAACCTCCTTGTTCCCTTCGCTCAGCTGCGCGGGATATCCACCCAAGTCAAAGTATTCAGCCTTGTCGAAGTCGCCACCGGGTGCTCCGATGCTCGGGACTTCTGCAGTGTACAAGAAGCAGAGATCCCAATGGCTGTCCCCATATGACTGGATGTCGATGAGCTTCAAACCAGTCGGCGCTACCCCCACCTGCTCCTCCACAAATCTCAGGGCCGCCACCCTCGGGTCTTCGCCGTAGTTTATCACGCCGCTGGGAAGGACCCAGCTTCCTGCCATGCGTTCAGGCTTCTCCCTCCTGAGCAAAAGCAACTGACCTCCCTTCCTCACAGATA
>JBJKSN010000037.1:0-6578 GCA_046703945.1 Nitrososphaerales archaeon | reverse complement strand
TGGAGGCGAGGGCGTCGTTGTACACGCTCGCTGAGCCCTGGATCAGGCCCTCAGCTGTGGAGGTCTTCGGCCTGGCGGTCAGGCTAGGAAGCAGCAGCGGCTCGGTGACGATGGCGTCCACCTTCGTCCCTCTGAGCATCCTGGGCAGCTCCCTGGCGTCTCCCTTCCTGATGTCGAACCCTCTGTCGGTGACCCCACCGATCGCCCACCGTAGGTTCTCCCGTGCCTCCTGGACACGGCTCGCCCTCGAGTCGAGCCCTAGGCACCTGAGGGACCTTTTGAGAGCTTCCACGAGGATGGTCCCTGAACCGCAGAAAGGGTCCAGCACTGTCTGGCCTGGCTTCAGGCCGCCGAGGTTCAACAGGGTCCGGGCCAGGCGCGGTGACAGGGCGATCTCAGGCCGCGGAATCGGCCTGTGCGTCCCGCTTTGCCGCATGGAAACAGAATTAGGGACCCAGACCGTCGGGCCAAGAGCGAAGCCGCCGCGATATGGGAAGGTGACCACGTCCAGCGCCCCCCTGGTTAGCACCTTCTCGGAAAGGAGTTCGTTGCCCTTGGGCCTGAGGAGCCTGACCTTCCGGAGGCCCAGACCCCGCAGCCCGTCGAGCATGGACCTCACCAGCTCTTCGTAGTCGTCGTCCTCGACGCCGTAGGCGCTGAGAGAGACGTTCGATTTCTCGTCCAAGTAGAGGCTCATCAGCTCGGCGAGGGAACCCTGGTCTCCCGAGGGCGATTCAAGCACTGCGACCACAGAAGCGCACTTGTGGGCTCCCGCGAGGGCCTTCAGCCGGTCCGGGTCAAAACGTGTTGCGTGGAACACGGCGACCCGTTCGTTAGGGGCTTCGGCGCGTTCCACGGAGCCTTCCATCAGCGAGCAGGCCTCGAGGACCGAGACTTTCCCGAAGGCAAGCACCATGGCAACATCCCGGGTCTCCAGCAGAGATTCCGGGAGAATGAATGGCATCTGAGTCACCACCAGGGCTGCCGTAATAAGCGTGGGCCGACGGCCGCGTCCAGAGGAGGGAGCCTATGGCGGCCGTCTTGTCCGCTAGGACTGCAATGAAACGGCTAGCTTCTCGGCAAGGAGGGCGTTCTTTCCGGTTTCGTCATGCCTGAGGTAGACGAAGCACTCGCCCACATCGGCGCCTTCGACCGTCTTTCTTATCCTTCGCTCCCAGTCGCCTATTGCCGTAGCATCGTAGGCGTCCTTCCTCAGTCTGAAATAGGCGACCCCGCCTGTCACCCTCAGAACCGGCTCCATGTCATCGGTCTCCGCTACGCAGAAGCCCGCGCCGTGGTCTTCCAGGAGGTCGTATGTCCGATCGTTCAGCCAGCTTTCATGGCGGAACTCGAATATCTTGGGCGCGATGCCCGAGGTGTTTGAGAGGAAGCCATCCAGGAGCTCTCGGTCGAACTTCAGAAAAGGCGGGAGCTGGAACAATATGGGCCCTCTCTTTTCACCCAGGCCGTCCAGGACGGCTGAGAGACTCAGGGCAGCGTCTGCAGCTCCGTTGCCGAGCCTGTGAACGTGGGTGACCTGTCTCGGCGCCTTGAAGGCAAACCTGAAGCCTTCGCTAGTCTTCCCAGCCCACCCTTTCACCACGTCGGCGCCGGGGGCGGCGTAGAAGGAGCTGTTAATCTCCACGCTCTCCAGTCGGCTGGCATAGAATTGAAGGAAGCCGTCGGTCTTCAGGTCGTCGGGGTAGAATCCCCCCTTCCAGGCCGGGTAGCTGAATCCGGAGACCCCTACGAATGCCTTCACGGTTCTTCGGCCCCTGACCAGTGGAAAAGCGTTGCCTTGGATCAAACTGCCCGGTGATGCCGTCACGAGCGGTCCCCTGGACCAGGGGAGGCCCTCAAGCGGGCCAGGACATGGAGGGAGAGGCCACTGGGACATTCGGGCAGAGACGCGGGCCCGCGGGGAGGAGCCCGAATGCGCGGCGAACCAGCGCAGCACGAAACTTAATTAGCGATGCTCGGAGCCCAGACTTTGAGGTAGGAGACCCGTTCACGGAAAGAACTACAGGGTGATACGCGGGATGGCGTACACCAGCAAGAAATTCGCCCCGGGAGCCCCCAACCCCAAGGTGGCCCGTTTTACCACCGGAAAGAGCAGGAATGACTATGACTACACGTTCAAGCTCGTATCAGACGGCAGAGTTCAGATCAGGCACAATGCGCTGGAGGCGGCCAGGGTCGCCGCCAGCAAGAAAGTAGCTCTGCTTGGAGAGGAGAACTTCCTGCTCAGGGTGGTAACATACCCTCACGCGATCCTCCGTGAAAACAAGATGATTGCCACGGCGGGAGCGGACAGACTTCAGGAGGGAATGCGCAAAGCATTCGGGAAGCCCATCGGGCTGGCAGCACGGGTCGCGATCGGGAGCGTCGTACTTGAGCTTAGTGTGAAGGCGGAGAACTTCGACAAAGGGAAGGAGGCGATGTGGGCCGCCGGGACGAAGCTGCCGATGAAGACGCACATCGAGATCGTCCACCTGACGAAGCCTGTGGCGGCTGAGGTTCCGGCCGCATAAGCGAATTCCAGGCTATCCCCCGACCCATCTTTCTGTTCTGCTTCCCGCGCCCGCTCAATGCAAACCGCCTTGGTGAAGCCACCATCAGGGCACCCGTCATCACAGAATTCAGACCGGCCGCTTGCCGGGAGCCCGCTGCTCCTTCCCGCGCCTGGCACAGGTGATTCGAAGCGCCCTAGACTACCACACGCCAATCTTCGCCCTGCGGGCTGAGGCGTCTCCCTTGGTCGGAGGAAAAGCCCTGTCGAAGGCAGGGTGATTGACTGCCGGAATGACCGCCCTCAGCCTGCCGAGGGAGTGTGGGTCGATGGTGGTGTGCCTCCGTACCTCCTGCTCCGTCATCTTCTCTCGCCATACCTGGGCATAGGACAAGAAGAAGCGCTGGTCAGCGGTGAGGCCGTCCTTCTTCCCGGGGGCGCCGGCTGCCGAGAGCCTCCCGTGCAGAGCCTCGAAAGCCAGGCTCACACCCCCAAGGTCCGCGATGTTCTCGCCGAGTGTGAGCTTGCCGTTGGCGTGCAGCCGAGGCAGGACCTCCACCGCGCTGTAGGCCTTGACGACGGCTTTCGCCCTTTGGTTGAACTCTCTCTTGTCCCCCGGGGTCCACCAGTCCCTCATGTTGCCCCGGTCGTCGTACTTCCGCCCTTGGTCGTCGTAGCCATGGGTAATCTCGTGCCCGATGACGACCCCTATGGCGCCATAGTTCACGGCGTCGTCTGCCTTGTAGTCGAAGAAGGGAGGCTGGAGTATCCCTGCCGGGAAGACTATCTCGTTCATGGTCTCTTCGAAATACGCGTTCACCGTTGAAGGGCTCATCTGCCACTCGTCCTTGTCCACCTTGCCTCCTGCCCTTGCAGCCAGGCGGCCGAACTCGAAGGAGGCTGCCCTCAGTACGTTCCCGGCGAAGTCGCCTGGGTCGATCTTGACCTTGGAATAGTCGCGGAAAGTCGTCGGATGGCCGATCTTCACCCTGAAGTTGCGGAACTTCGTAAGCGCCTGCCGCTTGGTTGCCTCTGACATCCATGGGAGGCCCTCCAGTCTCTTCACGAACACCTTCCTCAGGTCCCCGACCAGTGCGTCGACCCTTCGTCTGGCCTCTTCTGGGAAATGCTCCTCTACGAAGAGCCTACCGAGCGCCTCACCCACCAGGGCGTCGATGATCCTGATGGAACGTTTCCACCTCAGCTCCGGTTTCTTCTGGCCGGTCAGCTTCCTGTGGAAGAAGTCGAAGTTCTCGTTCTCTACGGCAGAATGCAGGAACGGGGCCATCGAATGAAGGACGTTCCAACAGAGGTAAGCCCTCCAGTCGTCCACATCCCCCTTGGCCAGGAGCGCGTCCAGGGCCTTGAAGAACTCCGGCTGTCCCACAACCACGTATGGGAGGCGAGGGACCCCCGCAACCTCCATGAACGTGGTAAGAGATAGCGAATGGTAAGCCGACTCGAGCTCCGAAGCACTCATCCTGTTGTAGTTCTTCTCGCGCTCGCGTAGCTCTGTCCTGGACCTGCTGGCTTTGGCAAGTGCGGTCTCGACCCTGAGTACAGATGCGGCCCAGCGTCTGGCGCGTCCTCCGTCGAGACCACGCAGCGCGAACATCTTTGTTATGTGGGCACGGTACTGGTCTCTGAGCTTGGCGAAGTCCTTCGAGATGTAATAGTCGCGGTCCGGAAGAGAGAGGCCGCCTTGCTCGAAGAGGAATGCGTAGGTGCCGCTCTCCTTGTCATCCGGCTTTGAGAAGGAGTGGAACCCCGGCTCAATCCCCTGGGTGTGCAGCTGCGGCAAAGCTGCCGCCACGTCTTCGCGCGAGGTGACATCCTCGGCGACCCGCCAGAGGGCTTCGATCGGGCGAAACCGGGCCGCTTCTGTCTTCCGCGTGTCCATGGCAGACCTGTAGAAGCCGCCCACCAGGCCGACCACGTGGTTGGACCTCCCTTCACTCTCCTTGGCGCACCGCTCTGCGATGGACCGCAAGAGGACCAGGTTGCTTTCGTCCAGCTCGTTGAAGGAGCCGTACCGGGACTTGTCCTTGGGGAGCGGCGTGGCTTTCAGCCACCCTCCGACTGCGTACCGGTAGAAATCGGCGCGCGGATCGGCAGACCGGTCCATGTAGTCGGTCGAGAACCTCGGAATCTTGTGTGCTACCAATTTACGAACCTCCCTGGGTTGTATTGGGCACGGTTAACCGTTAAGGAACGCTCGTCCCCTTTGCCTGACACCCCTGATACGACCTGAGAACTGAGCGCTCGGACTGCCACCCTGCTTTCCAGAGCCAGAGATCGGAGACCCCTCACGCTCTACGAGGGCAGGGTTGCATCTGCCATGAAGGCGCTGGAAGTTTGGACAGACGCCCGACTCATTGGAGGGGGGCCGGACACCCTTAACTAGGCCCGACCAGTCGCAGGCCTATGCCTCGGATAGAAATCTACGAAGGGACCCAGAAGGTCGCCGATGTCGGACTCCCAGAGAAGAAGTTCAGCACAGGCTCCGTAGGCTATTGGGCCAGCCAGAAGCTTGAGATCAATGGGAAGAGGTACCAGGCGCAGTTTCAGCTGGTCGAAATCGGGTCCCGGCAGCAGAAAGAGTGAGCACCAGGTCAGAGGAAGGCTGACGGCAGCGTCATGTCCTTCATCGTGTAGAGCCCAGGAGAGGAGCCTACGACCTTGGGGACCATGTTGACGAGCATGGCTACGGTGCCATGGTCTCCGTGCACACATGGGCTTATCCTGCAGTTCACCGGCGGCACTCCGTCGATTTCGACCTGGTCGTACTCTTCATCAGAGCCCACATAGGCGGCGAAGTTCAGCTCTATTCTCGGGTCACCGCCGACGTACCCCCTCGTCGCTTGTTTGACTCCTGCCACGCTGCCCGGTTGTACGGTGACGTAGCCGGCGTCTGTGCCTGACTCGGCGATGACGGCCTCCACTTCGCCCACCTCCACCTTGTCCAGCTTCCAACCGAGGGCGTCAGCGAGCATCGAGACCGACTGCTCGAGGCCGACGTGGCCGGAGATCCGCTTTTCCTTGATGGCCCTGTCGAACTCTTCGACGCTCAACCCTGCCCCCACCTTCTTTTGGAAGGGCACGCGTCTCGTGGCCGCGTTCATCCTTCTGGATACTCTGATCCTGCGGACGCTCTTGCACGGAGCTGTGAGCGCTATCGGAAGGGCGTCCATGAGGAAACCGGGGTTTATGCCGGTCCCCAACACCGTCGCTCCGTTCTTCTTCGCCTGCGAGTCGAGCGCGCCTGACAGTTCTTTGTCCACCACATAGGGATATGAGAGCTCTTCGCATGAAGAAACCACGTCTACGCCATGCGACAGTATGGACTCTAGCTGGGGATAGGCGGTCTTCAGGTAGCTGGATGTGGTGTGGATGGCGATGTCGGCGTCCTTCAGAGCCGCCCCAAGGTCGTCGGTGACCACCACCCCAGCGGGCCGACCGAGCCCGATGACCTCCCCGAGGTCCTTCCCGACTTTCCCCTGGTCTATGTCGAACGCTCCGACCAACTCCAACTGCTGCTTCTCATCTAGGATGAACTTCGCCGCAGCGCTCCCGATGACGCCTACCCCGAAAGACGCGACTTTGATTTTGCCCATGGAGACCGTTCCGCGCCTGTGATTTTAAGGGCTGTTCCTAACCGCGCCCCATGCAGGGAGGATTGTTCAAAAGCCCCCTGCTCACTCGGCGTGAGGAGCCAGATGGCCCTGCTTGGGAAAGAGGACAGGAGATTCATCCAAGTCGTCTTCAAGCTCCTCTTCGTCGGTTTGAGGTATAGGAGCGACAGGAAGGCGATACTCAGGGCGAAAGGAAAGGTCGTTGACCCAGAGAAGTACAGGGCGAACGGCCGGAAAGCTGTAGAAGCTTTCATAGAACTCGGCCCGGCGTTCGTCAAATTGGGGCAGCTCCTTTCCGTGCGGCCTGACGTCCTTCCAGAGCCGTATGTCGAAGAGTTCGCCCGGCTGCAGGACGACGTGCCGCCCGTCCCCTTTGACCGGGTCAAGCCTGTGATCGAAGCGGGCACCGGCCCCATCGACAGGGTGTTCGACTCCTT
>JBJKSN010000036.1:0-3092 GCA_046703945.1 Nitrososphaerales archaeon | reverse complement strand
TCTCGGCCGTCCGCTGAGCCAGGCCCTCCTCCCGCTGGTCGAGGAAGGGGGAGAAGAGGTCGCCATGCTGGCGGCGCTCATCATGTCCGCCCCCCGGAGCAGCGTCCCCCTCGTTGGGAGGAGCGGCGAGTCCCTCGCGGCGAGCCTCGAGCGGTGGGTCAAGTCCAGGGAGAGCGAGGTCCTGGAGAGGAAGGTGATGAGGTTCCGGAGCCTGGTCACGTCAGCCGTCCTCGGCGCGGTGATGGGGATGCTCACCGCGCTGGGCCCCGTGGTGGGGAGCCTGGACCTAGGCGGCGGGACAGGGGGCACCGCCGCCCTCGTCTACGGCGCGGTCGCCATGACGGCCCTGGGCTCGGGGATGCTCGGCGTATTCATGTCGGGGCGGAGGTTCTTCGTGAACGTCTTCCTGTCCCTGGTAGTCTTCGCGGCTGTGGCGGCGGCGGCCGCCCCCCTGGCGTCGCTCCCGGCGTCGCTGCCCTAGGGCGTTAAATATCGAATCCGGCCTGTCCGTCCATGAAAATCGGTCGCAGGCTGTGGCGGCGCCGGAGCGGGGTGCAGCTGATCGAAGAGGCGCTGCTGATCTCCGTCGCCCTGGTGGCGCTGTCGCTCCTGGTCGGCGGGATCGAATCGATCCTCAAGCAGAGCTCTTCTTACACGACGAACGTGTGGAACTCGATCACCAACTCGCTCAACGGCATCTTCGGATCCTTGTTCCACTGGTGAACTCGGTTGCACCCAGCCCGAGAGCTCGCGTCCCAGGTCGCCTGGAAGCTGAGGCCGCAGGCGGGCCTGGGGATAGAGGAGATGAAGGTGGCCGACGGCAAGTACGTCTCCTCGGCGGACGGGGCCAAGGTCAGGAGCATGGCGCTGTTCAGGGTCGGCGTCCCCGACGTGGCCGAGGACCCCAGGGTGGACTACTCGGCCGCCCTGAAGACGACGCTGCAGCAGCAGAGGATGAAGGGCCTCTTCGAGGGGCTCCGGAAGGCGGGGCTCCCCTTCGTCTACGTCATGCTGATGAACGAGTCAGAGGCCCAGGGCGAAGCGCCTCCCGTGCTGGAGTTCGACCTGGTGGTCGGGACCTGGGTGGACGGCAAGAAGAAGGAGGACCAGAGCCAGGCGCTGGAACAGAGGGCGAGCATCCTTTCTGCGGCCCTCAGCGTGGCCCTCCCAACAGCCAACGTGGAGAGGCTGCTGAGGAAGGACCTCGCCGGGTTCATGAAGTCCATGCTCCTCCCAGGCGGGAGGACGTTCCCCCAGAGCGCCTCCGCCACGGCGACGGGCGCCCTCTGCACCTTCGACGAGATGTCACCCCTCTCGGCGAACCTAGAGAGGGCCCCGGACTTCTACATCCCCAACGCGGCAGAGTCGGGGCAGGACGGGCTCCTTCTCGGGTCGCTGAAGTCGGGCGGGCGAGAGTACCACGAGCTCAGGCTGCAGCTGGACGACCTGAAGAGGCACGTGAGCATCCTCGGCATGACAGGGTCCGGTAAGTCCACGACGGCGGCAGCCATCGTGAAGCAGGCGGCCGAAGGCGGCCTCCCGGTGATGATCCTCGACTGGCACAACGAGTTCGGGCCGACCGCACGGTCGGTCGGCGGGAAGGTGGTGGCGCCGGGGAAAGACGACTTCTCCCTGAACCCCCTGGAGGGCGGACCTGACACCGACCCGGCGGAGCACATAGCCATGGTGTCAGACATCTTCTCCGACATCTATCACTTCACCCACCCCCAGGCATACATGTTCCGGAACGCGCTGCAGAAGCGCCTCTCCGAGCTGGCCTCCGACGAGGTCCCCACCATATCTGCCCTGGTGAAGACCATAGAGTCATACCCCCTCAGGTCGGCCTACGACAACGAGACGAAGGTGGCATTGCTGCGGAGGCTGGTCCCGCTGTCCGAGGGGCAGGCGGGGAAGGCGCTGGGCGCTTCGGGGCCGATCAGGCTTGAGGAGCTCCTGGGGACGGTGGTCTGCGTCGAGCTCGGACACCTCAGGGACGTCCAGTCGAGGGCCGTCTTCTGCGACGTCCTTCTCAAGATGGTCTACGAGGAGAAGGTGAAGAGGAAGGGCCCCCTGGACCACATGACCCTGGTCGAGGAGGCCAGGAACGTCGCCCCGGCCAGGAGGGCTGAGGACCCGCCGACGGTCGGCGAGCGGATGATATCGGAGCTCAGGAAGTTCGGCGAGGCCATGATGTTCGTCGCCCAGTTCCCCAGCCACGTCGCAGCAGAGGTGGTCAAGAACTCAGGGACGAAGATCGTCCACAGGCTCGCCTGGCCGGACGACGTCTCGCTGATAGGGGACTCTCTCGGGCTGAACCAGAAGCAGCGGGAGCACCTCACCAGGCTCAGGGTCGGCGAGGCGGTCGTGGGGCTCACGAGCGTCCAGAAGCCGATGCTGGTGCAGGTGGCCCCCGAAGGGGCTCAGCCAGTCGGGAACAGCGACCTCAGCTTCGGCGCTGAGCCGTAGCTCCGGGTCCAGTCGATGCGGCGCCCCCTGGCCTTGCCCTCGGCGAGCCTGGCCACCGCGGCCGCGGCCTCGGGCGGGGCCGCCGACGTCGTGTCCAGCTCTCTGGTGGCGCTCCCGAAGGCCTCGTGGGCCTCGGCCGCCACCACGCCTATCAGCTCGGCCTCCAGGTTCGCCCTCACCTTCGGCTCGAGGTATCCGCGCGACCTCAGCCGCTCCCCCAGGGTCCGGGGCTCGCACCTGAGGACCACCACCCTCTCCGCCAGCGACGGGTCGAGGACGGCTGGGAGGAGGTGCCCGTGGAGGACCGAGGGCCTCGGCATCAGCGCTGAGAGCTTCCGGCGGAGCCGTCCGGTGTCCACCTCGTACTCTCCTCCCTTCCGCTTCGCACAGCCGTGGGCCAGGGCCAGGTCGCCGATGCTGAAACTATCCACCCCGAGGAGCCTGGCTGCCAGCGGCGCGACAGACTTCTTCCCCGTCCCCGGGGTCCCGGTTATCCCGAGGATCCCCTTCAACCTCGCCACGGCCTTCTCAGGCGGGGGGCGCCTGGGCGGCCCTCAGCTTCGCCTTCCAGTGGGCCCTGAACTTCGCGAGCTTCGGCGCGATGACCGCCTGGCAGTAGGGCTTGG
>JBJKSN010000035.1:0-12147 GCA_046703945.1 Nitrososphaerales archaeon | reverse complement strand
TGCCGGTGGAACCGCTGGTGTACATCAGGAAAAGGGGGGCTTCCGAGTCCATGGGTACTGGGGCCACCGTCTTGCCGCGGAGTGGCGCCTCAAGCTCGTCCACGAAGACGTCGCGACCCTCGACCATGGGCGAATTCGACACGTACTTCCCAGGGTGGCGCCTCCACACGAGGACCTTGTCGACACGGGCGCCCATCTTCCCTGCCTCATCGACCGCGACGTCCGCCTCCTTCTTCTTGTCGATGAATCCTCCGTTCCTGTAGTACCCGTCGATGGTCACCAGGATGTTGCTCTTCGAGTCTTCGATCCGCTCGGCGCAGGCCCTGGCGCTGAACCCGCCGAATACCTGGTTGTGGATGATGCCGAGTCTGGCGCAGGCCAGCATAGAGATGGGGAGCTCGGGGGTCATCGGGAGGTGGAAGGTGACCCTGTCTCCCGCCTTCAGCCCCAGGCCCTGGAGTACGAGAGAGAACTCGTTCACCTGCCTGTAGAGCTCCCGGTAGGTGATCACCCGATGCGCTTCGTCCTCGGGCTCTGGCACCCATATGATGGCCGCCTTGTTTCCATACTTCTCCAGGTGCCTGTCGACGCAGTTGTACGCGGCGTTGAGCCTCCCCCCTACGAACCACTTCCAGAATGGAGGGTTCGAGGAGTCGAGGGTGGTGTGCCAGGGCTGGTACCACGAAAGGAGGTTCGCATACTCCCTGAAGCACTCGGGGAAGTTCGCCTCTGAGAAGCGCTCGAAGATGCCTCTGTCTGCCATGTTCGCCTGGTTGGCAAAGTTGGTGGGCGGCTCCACGAGCGGCTCTTCCTTCCAGTGCACCGCTATCTGGGTGCCTGTGCCCTCCGGGTCGGCTTCGGCCATCCTCGACTGTCTCCCTTCCCGTCGATTTAAGAGTGGTCGGGCAGGGCTCGAGCAGGCGCCTCCCCGACTGGCAGGAGCGCTACCAGGAGGTGGCGCCGGACTACCCTCCTGGGTCTCAAGGAACGGCTTCAGGCCCAGAGTGGACTAGGAGACCTAGGGATGCGGGGGATGGGATTCGAACCCATGAACCCCTAAGGGAGGGGATTTCTACGAACGGGCGCTTAAGTCCCCCGCTTTTGGCCAAGCTTAGCTACCCCCGCAGGAGCCGAGGGGGAAGGTTGCGTTATTAACATTGGAGACGCGCTAGCCCAGGAGCTTCAGGAAGTCGCCGAGGCCCCTGGTGTTGGCGACGTCGCCAGCTTTCAGCCACGCCCTCCGGGCCACCGTGACTCCGTAACCGACGTTGTCCAGCTCCCCCACGGAGTGCGCGTCCGAGTCCACCACTATTGTGACCCCTGCTTCCATGGCCTTCCTCGCCCACACGTCGTCGAGGTCCAGCCTGGCCGGCTCGCCGTCCACCTCGAGCATCTTCCCGTTCTCCTTCGCTGCCTCTATGACCTGGTGGAGGTCGATGGGGTTCCCCTCCCTCCGCCCGAGGAGCCTGTTGGTCGGGTGGCACAGGAAGTCCACAGAAGGGTGGGCGAGGGCGCTCAGCACCCTCGCCGTCAGCTTCTCGGGGCTCTGCCTGAAGTTCTGGTGGAGGGACGCCCCGACGACATCGAACTCGCCTAGAAAGTCCTCACTGAAGTCGAGGGAACCGTCGCTCTTGATTTCAACTTCGACACCCTTCAGTATCATGAATGGCGCCAGCTCTTCGTTCAGCCTGTCTATCTCCTTCCACTGCTTCCTGAACCGCTCCTCAGACAGGCCGTTGGCCACCCTCACCGAGGCCGAGTGGTCGGTGAACGCGATGTATTCGTACCCTCGCTCCCTGGCGGCCATAGCCATGTCCTCCAGCTCGGCTGCGCCGTCGCTCCAGGTGGAGTGCATCTGCAGGTCCCCTTTGATGCCGTCGAAGGTGACGAGGTCCGGGAGCTCGCCCTTGAGCGCCGCCACCACCTCCCCTCTGTCCTCTCTGAGCTCCGGGGGGACGTATGGCATTCCGAGGGTGCGATAGACCTCGGCCTCGGTCTCCCCGGCCAGCCTCTCTCCTCCCGTCCCGAAGAGGCCGTACTCGTTCAGCTTCCATCCCTTTTCGATGGCCAGGTTCCTCAGCGCTATGTTGTGGTCCTTGGAGCCGGTGAAGTAGACCAGCGCGGCCCCGCACTCCTCTGGGGCGAACAGCCTGGCGTCGACCTGCACCCCGTTCTCCAGCTTCACGCTCGCGTTCCTGGGTCCCTTCTCCAGGACCTGGGCCGCCCCCGGGCAGCCGGCGGTGGCGTCGAGGACCCGCTGGTCCGTGGAGAGCAGGTCGATGTCTCCGACCGTGCTCTTCCCGCGCCGCAGGCTCCCCGCCATCGCCACTTCGATCCCCAGAGCTCCGAAGTAGGCATCCAGCCTCTGGAACTCCCCCTCGGCCTCGGGGAGGAGCATGCGCCTCTCGAAGCTCGAGAGCCTCTCGATTCCCTCAAGGTAGGCCTCCCTGACCGTGGGACCGAACTCAGCGTCGAGCCTCCCGGACTCCAGCGCGGCCTTCAGGTCTTCGACGCTCGCAATCCCCAGGTCGTGAGAAAGATGGTAGGCGGTCCTCGGCCCTATCCCCTGGACCCTCATCAGCTTAGGGACCCCGGGGGGCGTCTGGGCCTCCATTCTCTCCAGGAGCCCGAGCTTCCCTGTCCTGAGATACTCCTCAATCTTCCTGGCAATGCCTCCCCCCACGTACCTTATGTCCTCCAGGCGGCGCTCCTTCCAGAGCTTCTCTACGTCTTCGTCCAGGTTCCTGACGCTGGTCGCCGCCCTGTGGTAGGCGATCACCTTGAACCTGTCTTCACCGTTGGCCTCAACCAGCTCTCCAAGCCTGTCCAGGAGGTCGGCCACCTCGGCGTTCCTCAATGTGGTCGGTTTGCGGCGATTCGTTTTTAAAAGCAGTACGGCTGCCCAGATGAAAAGCTTGCCAGTCTTTCAGAAAGCCTTCATCCTTCTCAAGGTCACCCCTGGCCACGAGGAAGATGTCATCGACAACCTCATGCGGGTACCTGAGGTCGCCGAGGCGCACATCGTCCCTGGCGACTGGGACGTCATGGTGGTGCTGAACGCTCAGAAGGAGGTCCTCGTCCCCAGCGACGAGAAGGTGTACAGGCTGGTCATGAACAAGGTCCAGAAAGTAAAGTACGTCGAAGACACCAACACCATGGTGTCACAGTTCTCGCGCGTGAAGTAGGCCTAGCTCCACCAGCCGAACTCTTTGGGGACGTCGGTGATTTGCACCCCCCTCTTGCCTTCTACCAGGACGTCGTCCTCGATCCTCACTCCTAGCTTCCCTCCTATGTACGCCCCGGGCTCGATGGTGAAGCACATCCCCTGGCCGAGGCGCTCCTTCCCTCCTTTGACTATGTATGGCGCCTCATGGATCTCCAGCCCTAGCCCGTGACCCGTCCTGTGGAAGAAGTACCTGCCCAGCCCGGCCCTCGTGAGCACTCCCCTGGCCGCGGCGTCCACTTCGCCCACCGGCGCGCCAGCCTTGGACGCCGCCACCGCCGATTCCTGCGCCTCCAAGATCCTGGAGTACACCCTTTCGACCTCCTGGGACCGACCGATGCAGAAGGTCCTGGTGATGTCCGCGTAGTAGCCGCCGTAGGTGGACCCGACGTCGGCCACTATGGTCTCACCCCGCTTCACTCTCCTGGCCGAAGGGAGGTGGTGAGGGTCGGCAGCCATCTGGCCTGCCTGGACGAGCATGTCGTCCACCTTTTCGGCGCCCTGGGCAAAGATCTCGTCCGTCATCACCCTCGCTAGCTCTAGCTCTGTGACACCTTCTCTGACGAGGGCGGGGAAAGCTCTGAACGCCCGGCTCAGGACCTCCGCTGACTTTCTCAGGAGCTTGATCTCAGAGGGGTCCTTGGACTCCCTCAGCCCCTGGAGGACCGGCTCCGCGTCTGCGAGCTCCAAGCGCGGCTCCTTTGCCAGCTTGCTCACGTACTGGAAGGGCGCCCTCCCTTCGACCCCCCACCTGCCCACTGCCCCTGCCCTCCTCGCCGCCTCTCTGATCGCCCCGCCCGGCCCCTCCGAGTCAGTCCACGCGTGTATCCCCAGGGAGAAGGGGGCCGTCCGGTAGGGCCCGGACTCCAGGGTGGGCGCGACAAGCTGCGGCTCGCCGGCGAGAGGGACCAGGAGCATGAACGGGCGCTCAAGCATGAAAGACGTCCCGCCGGTAAGGTAGCGCATGTTCGGTCCGGGGACGACTATCACCCCCTTCAGCCCGCTGCTGGCGAGGCCCGCCCTCAGTCGCTTCAGCCTAGCCGCATAGGTTGCTCCGGCTGTCATTCCAACGGGTGATTCTCGTATGCACTGTTAATATGTAGTTTCTCCGGCGCGCCGATGCCTTGGGGGTCAAGGAGAAGGTCGTCCTGCCGGTGGCAAAGAGGTGGATCTCGGGGGCAGACCTGCCCGCGGCCCTGGAGGACGCGAAGGGGGCGAACTCGAAGGGTATGGGGGTGGTAGTGAACTACCTTGGGGAGGACATCGCCAACCAGGACGCCGCGGACGCGCAGGTGGACGAGTATCTCAGACTACAGCAGGCCCTGGCCGAGAACTCTGTCAGGGGCTTTGCGTCGGTGAAGCTGACGCAGTTGGGGATGGGAGCGGACGACGAAGCGATGAGGCGGAGGTTCAACAGGATCTTGACGAACGCGGAGAAGCTCGCTCAGCTGCTCTGGATCGACATGGAAGGGTCTTCATTCACAGAGAAGACTGTGTCCACCTATCTCGACGCCCATGGCAGCCACCATGGCCTCGGCGTTGCGATACAGGCCTATGCCAGGCGTAGTGAGACGGACCTGAAGGCGATCCTGGACCAGGGGGGGATGGTGAGGCTCGTAAAGGGTGCGTACAGGGAGAAGCCCGACTTCGTCTTTCCGGACAAGGCAGACGTCAACAAGAACTACGAGCGCCTGATGGGCTCGCTCTTCGAGAGGGGGGATGGGTTCGCCATAGCCACCCACGACGGGAGGCTCGTGGAGCGGGCGAAGGCCCTGGCCGACTCCAGCCACGCGACGTTCCGGTTCGAGTTCCTCAAAGGGATCAGGGACGACCTGAAGGCCGACCTCGTGAAGTCGGGGTACTCCGTCTCAGAATACCTCCCCTACGGAGACAGGTGGTGGGCATACTCGAAGCGGAGAATAACGGAGCATCCGAGCAACTTCTGGCTCCTCCTGCGCTCGGTGGTGTAGGGCCGCTCGGCCTTAGCCTCCGTTGATAACTGGCTCAACTAACATAGACTCCGCCCGCAAAATACCGGGTGAGGTCAGAATCAATCAGGTCAGACAAAATGGCCGAATATCAAAAAGGGCAAGTCTGGGGCGCCCTCCGCAAGGCGTGGAAGGGCTACCGCATAGCCAAGGTCCAGGGCGACAACGCCCGGATGAGGGAGTATGCCACGCGCATAAAGACCCTCCAGGGCCAGCTAGGCGTACCTCAGGCGAGCTTTCCAAACCTGGGAATATAGAGGAGCTCCGCTCCTCTTTCTTTTTTTAATCGGAGCTGCCGATTTCCTTTTCCATCTCTTCCAGAATGTCGCCGACCACCTGCTTCTCCAGGCCCAGGGTGGTGCAGATGGTCCCGACCCCGTCTCCTTCCTCTCTCATGAGGTACCTCAGGACCCTCTTGCGGTCGGCCGGAGGGAGCGACGTGCCTATGCGCGCGGCTTCTCTCAGCGCCAGGCTCCTGATGTAGAGAAGGACCGCCCTCTCCTCCTCCATCTCTTTCAGCTTCCTGTCGACTTCGGCCACCACGTGGGTGAGCGGACGAATGCGAGACGCTCCGTCGGGATATCTGCGCACCCCGCTGATCTGGGTCATCATCTGGGCGTGCTCGTCCGACTCGGCGACACCAGGAACGGCTCCGAACGAAAAGATCCTCGTCCTGAAGAGGTTGGGGGCCAGGTCTACGGTGACCGAGAAGCTGCTCTTCAGCATGTACTCCTTCCTCTGGGGTCCGCGGGGGCTGTCCTGTGAAATCGTGCTCACCAGGCCGGCTTTCTCCATGGTCATCAGGTGCTTCGCCACGAGCTGCTGGCTGATCTTCAGGTCCTTCGACAGCTGTAGCTGGTAGTTGGGCTCCTCGCTGATCCTGGATATTATCATCCTCCGAATCGGGTTCTCCACGGTGCCTAGTACGACGTCGAGCTCAGCCTGGCTCACTGGTTATCGACCAATGGTTGTATACACCCGGTTTGTTGTATAAATAGGTTCCCGAAGACTCCCGGGCGTTGAACTCTCTCTTGGCCGTTCTTTCGGAAGAAGCGGAGGGCATGGCATGCCACTGAGCAGGACTCTGATCGGCGAGCAGGCCGCCGTGGCGAGCGAGCAGCCTCTGGCGTCCATGGTCGGCTACGACGTCCTCCGGAAGGGGGGGAACGCCTTCGACGCGGCGGCCGCGACCAGCTTCGCCCTGGCGGTCACCTTCCACCCGGCAGGAGGGATGGGTGGGGACTTCTTCGGGATGTTCTATGAGGCGAAGACGGGGAAGGTCCACTGCCTGAACGCCAGCGGCTGGTCTCCCTCGGGACTCACTCTCGACCTGGTGAAGGAGCGGGCCGGCGGCAAGATTCCTCTGTATGGACCGCTGACCTGCGTCGTCCCGGGCCTCACGGCCGGCGTGTGGGAGATGCACAGGAAGTTCGGGACCATGGAGTTCAAGGGGCTCCTCGAGCCCGCCGCCAGGCTCGCGTCCTACGGTTTTCCGGCCGGGGCAGCCATGTGCAGGTCGATCGCCGGGGCGTACGCAGACTTTGCCGACGACGCCAAGAGGGTTTTCGCTCCCAGCGGGAAGCTTCCGGTACCAGGGGAGCGCATCAGGCAGGAGGCGCTGGGGAAGGCGATATCGGCGGTGGCCGAAGGCGGGCCCGACGCGTTCTACTCCGGGTGGCCCGCGGAGAAGATGGCGTCGACCTTGGAGTCCCTGGGGGTCCCGTGCGCCAAGGGCGACTTCTCGGACTACAAGCCGGAATGGGTCGCTCCCCTGACCCTCGACTACAGGGGGACCACGGTCTACGAGGTCCCTCCCAACAGCATGGGAGCGACAAGCCTGCTGATCCTGAAGCAGCTGGCCGAGGCAGACCTCTCCAAGGCAGGGCCCCTTTCCCGCGAGCGGATCGAGAGGACGATGAAGGCCGTCCTGGTGGCCTACGGCCGCAGGGACGAGATGCTCGGAGACCCGCGCTTCGGAGCCATAGACATGGAGGCGTTCATGTCAACGGAGGGCGGCTCGTCCACGGCGCCCAGGGTCGCCATGCAGGGCGACACCACCGCCTTCTCTGTCGCGGACTCGGACGGCAACATGGTGTCGGGGATTCAAAGTCTGTTCCACCACTTCGGGTCGCGGGTGTTCGTGAAGGAGTGCGGCATAGCCCTGAACAACAGGGCGTCTGCCTTCCGCACTGACGGTCCGAACAAGGTCGAGCCGCGCAAGCGCCCCCTGCATACCCTCTCTTCCCTCATCCTGGAGCGCCGGGGCCGCCCCTACCTCGCGATAGGCGCCAGCGGAGCGGACTATCGCCCCCTCCAGCATGTGCTCTTCGTGACGAACTCGGTGGACTACTCTATGCCCGCGGAAGAGAACGTGGCTCACCCCCGGTTCCTGTGGGGAGGCGGGAGGAGCCTGCTGGTGGAGGAAGGCTACGAGCTCCCCTCCGAAAGTGACTACGACATCCAGAAGCTCCCGCTCCCTGGACGGACCGGCGTCTGCCAGGCGGTCGAGGTGTCTGGCGGGTACAGGAAGGCGGTGTGCGACGTCCGCGGAGACGGCACGCCGTCGGGGTTCTAGAGCTCGGATCCCTAGGAACGGAAGCGCCGAGGGCAGTGCGGGCAGGGACGATGCCTGAAGGAGAGCGGGCCCGGTGCGATTTGAACGCACGACCTCTGCGAGCACGAGGGCTCACTACAGCTTAGGAGGCTGCCGCGCTATCCGTATTTCGCTCAGGCTTTGATCTGCGCTACGGGCCCAGCCATGGCCCGAAAAGAACCAGGATATTACCTGTTCCTGTTCACTCTGCGAGGTCGAACTCCAACTCGAGCTCCCCCTTGGAATGCCTGAACCTGGGCTTGCCGAGCCGGATCTCCCCGATCTGGAGGGTGTTGTCGACGTGAGGCTCGTTGCAGCAGTTGATGTTCCAGTCAGGTATCCTCACGATCTTGAGCAGGGTCACCTCCGGCGGGACAGGGAACAGGTCGTAGATCTCCTCCCCGAAGTGCCCCTCGGCTTCGGGCCGCTCCATCTCGAACTCCAGCACCTCTGCCCCCTCGGAAATCTTCTCGTTGGCCCGCCTCTCTATCCTGGACAGCTCCTCTGCCTCGGGCTCCCTGTCGAACTTCACCGTCAGCCTCCCGTGGCTGCCGGAGACGTGCACGGAGGCGGTCGACTTCGCGCCCAGGACCTCCTGGACGGCGCCCTTTAGGACGTGGACCGCCGAGTGTGTCTTGAGCTCTGTCGCGCTCAACTAGAGCCTCGTGATCACTCTGAAGAAGTCGTTGAACCTGGTCTGAAGGCCGAAGCGCTTCTCGTTGCCCCTCATGTAGATGTAGACTGACAGGAGGGTGGGCCACATCTTCAGCAGGCTGAACTTGTCTTCCACCTTGGCCTTGATGAACCTGTAGACCTTGGCGTATTCCGAGTAGTGTTCCAGGACCGCTTTCCTGTATCCCTCCCTGTCGCCCAGGTGGTCCACGTAGAGGTTCACGCACTGCATGCTTGGGATTATCCCCTCCCCGAGCATCGGGTAGACGGTCCCGATGGACTCGCCCACACCGGTGACCTTCCCGTCGAAGAACGGCTCCATGTACTGGGGGGGCGTCACCCTTACCGGCCTCCCTATCCTCCTGACGACCTCGCAGTGATACTTCTTCACGAATTCGTCGAGGTCGCCCTGATACCTATGGTGCAGGTCGCCCCCTCCCACGTGGGCCATGCCGTCCCCCAGAGGGAAGTACCACCAGTAGCCCGCCAGCCCTGGGTATGGCTTGATCACAAAGTCGTCGTAGGGGAGCTCCTTGGACTTCACCTGGTACTCGAGCGACGGGATGACCAGGTCGCTCTGCGCCTTCGGGAGCAGGGACCTGTGGAGCCCGGTTGCGTCCACCACATGGTCGAAGCCCTCCAGCGCTCCGTCGGTGTCCTTGACCTGGGCCCCCCAGTGCACCTTCTTTCCCTTCAGCATGTCTTCGGTGAGCCTGTGTTTGTCGTATGTGACCAGTCCTTTGAGAGGGATGTTGACCTCCTCATCCCCGAGGTCTACGCGCATCTTCTTCCCCCTGTGGAGGACATAGTCGCCGAAGTTGAACCCTGCCTGCTTGACCAGGTCTGAGATGAACGGCTCGCTCGTCCCCCAGGCGCAGACAGTGTACCAGTTCTTCTCAGTCCGCATCTCAAACGCCTCCGCCTCCACGTCAGCCGGGAGACGGTTGAGCAGGTATGCCCCCGCTACCCCGGTGCCCACGACGGCTACGCGAGTCAGAGAAGTCCCCATCTGTTCCCTCACGCTGGTGCTCTTTTTACCTGTCGGCCCTAACAGGTTTCACGCTCGCGGTCAACCAAAACCTAATATATCCAAGATATTGAATATATTGCTACCATGCCGATGCCCAAGAACCCAGAGGCAGAATCTACCACCGTGAAGCTGTCGAGGGACACCTACTCCAAGCTCGCGGCCCTCGGCAAGTATTCAGAGACCATGGACCAGATCATCCAGCGCCTGACCACCCAGGCGAAGGGGCTCCAGGACGTAGTCGCCGGGAAGAGCTCCATCACATTCATCGACGGGCACGAAGGACGCCTGCTCTATCGCGGCTACGACATCGCTGACCTCACGGCCCACTCCAATTACGAGGAGACGACGTTCCTCCTCTGGAACGGCCACCTTCCGACCGTGGGCGAGCTGAAGGCCTTCAGCGAGGAGCTCAGCTCGAAGCGCGCGATACCACGCGAGCTGGTTTCGATTCTCACCACCCTTCCTCAGAACTGCGACACCATGGACGCGCTGAGGGTGGGGGTCGCGGCCCTCGGGGTCTTCGACGACCCGATGTACTCGCAGCAGGAGAAGGCGATGTCCATCGCGGCGAAGATGGGGACGATAGTGGCAGCAATCCACAGGCACAAGCACGACCAGGACGTGGTTGCGCCACGCGAAGACCTCACGTTCGCGGCCAACTTCCTCTACATGCTGTCAGGCAAAGTCCCGCCGGAAGAAGACGCGAAGCTGATGGACGTACTGCTCCTCCTGCACGCAGACCACGAGTTCAACGCGTCGACCTTCACAGCCCGGGTCATCGCTTCGACCCTCTCTGACGTCTACTCGGCGGTGACCGGCGCAGTGGGCGCCCTGAAGGGGCCCCTGCACGGCGGCGCTAACGAGAAGGTGGTCGAGATGACCGCCGAGATCGGCACCCCGGCAAACGTCGACTCATACGTCCACGGGAAGCTGGCCAGCAAGGCGAAGATCAACGGCTTCGGCCACAGGGTATACAAGACGATGGATCCGAGGGCGAAGATTCTGAGCGACATGGCAGAGCATTTCGTGCGGACGTCGAAGGAGAAGGAGTCGCTGGAGATCATCCAGCGGACAGAGGCGATCCTGCTGAAGGAGAAGAACCTACACCCCAACGTCGACCTCTTCTCCGGCCTGGCCCTGAACCACATAGGGGTCCCCGCGTACCTGTTCACCCCTGTGTTCGCCATAGGCCGCGCCCCCGGCTGGCTCGCACACGTCCTGGAACAATACGCCGACAACAGGATAATCAGGCCGATCTCGGACTACGTCGGCCCGCAGCGGACAGCCTACGCGCCCATCGAAGGCCGCACCCCCAAGGGGCCGAGGCCTTGAGGGTCGAAGCCCTGGTCAAGCGGAGGCCGGTGACCATAAGCCCCGGCGCCACCATAAAGCAGGCGGCCGAGGTCTTCGCCCGGGAGAGGATAGGCCTCCTGGTGGTGGCATCCTCGGTCAGCCCGGTCAAGGCCGAGGCCGTGCTCTCGGAGAGGGATGTGGTCAGGGCCGTGGCCAAGGGCGTGGCCCTCTCGGGCCGGCTGGACGCCCTGTCGACGAAGAAGCTGATCAGTGTCAGGCGGTCCGACAGGCCTTCCACGGCGGTCAGGCTCATGACTGAAAACGGAATAAGGCACTTGGTGGTGGAGAACGACGACGGAACGCTGTTCGGGGTTCTCTCAATCAGAGACTTCTTCCGCGAGGGCAAGCTCCTCAACTCCTTCCTCCGGGAAGAGGACGAAGAGGTCCACGGCATCGACTAGCCGCGGCCGAGTCTAAGTCCCGCTCAGGGTGATTCTTCTGATGGAGGTCAGAGCCAGCGCGAAGACCACGGCGGCCTCGACAGCAAGGGCCGGGCCCTCCCACCAGACGTAGGGGGAGCTGAGGCCAAGCATGCCTGCCCTGGCTATGTCAACGACGTAGGTCAGAGGGTTCAAAAGCATGAAGTCCCGGAGGGCCGAGGGGACCGACGCCAGGGGATAGAGCGCCGAGCTCACGAAGGTGAGCAGGATGAACAGGAGGTTGAATGTCCCTTCGAACGCTTCGAGGGACTTGAACAGGCTCGCCAGGATTATCGAGAACCCGCTGAAGACCACGGCGCCGAGGACCACCGCGGCCAGCGCCACCGCTGCCCCCGGGATGGTCACCGCGGCGCCATAGGTGAAGGGGAGCCCGAACACGGCCACGATGGCGGCTCCGAGCAGACCGATCAGCATGGATGAGAATATCTTGCTGGCCGCATAGGTCGACTTCGCGAAGGGGCCAACCAGTATCTGCTCGAACATCCCGTGCCTCCTGTCGGTGAACAGGAGCGTGCCTCCCACCAGCGACCCGGTCATGGTCGTCTGGGCGATCAGCCCGACCGCGATGAATCTCTGGTAGGTGACGGCCAGCCCGTCGACGCTGAACGGGGCTATCAGGGCCGAGAGCGGGAAGCTGGCGACGAACAGCAGGAAGAGGGGGAGGACGAACTGTATGACGAGCAGCCCTCTGTTCATCACCCGCATGTCGCGCATCACCAGCCTCGCTACGGTGTTCAATGCGTCCCTCCCTGTTTCTGGATGAGGTTGACGAACGCCTGTTCGAGGTTGGGTTCGCTGATGGTGACGCTTCCCAGCTCGAGCCCCAGGTCCTCGCCCGCGGCGAGGAC
>JBJKSN010000034.1:0-2815 GCA_046703945.1 Nitrososphaerales archaeon | reverse complement strand
CACGAAGAAGCTCAAGATCACGACGCGCAAGGCGCCGACCGGCGAGGGTAGCCATACCTTCGACCACTGGCAGCTCAGGGTCCACCGGAGGATACTCGACGTTCAGCCCGACGACAGGACCATGAGGCAGATCACGAAGCTGAGGATACCCGAAGACGTCAAGGTAGAGCTGATACTCACCTCCTAGGCTACGGTCCGTGGCCGAGGCCCTTGGACGTTCAGTGCTAGCATTTGGAGACAGCTCGGTGGATCAAGGACGATTCACCAGTTTGCAGCGGGTGGCTGACGAACAAACGCGTGGAGTCGCCACGGCTGCGGCGGACGCTCAGTCTTGCGCTTCGAGCAGGGATGTTCCGAACCCCACCGCCTTGTCGGGGTCCGACGCATAGATTGCCTGGTGGTGGCTCTCGAGGAGGCCCCTTGCCCACTCCTCTCTCCGGGAGCGCTCCAGTTTCCTGACGTCATAGAAGCACAGCAGGGAGATGCCGAACTCCCCCCAGTGTCCCTGGCCGCTCTTCTCGAGCTCAAGCCCTTGCTGCATCCCCTTGACTGACTCGATGTCCGGTATCGTCCTGCCGGCAAACCTGAATGGTGGCATCATCCCCCTCGTCGATGCCGCCATCAAGGCCCGCTGGGCCTTCAGGACATCTGTACCACCGATGCCCGAACTCCTGGTGTCGAACATCCTAAGCCTGTTCTCCTTCGTGTATCCGCCCACGTTGAGACCCCGGGACGCGAGCCGTCCTTCGACAGCCTTCGAGTCTCCGTTGGTCAGAAAGACGCAGGAGCCGCCCTTGTCCAGGCCGTTCTGGAAGTACCTGGCGATGAGCAAGTCGGCGTTCCTCTCGTCGTCGTAAAACATCACAATGTGCTGGTTCTCTTCGAGGCGGTCCAGGAACTTCACCGGATGGTAGGCCGTGCCGGTCGAGTTCACCGAGCAGGCCTCCGGGCAGGGTCGATGTACTTGACCCCCATCTCTTCCAAGAATCCCTTGACTCGTTCGTAGTCTTGCAGGAAGTCTCGCCCCTTCTCGGTCAGCGCGAGCGGGTCCCGGACGATCATCTGTCTGCCTTCCAGCTCCCCGAGATACCTCGCGAACTTGTCGTAGGCGAGATTGCTCTTCGACTGCACCCTGGTGGGCTTCGCCTCGCCGCCGACAACCTCCAGCTTGATCGCGCTCAGGATGTCGTTGTATATCTCCAACTTGCTTCGCTTCGGCTTCGGCAATCACCTTCCAATTCTCGCTGAGATATAATAAAAGCTCCCCAAGGGGCGGAACCGATTATATCCAAGAAACCGCCTACTCCGACATGAGCGGCCTTGGCGGCGAGCGCGTGAGAGGCGCGGGCGGGGTGCTGCGCGAAGCTCGTCAAAGAGTGAGTGGCGAAAGCGCCCCCGAAGATGGAGGGGCCTTGAGCAGCAGGGGGTACACGACCAGCTTCACTGCGGACCAGACGCCAGAGGAGGTCTTCAGAGCAATCAACAACCCACGCGCGTGGTGGTCGGAAGGGATTGACGGCACCACAGACAAGGTCGGAGGGGTGTTCGACTACCACTACGAAGACGTCCATCGCTGCAAGGTCAAGGTCACAGGGCTGACGCCTGGGGAGAGAGTCGAATGGCTCGTCCTCGACAACCACTTCGACTTCACCAAAGACAAGGGCGAGTGGAAGAACACCAAGATAGTCTTCGCGATCTCCAAGAAGGGCGGCAGGACAGAAGTCCGATTCAGTCACCTAGGCCTCGTTCCTCGATACGAGTGCTATGATATCTGCACGGACGCGTGGGAGACCTACATCAATGGGAGCTTGAAGAGCCTGATCGCGACGGGCGTCGGGAACCCCAACCGGTGAGAGCCATGGGTGAGCAAGACTACACCACCGCCTTTACGGTGGACAGATCACCGGAGGAAGCGTTCGCCGCCATCAACAAAGTCAGGGCGTGGTGGGAAGGGCAGATCGAAGGGACCACGGACGTGGTCGGCGGAGTGTTCACCTATCAGTACGAGGACTTCCACCGCTCCAAGCAGAAGGTGGTGGAGCTCGTGCCGGGCAGGAGGGTCGTCTGGGATGTCATCGACGGCGGGCCCAAGTTCGTCGCAGACAAGACGGAGTGGAAAGGAACGAAGGTCGTATTTGGCATCGCCAGAAAGGGAAGCAAGACTGAGATACGCTTCACGCACCAGGGGCTCATTCCCAGGCTGGAGTGCTACGAGTCGTGCGCCGACGCGTGGGGCTCGATCATTCGAGTCAGTCTCCGAAATCTGATATCTGCGGGAAAGGATGACGTTTCCTAGACTGACTTTGGGCGGGGGCCCGGAGAGCGATGGCGACGGGCAGGTCTGCGCTCATGCTGGTCAGCGCCCGGTCTCGAAGGCGCCCGCGCTAGTTCTGCTTCTTCACCCAGTCGATGGTCCGCTGGAGCCCCTGCTCCAGCGTCAGCTCGTGTGTGTACCCGAGCAGCGTCCGGGCCTTCTTGATGGTCGGGTAGCTGATCTGCGGGTCCTTCTCCAGCTCGCTCCTGGGCGGCAGGAGCTTGAGCTCGGACTTTGAGCCGGTCAGCCTCTTCACGGTCTCGGCCAGCTCCCGGATGGAGACCGACCCCTCCCCTCCGAAGTTGAAAGCCTGGCCCACTGCCCTGTCGTCGTTGATGATGGAGAGCGCCAGCTTGGCGAAGTTGACAGCGTGTGACGGGGACGTGGTGTCCTTCCCTCCGTTGTACAGCGTGAGCGGCTCGTCCTTCAGGCACGCGCGGATGAACCTGATGGTCGCCCGGGTGGGCTGGTCGTACTCGCCGAAGAGGAGCCAGCTCCTGG
>JBJKSN010000033.1:0-6738 GCA_046703945.1 Nitrososphaerales archaeon | reverse complement strand
CAGTCTTCCTCCTTGATAAGCTTCTGGAGCTCCTCCGGGGGACTCGACACGGGGACGGTCCGGCGCACCATCTTCCCGCCTTCCTGGACGGTGACGATGTTCACCAGCCACTTCGGGTCCTTGGCTGGGAAGTCTGACCTGGTGTGCGCCCCGCGACTTTCCTTCCTTTCCATGGCTGACCGGATCATCGCTTCGCAGACCAGGAGCATGTCCAGGACCTGGAGGGAGTCTGTCCAGGACTGGTTGTATCCGCGCTGCCCGACGGCCTTCAGCCCCTTCGCCTCCTCCTTGAGCTTCTCGACCTCGGCTAGGCCTGCCTCGAGGTCCGCGGCGTTCCTGACGATGCCCACGTGCCTCCACATGTTGGAGGCGATCTCCTCCTTCATGTGGAATGGGTTCGCGCTCCCCGCGGACGAAAAGGGGGACAGCACCCTGGATATCTCGCGCTCGACTTCCTCGCTGTCCACCGACGGGAGGCTTGCCCCGGCCACCGCCTCGGCCGCGGCTTCTCCGGCCCTCTTCCCAAAGACCAGTATGTCCGAAAGGGAGTTCCCCCCCAGCCTGTTTGCCCCGTGGAGCCCGCTGGCGACTTCGCCCGCGGCATAGAGCCCTTTCACGCTGCTCTCAGTGGTTTCCGGGTCGACCCTGACGCCGCCCATGTGGTAGTGGACGGTAGGGGCAACCTCCATCTTGTCTTTTGTGATGTCTATGTCCGCGAAAGCCAGGAACTGGTCGTACATGCTCGGGAGCTTCTTCTTGATGTAGTCAGCCCCCCGCTGGGAGATGTCCAGATAGACGCCCCCGCCCTTGCTCCCCCTGCCTGCCATGATCTCGGTGTATATCGACCTGGCCACAACGTCCCTCGCGGAGAGCTCCATCCTCTTGGGGTCGTACTTTGACATGAACCTCTCCCCTTCAGAGTTGGTCAGGACACCCCCCTCGCCCCTGACGGCCTCGGTGACGAGCATCCCTCGCACCCCCGGCGGGTAGATCATGCCCGTGGGGTGGAACTGGACCATCTCCATGTCCATCAGCTCCGCCCCTGCCCTGTATGCCATCCCTATCCCGTCCCCGGTGCTTTCGTAGGAGTTGGAAGTCACCTGATAGACCTTCCCGGAGCCCCCGGTCGCGATTATCACCGCCTTGGCCCTGAACAGGACGAGCCTCCCTGTCTTTATGTCGATGCCGAGCGCACCTGCCGCCCTCCCGGTCTTCGGGTCCCTGAAGAGGCAGGTGGTCATGATTTCGTCCATGAAGGGCACCCCTCTTGCGACGACCTGGTCTTGGAGCGTGCGGATCAGCTCGAGCCCCGTCCGGTCCCCTATGTTGCAAAGGCGCCTGTAGGTGTGGGCGCCGAAGGCCCTCTGGCTTATCTTTCCGACGGGCGTCCGGTCGAAGACCGCCCCGTACCTCTCGAGCTCGTAGACCCTTTCGATGGCTTCCTTCGCGAATATCTCGGCCATCCTCCAGTTCGCGAGGTTCTGCCCTTCGACGATGGTGTCTGAGAAGTGGACCTCCCAGGAGTCCTTGGGGTCGACGTTCCCGAGGGCCGCGGCTATCCCTCCCTCGGCCATCACGGTGTGCGCCTTTCCGAGGAGTGACTTGCAGACCACGAGGGTCTTCGCCCCCCTGTCGTGCGACGCTATGGCCGCCCTGAGGCCTGCTCCTCCGGCTCCGATTATGAGTACGTCGCAGACCTTCTCGTCGTAGCTCCGGTCACCGACTTCGATGCCTTCTCTTTCTTCTTGAGGAGCCCACAAACCGACCACACCGGGTGCCTTTGGCCCGTCCTTTGGCGATAATAAGTTGATTCCCTTAGCTCCCGTCGCACCCGCCCGGACGCGAACTGGGAGCCCGACGGGTGAGGTTCGGCCGGTCCGTGCCATGCGCCCGGGCTGTCCCTCTCGGCGCGGTGACCGGCTCGGGCGTCGGCCTTCCGCCATCGGGTCAGCCGAGGTAGCGGTCAGGCAGCTGCTTCAGGTTCGCTTTGATGGCCTCGACGCTCTCCATGAACTTGGCCTTCTGTGCGTCGTTCAGGTCCACCTCTACGACCTTCTCCAGGCCGTTCTTGCCGAGGACCACGGGGACCTCGGCGAAAACCCCCTTCACGCCATATTCGCCGTCCAGGCGGACGCTTGCCTCGACCACGGACTTGCTGTCCCTCTTTATGGCCCCCACCATGACGAGCAGGCCGGCGGCCGGCCCCCAGTTGCTGCTGAACTTCCGCAGGTTGGTCACTCTGGCGCCCGCCTCCGTAGTCTCCTTCACCACGTTCTCGTACTCTTCCTTGCTGAGGAAGGCGCTCAGGCTTTTGCCGTAGACCATTGAGAGATCGGGAACAGGATACATGTTCTCGCCGTGCTGGCCCAGGACCAGGGGGGTTATGGCCTCCGGGGCGATGCCGATGGACCTCGAGGCGTAGTAGGCCATCCTCCTGGAGTCGAGCACCCCGCTGAAGCCGATCACCCTGCTCCTCGGGAAGCCGAGGCTCTTGTACAGGACGGCGACCATGGCGTCCAGCGGGTTCGTCGTGATGAGCACGATGGAGCCCGGGGCGTACTTCCTTACCTGGCCCGCGATGCCCGAGACTATCTCGGCGTTCTTCCCTGCGAGCTCCTCCCTGGTCATTCCGGGCTTCCGGGGGAGGCCGGCGGTTATCACGACTATGTCGCTTCCCGCGATGTCCTCGTAGCTGTTCGACCCCTTCACAGTGACGGCCTTCCCGAGGATGGAGGCCGCGTGGTTCATGTCGAGGGCTTCGCCCTGGGGGAGCCCTTCGACGATGTCGACGATGGTTATCTCGCGGTCTACCTCGCCCATCATCAGGAGCGCCGCGGCCGACGCCCCCACTCTTCCTGACCCTATGACAGAGATCATCTCACGAGCCCCCCTCCCCTCTCACTTCGCGTCTCCCGGGAGGTGACGCTCAGGATACCCCTGGTAGAGCTGGCGGGGCCTCACGATCTTCTGCTCTGGGTCCATGAGCCCTTCCTGCCACTGCGCCAGCCATCCGGACATGCGCGGGATCGCGAAGAGGACAGGAAAGATGTCCTTCGAGAAGCCCATGGCCTGGTATATGATCCCCGAGTAGAAGTCCACGTTCGGATAGAGCCGCCTCTTGATGAAGTAGTCGTCCGAGAGGGCTATCTTCTCCAGCTCCAGGGCGACGTCCAACAGGGGGTTCCGGCCGGTGACCGCGAAGACCTCTTCCGCCACTTTTTTCACGATCTTCGCCCTCGGGTCGTAGTTCTTGTACACGCGGTGGCCGAATCCCATGAGGAGCCTCTTCCCATCTTTCACCTGGGCGACCACCCCCGAGACCTTCTCCTTCGACCCGATCTCCTCCAGCATGCGCACCACCTCCTCGTTGGCTCCTCCGTGCAGAGGGCCGTAGAGGGCCGCCGCGGCTGCGGCCGCGGCTGAGAACGGGTCCACGTGCGAGCTTCCGACGCTCCTCATCGCGTTCGCGCTGCAGTTCTGCTCGTGGTCCGCGTGGAGGACGAAGAGCGTGTCCAGGGCCCTGGCCAGGGTGTCGTTGGGCCTGTACCCCGCCGCAGGCGAGGAGCCGTACATCATCGCAAGGAAGTTGGCCGCGTAGGGCAGGTCGTTGTTCGGGTAGATGTAGGGAGTCCCCCGGGAGTGCCTGTAGGCGAAGGCGGCGAGGGTCGGTATCTTGGCCACCAGCCTGTAGATCTGGAGCTGCCTCGAGCCCTCGTCGGATATCTTCCTGGCGTCAGGGTAGAACGTCGAAAGGGCAGCCAGGGTCCCCACGAGGATCCCCATGGGGTGGGCGTCGTAGTGGAAGCCGTCGATGAACTTCTTTATGTTCTCGTGCACCATCGTGTGATAGGTTATGTTGTGGATCCAGCCCGCGAGCTCGCTCTTGGACGGGAGCTCCCCGTTGATCACCAGATAGGCGACTTCAAGGTAGGTCTTCCTCTCCGCGAGCTCCTCGATCGGATATCCGCGGTACCTGAGTATCCCTCTGTCTCCGTCGGTGAACGTGACCTTGCTCTTGCAGGATGCGGTGTTCTGCGAAGCGGGGTCGTACGAAAGCAGCCCGAAGTCCGAGCCGGACGCCTTGATCTGCCTAAGGTCGAGGGCGCGTATCGCCCCGAAGTCGATGGGGATCTCGTACTCCTTCCCCGTCCTGTTGTCCCGTATGGACAGGGTGTCTCTGGCAGCCCGAGCTGACTCGCGGCCGACCTCTTCGACGCGACCTGCACCACTCATGTAGACGGGACTCTGCATTTCCCTTTTAGGATGGTAGCACCATTATCACTGCTGAGAATTACCGGCCGGCGCTCCCCGAAGGCCGCAGGCGCCTGCAGCGTGGTCAGCGGATTAGGACAGAAAGCATCATCAGGAGGAAGCCGACCCCGACTATCCCTCCCGTCGCTGAAACGCCGGCGTTTCCGAAGTAGGCCGCGAGGCCGCCGAGGAGCATCACGGCGAGCCCGGCTGCGAACACCGGGAATCGGGCCTTCTTGGGCATCCGGGAGGTCATCGCTATAGCCTCAGCAGCGTCAGGTCGATGGGGAGCCCCGCGGCAAGGCCCCTGATGTAGAGGTCGGCGAAGAATATGGTGAGCAGGCTCGCCCAGGCCAGGGCCTCGTGGTACCTGTTGAGCCAGCTCTGCCTTTCATAGAACGCCTTCCTCGCGCCGCCCGCTGCGACGCAGCTGTAGCAGTCGATGTTCCCTCCGGTGAGGTGCCTGAAAGCGTGGCATGAGCCGGTCCAGGCCGTGAGCAGAAGAGCGTTGGCCAGAAGGACCAGGCTCCCCACCCTCAGCTCGAATGTCCCGCTGAAGACGAGCGAGTGGTAGAAGTCGTAGTAGAAGAACGGGAGAAGGGCGATTCCGGCGTAGAGGAAGTACCTGTGGAGGTTCTCGAACTGGAAAAGGCCGTTCCTTTCGCCGGTGTAATGCCTCTTGCCCGAGTCCCCCCGGTCCGCGTTGGAGCAACCCAGAGGGTGCTTGAAGAGGTGGCGGTGGTAGTCCTTCCTATAGGCGTAGCAGGTGAGCCTGAAGAGGCCAGGCAGGGGGACAATCAGGATGGTCGGGCTGTAGAATGGGTCGATGTATCCGGCGTATTGGGCGACGGGGAACGAAAGGAGAGCCCAGAATCCCACCACCAGGAGGCCGACGAACGACCAGAACCTCCAGTTCGGCTCGAAGATTTCATATGGAAAGAGCGTCTTCCAGTTTACCGCCAACGGCAGTCTCCAGCACATGGGGCGGGTTTGACTGCGTAAAAGCCCTTCCCCGAATGGACTTTCCGTACCGCCTCGCCGGCCCCTGGCTAGGGCGGGGAAGAGGCGTCAGGGTCGTCGTAGTGGGCCCCGAGGTATCCGTACACCCCCGTCTTCAGGACCTTCATGCCGAGCAGCGCGCACTTGACCCTGGACGGCCCGAGGTCAGGGTTGCCGAGCATCTTGAACACGTCTTCCTTGGACAGCTCCTTCACCCACTCGAGCGGCTTCCCTTTCGCCAGCTCCGTCAACATGGAAGCAGATGCCTGGCTGATGGCGCATCCCTTCCCCGTGAACTTGACCTCCTCCATGTCCTTACCCTCCCCCACCCTGACCTGGATCTCGATCTCGTCGCCGCAGAGCGGGTTGGTGTCACGCGAGGTGATGTCGACCTTCTCGAGCTTCCCGAAGTTCCTCGGGTTGCGGTAGTAGTCCAGGACCAGCTCCCTGTAGATGTCGGCGCTGCTCATACCTTGAAGATCCTCCCTGCCTTCTGTATGGCGAGCTTCAGGGCGTCCACGTCGTCCTGCGAGTTGTAGACGTAGAAGCTCGCTCTGCTCGTGGCGGAGACGTCCAGCCACCGCATCAGGGGCTGGGCGCAGTGGTGGCCGGACCTTATGGCGACCCCCTCTTCGTCGAGGATGGTCGCGAGGTCGTGGGGGTGGACGTCAGCGTAGTTGAAAGAGACCACACCGGCCCTGGACCGCGCGTCCGCCGGTCCGTAGAGCTTCAGCCCCCCGATAGAGGCGAGCTCATTCATGGCGTAGTCGAGCAGCCTGACTTCGTGCTCTCTTACCCTCTCCATGCCGATGGACTCGAGGTAGTCGACTGCCGCTCCCATGCCTATGCCGTCGGCTATGCTCACGGTCCCGGCTTCGAACCTGTACGGCGCGCTGTTCCAGGTGGAGTATTCGTCGAAGACCTCTTTTATCATCTCTCCGCCGGTCTGGAACGGGTCCATCTCCTCCAGGAGGCCCTTCCTGGCGACCAGGGCGCCTATCCCGGTCGGGCCGAGCATCTTGTGCCCCGAGAACGCGTAGAAGTCCGAGCCTATCGCCCCGACGTCGACCGGCATGTGGGGGACGGACTGCGCGCCGTCCACCAGGGTGGTGGCTCCGGCTCCCTTCGCCATGGCGCAGAGCTTGGCCGCGTCGTTTATCGTCCCCAGCACGTTGGAACAGTGGGTGAAGGCGACGAGGCGGGGCGCTTCCCTGAGCAGGTTTTCGAAGCTCCCCAGGTCCAGCGTCCCGTCCTGGTTGAGGCCGACGTACTTCAGGGACGCCCCTCTGCGCTTCGCCAACATCTGCCAGGGGACGATGTTGCTGTGGTGTTCCATGGTGGTGACTACTATCGCGTCGCCCTTCTTCACGTTCTTCTCCCCCCAGGCGTAGCTCACAAGGTTGGTGGCTTCGGTGGTCCCCCTGACGAAGACCAGGTCCTGCGGCTGGGCCCCCACGAAGGCGGCCGTCTTCTTCCTGGAGCCTTCGT
>JBJKSN010000032.1:0-8514 GCA_046703945.1 Nitrososphaerales archaeon | reverse complement strand
CGACTACGACGTCATAATCGCAGGCGGAGGCATGGCCGGCCTGATCACCGCGGCTTCCATAGGATACTATTCGAAGGGGAAGGCGCGGATCCTCGTCGTCGACCGGAACAAAGAGGACGAGCCGGGCAAGAAGTCCAACAACGGCTGGACCTGCGGCGACTCCACGAGCAAGAGGTCGCTGGACTATCTCGCGGAGCACATCGGGGTCCGCTACGGCTCACCCGAGCTCGAGCACCCTGTCAAAGGGGTCTATGTCTACTCCCCCGACAGGCAGACGAAGGTCCTCTTCGAAGGAGAGGGGTACCTCTTCAACAGGAAGCTGGCGCCCAGAAGGCAGGTGGACGACGCCCGGAAGCATGGCGCGGAGTTCATGTTCGGGGCGACCGCCGAGCGGCTGCTGGCAGAGGACGGGAAGATCACAGGCGTCTCTGGGAGGAAGTCGGACGGGTCCGCGTTCAGCCTGACTGCCAGGATCGTCATCGACGCCACCGGATCGTCTTCTACGCTGAGGCGGTTCATGCCGATCCCCTCCAAGATAGAAAAGGAGATCGACCCTGACGACGTGGTCGGGACAGGCAGGTACATCCTGGACTTCGAGCCTGCCGCGGACCAGCCTTCGTTCTTCTCGCCCGACTACTGCATCATACACCTAGATCAGTTCATCGCCCCCGCGGGGTACGCCTGGGTCTTCCCCAAGGGCAAGAAGAAGGTGAACATAGGGCTCGGGGTGTCCCACTCTGGGCTGGCGAGGCGGAACAGGCGCTTCGGGCTCAACGACAACCTCCAGTCGCTCATCGACAAGTACCTCGCGGACAACCCTGTGATCAAGGGCTACGGACAGCCGTCGGACGACGCGAACTCGGGAAACACCAAGGGGAACTGGCAGGTCCCCGTGAGGCGCCACAACGACTGCATGGTGGCCAACGGGTTTGCCGTGGTGGGAGACGCCGCGTGGATGCCGCGGCCCATCGACGCGGGAGGGATAAGCCCGTCCATCTACGGCGGGACCATACTCGGGAAGGTGGTGGCCGAGGCCCTGGAGACCGGGGACACCAGCGAGGCTGGTCTCTGGAAGTACAATGTAGAGTACATGAACACCCACGGATACCCGATGGCGAGCTTCGAGGTGCTCAGGAGATACCTCCAGACGGTCACCAACGACCAGATCAACTACGGGATGAAGCACTTCCTTTCCGAGGATGACGTGACCGCGATCACAGAGCGGAAGCACCCTGAGTTCAACCAGGCCAGGTTCATGAACCCTGCCATGTGGTACCGCGTCCTTGGCCAGCTCTCGCTGGCGCGGGGCCTGAGGTACACCGTGACGAAGAGCGCGGCGCTCGTGGAGATCAACCTGGCATACCCGTCGACCCCGCAGGGGTTCGAGGAGTGGCAGAAACGGCTCGGCAGGGAGCTCAGAGAGACCGTCGACAGGTTCAAGCCTCTCGACGTCGCGAACTAGATATAGCTCGGGGGAGGCCCATTCACCGTGGCCGTTCTCACACCCAAGGTCAGGAGGTTCCTCGACGGGAAGCACATCGGGAAGCTGGCGACCATCATGGGCGACGGCTCCCCCCACGTCACCCCCATCTGGTACATGAGGGAAGGAGACAGGCTGGTGATCAACACCACCACCGCCAGGGTGAAGTATCGTAACATCGAGCGCGACGGGAGGGTGTGCTTCCTAGTCGACGACGGCTATCCCTACGTGGTCATCTTCGGCAGGGCGAGGATCGCCAGGGAGAGAGACAGGATGGAGGACATCCAGAAGCTGGCGATAAGATACACCGGCAAGGAGGCGGGAGCGAAGGCGGCGAGGACAAGGTTCTGGAAGGAGCCACGCGTCTCCATAGAGATATCCCCTGAGCGGGTGGTCGTGGACCTCTAGGTCACTTCATGGCGCGAAAGAAGAAGTCTACGACGAACCTGCTGTAGCTCTCCCTGTCTACGCTCTTCGCGAAGTGGATGTGCTGGAAGATGACCCGATTAAGCATCCCCAGAAGGCAGTCGACGGCCAGCTCAGGGTCTGTCTTGCGGAAAAGTCCCTTGGCCATGGACTGTCTTACCAGCCTGGCCGCGACGCCTTTGATCTTCTCTAGGTCCTCCGAGACCCGTTCGGCGCTCTGCTTGTCGAGGGTCGCGGAGTCGCGCATGTAGAGGCCCATGTCGAAGGTGTGCTCAGGGAAGGTGGTCAGGTAGGTCGCGATGAAGGACTCCAGCCCGTCCTTGGGACTGGCAGCCTTCGAAGCCTCCGACAGCTTCTCTATGAACTCGTGCATGGAGATTTGCCTGCGGACAACCGCGTCGAAGAGCCCCTTCTTGCTCCCGAAGTAGTAGTATATCACCGGAGCGGTGGTTTCGGCATCCCTGCAGATGTCCCTGACCGAGACGTTGGCGAAGCCTTTCGCCGCGAACATCCGGGAGGCGACCTGGAGAATCTTCTCTGCGGTCGCGGGGTGCTCCTCGGCCTGCATCGTCTCCCGAATGAGCGGGTTCGACTATTAAGGGTTGGCGAGGACTGGCCTAGTCGAAGTCTCCGCCTTCGCCCATCCCTCCGGCCCCGCCTGGGGGACCGGCTGGCGCCCTGGACTTCCCTGCGGCGATGACGTCGTCTATCCTGAGTATCATCGAGGCGGCCTCGGTCGCCGACCTGATGATCTGGATCTTGACAGCCAGCGGCTCGAAGACCTGGCGCTGGTACATGTCCTTGATCTTCGCGTCCGCCGCCTCTATGCCGAACCACTTGCCGTTCTCCGTGGCGTGCTTGGCTCTGAACTCTACTTGGGCGTCGATGGGGTCCATCCCTGCGTTCAGCGCGAGGGCCAGTGGAATTGCTTCCAGAGCCTCGGCGAACTTCTGCGCCGCCAGCTGCTCCCTTCCGGACAGCTTGTCGGCCCACTTCAGGACCTGGGACGCGGCTTCGGCCTCGGCGGCGCCTCCGCCAGCGACCACGGCCGGCCTCTCGATGACGTCTTTGGTCACCATCAGCGCGTCGTGGAGGGACCTCTCCCCTTCGTCCACGATCCGCTGAGTGCCTCCCCTGACCAGGATGGTCACGGCCTTCGGGTTCTTCGCGTCCTCGACAAAGACCCACTTGTCCTCCTCCACCTTCCTCTCTTCGACTCGGCCCGCATGGCCCAGGTCTGTGGCCGAAAGGTCCTCGAAGTTGTTCACCACCCTCCCGCCTGTGGCCTTCGCCAGCTTGGTCATGTCTGACTCCTTGGCCCGCCTCACGGCGAGGATCCCTGCCTTGGAGAGGTAGTGCTGGGCGATGTCGTCGATGCCCTTCTGGCAGATCACGACGTTCGCTCCGACAGCGGCCACCTTGTCGACCATCCCCTTCAACATCTTCGTCTCCTCGTCCAGGAACTTCTTCATCATGGCGGGGTCGTTGATGTTGAGCTTCGCGTCGAACTCGGTCTTCTCTATCTCGAAGGGTGCGCTCACGAGGGCGATCTTCGCCTTCTCGATCAGCTTGGGCATCCCTGAGTGGACGACCTCCTTGTCGAGGACGATTCCTTTGATTAGCCTGGTGTCCTTCAGCGAGCCGCCGGGCTTCTTCTCTACCTTGATGTTGTCGATGTCGACGCGATATCCCTTTTCGCCTTTCTCTGCGACTGACAGCGTTGCGTCGACCACGAGTTCGGCGAGGTCCTGTGCCTCCTTCGAGACCAGCTTGGTCTGCATGCTGGTCTTGGCGACCTTCGTGAGCCAGTCCTTGTTGTCAGGCACGACCTTCTCGGCGATGGTTTCGAGCGCCTCCATAGCCTTCCGAGAAGCCTTCGAGTAGCCGTCAACGATCACAGTCGGGTGCACGTCCTTGTCAAGGAGCTCCTCTGCCTTCTCTAAGAGTGCCCCCGCCAGCACCACCGCAGACGTCGTCCCGTCGCCTACCTCGTTGTCCGTTGTCTTCGAGACTTCGACGAGCATCTTCGCGGCCGGGTGCTGGACGTCTATCTCCTTCAGCATGGTCGCGCCGTCGTTGGTTATGGTGACGTCTCCCAGGGAGTCTACGAGCATCTTGTCCATGCCCCGCGGGCCGATGGACGTCCTCACAATCTCTGAGATCAGTTTCGCGGCGGCGATGTTGTTCCGCTGCGCTTCTTTTCCTCTGCTCTGGCTTGAACCCTCCTTAAGAATCAGGACGGGTTGCCCGGACTGGGTCACGGCTGGGATAGCGGTCGTCGACATTTGAAATCTTGAACCGGTATACAACCGGTGGTATATTAGAGTTACTTGCGGAGCTCTAACCTAAGAGAGGGTCGTCAGGCTACCTAATTTTGGGGCTCTGTCTCGACGACTCCCCGCGGCTCTTTCTATGGCCCTGGCGAGGCCGAAGTCCCACTCAGTGACGCCTCCGGAGGAGTGGGTCTGCAGGGACAGGGTGACCTCCGTGTATCTCAGATGTATGTCCGGGTGATGCTCCTGCTTCTCGGCCACCCTCGCCACCATGCCGATGAAGGCTATCCCGTCCATGAACTCTTCAAACTCGTAGGTCTTCGTGATGAATTTCCCGTCCTTCTTCCATCCGGGAAGTTTCTTCAGCCTCGCGTCGACCTCGGCACTGCCCAGCAGCTTCGGCACGCCTACCTCGGACACGGTCTTGGTCTTTAATTTAGCGAACCGGCAAGGCGAATTGACAACGTGCGTTAACGCCGTCTCAGTCGAACACACGCAAAGTATTGCAAGACAAGAAGGTACTGCAGAGTGCGGCCGAGTCTCTCGCGCGGGTCGTGGAGGCGAAGTCAGAAGTCGCAGGCAGGACTGATGCGGCCAGCCTGACCAGGCACGTGGAAGGGCTCACAAAGCCAAAGTCGCCATCTTCTACGATGAAGAAGGCCGGGGTCGCGCTGATAGCCGCCCCTGACCCTGTCACCGGGGTGGCGGGTGTGGCTCTCCTCGCTTCATCTTTCGCCCTGAAGAAGAAGGAGCCGACAAAGATCGCCGACATTGCCGAAGAGACCAGGAAGATACTCCGCGAGATTCAGTCCTTTAGGATTTAAGTAGCCGACGGCTCCCCGCGTGATTGATGGAGCTAAAGCCGTCGAAGGGGCTCAAGGTCAAGGTCAACGCTCAGCGCGAAGCGATTTTCGGGGACGAATCGGTCAACATCCAGAAGGCGACCATCGGCAACGGCGCCAGGGCCGGGGTCATGACGGGTCGCACCCTGGTCGGGTTCTGCGAGGTGGAGATGCAGAAGCTCGACGGTCACAACCACTGGTATCCCATAGGGGACCTGACGGGCGAGAACGGCGAGAAGATAGTGGAAGAAGAGATACCGATAGACCTCCCCGAAGACGACGGGCCGGAAGAGCCCTAACCGCCCAGCCGTATCTGGCCGGCCAGGAGGGTGCGCTTTCCTCAGGCTCAGGGGTTCCTACTTCAGCATCGGGTCGCCGTCGGAGTCAGGGAGGTCGTACCACCTGGTCCTCTCGCCGACCCTCGCCCTCATCTTCCACCCGAAGCTCTTCGGAGCCTCCTCCATCATGAGCATGAGCTTCTGGACCCGTGCGCGGACCAAGTCGCTTTCGCTGCCCGCCAGCTCCGGCGCCTTGTTCATCACCGCTTCCAAGGTCTTCCAGAAGGTCGTGTAGATGCCCCAGTCCTTGGAGCACAGCTCGGCTATCTCGTCCCCTCGGATCCCGTCGGGCCCCGCCGTGACGTCAAAGTCGCGGAACGCCACCACCATGTCCTTGTACTCCTTGTCGGTCTTCTCTACCACCTGCAGCTTGGTCATCAGGAGCTGGGTGATAGGCAGCGTGTAGGTGCCGGCGAGGATGTTCTCCTTGAAGTTGAATTTGTGGCACATGACGAACTCGTCGAGGAAGAGGTCCACCCTCCTCTTGTTGGCCATGTCGTAGTAGATCAGCCTCTGGCCCATGTTGAGCTTGTTGAAGAGCTCCCTGGGCTTGTAGCCGAGAGTCTCAAGGATCTTCATTATCGCGCGCGAGTCCTCCCGCTTCCCCATGAGGTCGATGTCCTTGTTCTCCCTGAAGTAGCGAGGATCCCTGGAGCTGGTGCAGAGCTTCTTGAAAGCGAGGCCCCCCAGCAGCCTCAGGCGGACCCCATCGGCTTCAGCAGTGTCGATTATCTGCGTCGCCGCCTCCAGAGCGTCAGCCGGGAGCAAGACTACACTCTCCATGCAAGCGGTGAACCTGCGGTTTCGGATTTAAGATGTCTTTTGCACCATCGTGTTGAACACAAGCAGAAATGAGAAACCCGCACGAAGGGCTACCGTCGGCGGGGTCCCCCCGAAGGGGCTCGACGACGCTCCAGCGGGAATCCGGGCACGTCTTCCTCCTCCTCCCTAGTTCTTCCTCTTGCGGGCCCTCTCGAGGGTCCAGCGGGGCTTCTCCCAGAGCTCTTCATAGCCCGCGGCGTCTCTGATGAGGACCTTCCCGTCTTCGCAGTCCAGCTGCTCCACGGCAGGGACCTGCGCCCTGAATCTCGCATACTCCGGGTCTGTCATGCTGGCGCGGCTCTTCTTCCCGACGGTGGCGTGCCAGTCGGCGCTGGCGCCATCAAGTGAAAACAGGACCGAAGTCGGGCCAGCCTGGAAGTAGACCCTCGCATACCTCAGCCTTCTGGGGAGTTTGTGCTCCAGCATGAATTTCATTGGGCGAAGCGATTCCTCCTTTCCCAATAAGGGTTCCCCACTCACTTTCGGCGGCGCCTCTCTGTTTCCCCTAGGCCCGCTTCCAAAGTTTAAACTCCTTACACTCTGCGAGGGACCCGTTGGCCGAGGTCGACGGTTCAGGGGTCGAGTCGCGGACCATCTCCGAAGTCCAGGCGTCCACGCGCTTCCTCCTCAGTTCCTTCAAGGCCAAGATGCGGGCCCTCGAGGGCTGCGGCCCGGAGATCAAGGCTCTCCTCCGGTTCGGCGTTGACCCCAAGGCTGCCGCGTCCACCGCGGCGAGGTTCTTCGGCAGCGACACCGTCGGCTACCTGGCCATCGACGGCACCAACTCCGTCGACCAGCAGCTCGACCTCATTGTCTTCTACGTGGGCGCCTTCGGCTATTCTGGGACGGTTGCCTTCCACGAAGGAGGAGTCGCCGTAGGGGACCCACGGGCCACCGACGACGGGCTCTCAGCCTCAGCCGCAATCCCCCTGTCTGAGGAGGACGCCGCCCAGGTCTTCGGCCAGAAGCGGGAGTCAGGCGTGGAGGTAGACCCTGAGCGGCTACCCAACGCCCTGATGCACATGGCCGAATACTACCTCGCCTTCCAGGGCGTCACGGGCGACCCTTCCAGGAAGGTCGTCCTCGTGGACAGGACGCTGGCGGGGGACGTCGCGCACTTAGTCTGGAGCACCAGGGACTTCATCAGGGACAGGCAGTGCGTCCTGGAGGGGCTGGATACTCCCGGCGGGAAGGTCACCGCGCTGGACCTTGAGCTGGCGCGGATGGTGCTCTCAAACGTGGAGCTCGCCACTCCGACGCCCAGGAGCCAGCTGCTGAAGTTCGCGGCCGTCCTCGCGCTCTTCGGAGGAGAGGCGCTCACAGCCGAGGAGCTAGTCACGCGCCTGGGAGCCGACCCCAAATGGGCCGACAGGCTCAAGGACGACCTCCTGGAGCTACAGGACCGGTTCGGCGGCTTCGAGCAGACTTCGCCCGCATTCAGGCTAAAACCAGAGACTTCGGCCTACTGGGACAGGGTCCTCGCAGCCACGCTGGCGGTCGCCAAACACGTGTTCTCCCCCGAAAAAGGACACCCGCTCAGGGTGAAGAAGGGGGCGACCGAACATTGGGTCACGGCAGACGACCTCGACTTCATGGTCTTGGTCCTGATCAGGGCGCTCACCAGGCTGGCCTGGTCCGACGGGGTGCTCCCGCTGGGCTTCATCAAGGACACCAGCGCCTTCGAGCTGGTCAGCGCTGTTGTGCCGATTCTGGGCCACGCAGGCCTGACCAAGCCGGGGGTGAGGTTCCCCAACTTCAACAGCGACAAGATGCTGCTCCAGACGAACAGCGTGGTCAACGCCGCAGACGTCCCGACGCCGTGGTACACGCCGGAGATCGACGCCTCCTTCAGGACAATGGCCCCCAGGGACGACACGGAGCTGCCGGCGGGAATGGCCCGCGTCGACGGGGCCTTCGGGAACGTCATCTACCAGGAGAGGGTCTACCTGAAGTCCTACATCCAGCTGTGGAGCAGCGAGTCCACCCCCAGCGTCAGGAGCCATGTGTTCACCTATGACAGGCCCGTCTACCCTGGGTACGACCACTGGGACGAGGTCGCCCTCTTCAACAGGGACGGACCCGCCGACGTCAGGATCCGACCGGTTCTCCACTTTCAGCGAGGCTCCGAACTCACCAACATGGTGATGGTCATGCTGTCTGAGATGGGGAAAGAGGTCATCCCCGAGGCCCTTGGACACAACTATCCTCTGTTCCTGGCCGACAAGAAGGCAAAGTCTGTCCTAGAAGAGACGCGCCAGGCCTACCTCGGAGCCGTGGCCATAGAAATGGCGAAGTCGGACCTCGACCAGCAGGTGCTATTCTCCAGAAGGTTC
>JBJKSN010000031.1:0-6162 GCA_046703945.1 Nitrososphaerales archaeon | reverse complement strand
GCACAGAGGAGGCAGCGCCTGCGACTGAGGAGGCGGAGCCGGAGCAGACGCCCGAGACAGAGGTCGCCGCGCCAGTCAGCGCCCCGAGGGAGCAGCCGAGTGCGGCCGCGGTCAGGCTCGGGAACCTGGTGGTGGACGTAGTGGATGACACGAAAGGCCGATCGGTCAAGGTCTACGGGGTCGCAGGAGGGACGGAGCGCTTTGCCAGGGAGTTCACCATGGACAAGCTTTCAGAGCTCAACACACTGCTCGAGTCGGGGACATACCATGACTCGTCCAGCGGGACCATGTACACCTGGAGCCCGGACAAGATAGACCTGTCGGACGACGTCGCCAGCATGCTTGACCAGCGGCCTGAGCCCGAGGTGCCGGCAGGCGTCGCAGCCCCCCGCCAGGCGCCGCCCTCCCGCATGGAGGCCTCCGCCCGTCCGCAGCCAAAGTCCCAGCCGAAGGGCCAGGGGATGGCGAAGGCGCCTTCTTCCTCGGAGCCTTCCGGGGACATCCTCCTCGGCAAGCTGTCGTACGTCCAGCCAGGGGACGGATACAGGGCGGAAGGGGTCAGGGTCAGCAGGGTCCTCAGGAAGTTCAGATGGAACACGGAGCCCCCCTATGTGATCGGAGCGCTGTTCGACGACCTGGTCAGCGTCCAGTCGCAGACTGGGCGGATTGAGGCAGGGGTGGTCGGAGCCATCTCGGCCATGGGATACACGTTCGTCGGGTTCGAGGCTCCTTCTGGCGTGGTCACGGCCTGGTTCAGGAAGAACGAGCCGGAGGAAGCGCCGACGGCCGTGGTCGACGAGCCAGCCAGCACATCTCAGGTGCCTGGTCGTGCAGGCGCGGCCGGCCTTTAATCTTAAAATACGCAGATTAGGGGTTCGACGAGCGAGAGACTACGTCTTACACAGTCGGACAGACCTGGGCGGCGCTGAAGAAGACCTGGAAAGCCTACAAGATAGCCAAAGTCAAGAACGAGAAGGTGGGGATGCTGAAGTACGCCCACAGGATCAGAGACCTCCAGAGGGAGCTTAACCTTCCGATATCGAAGTTCCCTGAGCTCGGCCTGAACTGAGCCCCCTGGCCGGCCGCCGCTGCCGCTACGGCTTCGGTGGCTGTAGCCTGCTCTTCAGCGCCTGGTCGGCGCTGCGTATCAGCGCCTCGGTGGTGGCCAGAAGGCTGAGGCCTTCCACCCTGGCCCGTTCCGCCCCCAGCTCGACGAGCGTCTCGGCCGCCCGCCTCCCTTCCTCAGCGTTCCCGGAGTAGATCGAGTCCTGCACGGTCCCGATGCAATAGACGACCCCCGAAAGCCACTCTGCCGCAGGCTGGGTCGGGCCGTCCTTCTCTGCCAGGGACGAGACGAACTCGTCGAAGACCCCTTCGAGCCAGTCAGTGTACGCCCCCACCAGCCCTTCTAGCGGAGGCTTGTCGGAGGGGACCTCGGCCGCGAAGTCGAGGAGGGCCTGGCGCGGGTCTCCCCTGAGCTGCAGGAAGAGGGCGTAGGTGTAGGCCCTCGCGAGCAGGAAGTCCTTCATCAGGGAGGCCTGGGCCGTCTCCTCGCCTTCCGTAGCCTCAGGCTCATCCTCGCCTGCCTCCTCTTCTGCCTGGGGGACCTCCAGGGGGGCGGAGGAAAGGCCGCCTTCGAGGCTGAGGTCCGAGGCCGAGGACGCGATGGTCTGGTATCCCTTCCTCAGCTCCTCGAACACGCTCGGCTCCTTCACCCCGAAGAGGAGGAACAGGTCGTACAGGCCGTAGCCGGTGGGCTTGTCCCTGGAGCGGAACTCGGCGTTCATCAGGTTCTGGCCCGGGGCTGTGCTGAGCCGGCCGAAGGCCGCCTTGATCCCCTTCTCGGCGTCGGGGAGGGCGGACGCGAGCAGGTGGGTGGTGATCACCCTCTCGTACCCTCCTCCCAGCGAGTTCTGGGTCACGAGCAGCGAGATCGCCTCGTCAAGGCTGCGGAAGACCCTGTCCGAGCCGGACAGGAGGACGGAGAAGAAGTGCACCCCTATGCCCAGCCTCGCGTCCTTCTGGACGAGGTCGACCACGTCGGGGAGGAATGAGAGCAGATAGCCCACCGCCTGGACGAAGGCGTTCTCCCCGGTGTAGAGCCCCTTCCCCTCTGCGAAGACGGCGAGGTGCTCGGCGAACGAGTCCACGGCGAGGATGACGTGCATCCCTCTCCGCCTGGCGAGCTGGAGCGCGGCGTAGCTGGTGTTCTGGGCGATGGGGGTGGCCGACCTCCCTGGGTAGGTGGCCAGGACGACGGTGCTCTCAGGGAGGGGGACCGTGTTGACCACCAGCACCGCGAGCGGGCTGGTGGAGTCAACCACCAGGAGCCTGTACTTCGACTTCCTGAACTCCACGAGCCTGAGCCATGCGGACATGGCTTCGGCGTATTTCGCGTTGTAGTCCAGCCAGGTCCCGCCTTCGACCTTCTCCACCACGAACCGCTTCGAAGAGCTCTTCTCCTTCCCGAGGACGGCTTCGGCTACGTAGGCCCCCTGGCCGGCAGCCGGCGGGGACCCGACATACAGCACGGCCGTCTCCTCGAACTCCGCTTCCGGGGGAGGGAGGGGGACCAGGTCCGGAAGGCTGTCCTTGAACCTGACCGGGGCCCCGCACTGCTGGCACTTCGAGGCCACCTTCGTCTGGTGGCCGTTGGCGCACTTAGGCATGTCCGAGCAGCAGCGTCTCGTTCTGACTATCGTACCTCGCAGCAGGGTCGCTGGCGACGTAGATCTTCGCGTAGAGATGAGCGGCATCGGGCTGGAACGGGAGCTCGGCGAGGGAGACCTCGCGCTTGGTCTCCGCCATCCCTCGAATCAGCCTTTGGGCGAGGGGGTATTGAGCGACGAGTATCAGGTTCTCGCCGTCGTTCCTCTCGGATTCCATGTGCGCCTCCAGGGCCGCCTTCGCCTTCACCAGCAGCTTCGACACCTGGGCCAGCGCCGGCCGGAGCGCACCCGCCTCCCGCCCCAGCGCCTTCAGCCCTTCGAGCTCCGCGAGCGTCTCGAACTTGAGGACCGTGGTCGCCGCAGGCATCAGCGTCGCCACCATGCTCGCCAGGCGCTCGGCGTCCCCTGCCGCGTCCCTGACCATCCCCCTGACTGAGGCCAGGGCGCCCTCCACCAGCGTCAGGATGCGCTGCGAGTCCAGCGGCCTGGGCTCCCCGAGGTCCAGGAAGGGGGCGAGCTTGGCTCGGTCCTCCTCCGGCAAGCCCTTCGAGAACAGCGTGAGCTTCTCCACGAACTCCTTGGCCTTGGATTCGAGCTCGTCCTTGTACTCCAGGTGGAATGTCATGCTGTAGTCCTCGGCCAGGAGCCGCATCGCCGTCACGTAGTCCTGGGTGGAGATGAGCACTTCGGGGTTCACCGGGGGCTCTGAGACGGTCTTGTCGATGAGGACGTCCAGGGCCTTGGCCGCGGCCACGTACTGCGTGTAGAGCTCCGAGACCTTCACCTTGACCTCGGCCGTGAAGCGGGCGTAGGTGTCCAGGGCGTCGTCGGTGGACAGCCCGAGCACCGAGAGCCCCTCTCCCGGGAAGACCGTCCCGGAGCCGACGTGCTCCATGGTGTTGTTCACAGACTTGGAGATGGAGATGACGGAGTTCAGCTCGTTCACCACCTTCACCCTGATCTGCTCCGGGAGGCTCTCTAGTGTGGGTATGATCCTGGCCCGCAGGTCCCCGTCCCAGGTCGACACCGCCTGGACGCTGGACGACGGGAGCTGCCTCTCTATGTCGGCGATGTACGAGGAGTACTCGTCGAGGACCGACGTCTCCACCCTCAGCCCCACCGAAGGGGCCGAGCCGTTCACCTTCTCGGCGAGGACCCTCAGGTCCCCGGTCAGCTTCTTGGCTGTACCCAGGGACTGCGCCAGGGAGTCGCGGGAGATGGTGGAGTTCCGCATGATCGAGTTCACGTGGCCGTTCAGCGACAGGGCCGCGCCGATGACCGTGGCCCCCACCATCATCGAAGCCAGCGCCAGGTGGGCGGGGTCCGGGGAGAGCCCGGTCTGGTAGCCTGCCAGGTTGTCGGGCGAGAGTGCGATGAGGAGGCCAGCGAAGACCGCGGTGGTCACCACGATGACGATAGCAGGCCAGGCGACCTTCAGGGCCCTGGACAGCCGGGCGAACGCCAGGAGCCTGTCCCTGACCGACGTGAGTATCCCTGCCGCGGACACCGACAGCGAGAAGATGACGGCGAAGACCGCCAGGGGGATGAGCAGGACGTAGGCCCTCTCGGTGAGATAGGCGACCACGGACGGGATGCTCCCGGAGAAGAGCCCCTGGGGGAGGCCCGTAAGGAAGAAGTTGAGCCCCGGGAGCGAGGGCCTGATCCCAGCCGCCACCCTCGAGAGCTGGGCGAACATGATCGGGGGGGAGTCGGGGCTGACGCCGGGGGTCCCGAAGTAGAGGGCGTTCTCGACCAGGAGCAGGGGGGCGAGGGTGAAGATGAAGGTGCTCGCGTCGGCTGCCACGCTGGCCAGCCCGTCCATGACCACGGCCGCGGCGACCAGCGGGACCGAGAGGTAGTACTCCGGGGTGAGCATGACTGCCACAGCGAGGAAGATGACCGACAGGGACGCGGGCGAGAGCTTCGGGTTCAGGAAGTTGACCAGCAGGGGCGCGAGGAGGACGAAGGCGATGACCAGGCCGGCCGGGCGAGCGGCGAGCTGGATGAGGCCGAACCCGACCAGCTGCCAGACTATGGACACGAAGACGAGGGCATAGAAGGTGATCGCCGCCCCCCTGGGCCGCCTGGCCGAGTAGAACGCGAGCCCCAGCGACACCAGGGCGGGGAGGACCGGGGAACCCGGGAGGAAGGGGACGAGGAGGAGGAAGAGGAAGGAGCAGGCGCCTGTCAGTACTGGGGTGATGTACCTCTCTATCCTGTCGATGACCTCAGTCCTTGCTTCGGCCGCCAAGGCCGCCCTACTTCCCTGCCCTAGAGCCGCCCTCGAAGAGGGATACCAGGTCTTCTACGTTCTTGTAGCCGTGCTCCAGGAGGAAGCTCCTGAAGAGGGCCTTCTCGGACTTGCGGACGGCGTCCGAGTCGTTCTTCATCCCTGAGAAGCTCTCTATCTGGTCCACGCTGGCCTTGGCCAGCACTATCAGGAAGGTGATGGTCCAGGGGTCGAGCTGCGGTATCTGGCGTATGGAGATGCTCTTGCTCGCTTCGACGTTGGAGTAGGAGTTGAGGACGCTGGACAGCGAGCCCTGCAGGTCCTGGTCCCAGAGCCCGTGGGGGATCCCGACCGTCGCCCAGATCATGTCTGTCCTGTAGGAGTCTGAGAGCCCGGAGTAGCTCGGGAGCCCGAAGACCCGCAGGTAGCTCTTCACCATGCTCTTGAAGCGGTCCCTGTCGACGATCTCCTTGAGGATCTCCTCGCCGCGGAGGCTCTCTTCCTCCTCCCTCAGGATCTTCTCCATGATCCTGTTCTGCTCGTTCTGGCTCAGCTCGACCACCCTTTCGAAGTAGCTCCCGGCCGAGGTCATCTTGCTCATCATCTCGTTGAGCGTCACCGTCTGGGTGGCCACGGAGTTCAGGCTCTTCCTGTACTGGGACGTGAGTTCTAGCCCCTTCTCCAGCTCCTTCACCATCTCGAGCTCCCTGCCGACGGCCTGGCCTTCGGCCCTGAGCAGCTCAAGCTGGGTCCTGATCCCGGTCGCCTCCTTCTCCAGGGCCTCGTAGTTCTTCCCCATCAGCTTCTTCTTGCCGCTGAAGTCGACCTTCACCTTCCCCATGTCCCTCTTCAGCCTGGACGTCTCGGTCTCCTTCTGCGCCAGGAGCCTCTCGAATGACTCGATCTCGGAAGAAGCGTCCTTGAACCTCTCCTCGATCGCCTTCTTGATCACGCGGAGGCCGGGTATGTACTGGTCGGACGCCTTGATCTCCACCTCGGGCCTTGTGAGGATGTACCCCGCGGCCCTGAACAGGGGGACGATCTCGGTCTCTCCCATGGACACAGCCCTCTTCCCTTCCCTGCTCTGGTCCTTCGCGTACCTGATCGCGACGTTGTCCGCCAGCGCCTTGGCCCGTATGTACAGCCTCATGGTGTCCAGCGCCGAGGCCACGACCCCGGCGAAGTTGACGTAGGCCCTGATCTGCTTGATCTGGGTGGCCGTGAGCGACTTCGCCGCCGTTATGCTCTCGTCGAGCTCGGCCA
>JBJKSN010000030.1:0-16795 GCA_046703945.1 Nitrososphaerales archaeon | reverse complement strand
GGTCTTCCCCTTCTCGTCACTGCCATCACCGCGGCTATGATTACGATTGCAACAACCGCCGCAGCGATGCCTATTGTAGTGTAGCTCATCCCGGTGTTGCCAGAGCTTGAGGTCTGTGTGCTCTGAGCCGAAGTCGTAATCGACTGGGTCGTGCTGGAGACGCTGGACGGCGAAGATTGGAGATACACCTGGTCAAGCGACTGGCTCTTCAGATTGCCCCAGTAGTCGTAGTCTGGTTCGCCAAGACCAAACTGGAACCCTTTGAGGTTGGAGTTGTATGCGACAAACTCCAGTTGGTAGTACAGCTCCAATACAGGAAGCTGGTTGTGGATGATGCCATCTATCCTCTGGATTATGGCGATTCTCTGTACAGGATTCGTGGTATTCTCTTCTTGGAGGATGAGCTGGTTGACGAGAGGATTGTTGTAGGTGCCAGCGTTGAAGCCGCCTGGCCCTGCGTTGCCCGCGAGCGAACCCACCATGAAGTATGGGGCAACATCGGCATCGGGCGACTCTGAAATCACCCCTAGGGCGAGGTTCCAACTCTTCGGCGGCGCGGCGCCGAAGACTGCATTGTCATATGACGTGGCGTCTAGGATGTTGATCGTCACCTGGATCCCGACCTGGCTCAGCTGGCTCTGAATCAGCTGCAGCATCTCGGTAGTTGGGCCCGTCCCTGCGTTGCCCACCCCTCCTGACTGGGCCGTGATTGTGAGAGAGAACCTGTTTCCGCTAGGGCCAATTGGGTAGCCTGCCTGATTGAACAGGCTCGCCGCTTCGGTGGGGTTGTAGGGGTACTCCGGGGTGGGTATGGTAGTGTTTTGGACGCTCTGGCCGCCGTACATCATGTTGGGTACTTCAATCTGGTTCGCTAGCAAGTAATTCCCTTGGCCCAGAGAGGCGTTTAGAATCTGATTGATGTTCAGAGACATGGCTATGGCTTTTCGGACAAGCTGATTCGAAACTGGGTTGGTCGAGTTATCGGCCAGAGTGGGACTCATGTTGAACGTCAAGTAGATGTTTGACTGATCCTCCTGGGTCCCGATGGTGATTCCTGGGACGTGACTCAGCGACTGTACGTCGTTTGGCGGGACGGCCTCCAGCACGTTGATGCTACCGCTCTCCAACGCGAGTTCTGCCGCCGTCGAATCCGTGTAATACACGAAGTCAAGGTTACTGAAGTGCGGAGGGCCACCATAGTAATATTGGTTCGCCACCTCTTTCAGTTCTGTTCCAGGTGTGTAACTTGTGGGGATGAAGGCACCAGAGCCTACCATTGTGGACAAGTCTGGGTTTTGCGCGGTGAAGTTGAAGTTCTGGTAGGTATGCTGAGGTAGAATCCACAAGCTTGCAATCCCTTCTGTAAGGAAGATAGCGGATGGCGCAGGCAGATGGAACACCACCTCGGTGGAGTTCGGGAGAGTAATCGCCCCGGGTGCTATTGTCTCGCCAGTCGTCGTCTGATTATCAGGGGCCAGAATCGGACCGAGGAGGGCGAAGTTCCAGAAGGCGCTCTGCTGGGCCATCGCGTAAGCAGTGAAATTCACGTCTTGCGAAGTGATCGGCTGCCCGTCGCTCCACTTCAACCCGCTCTTTAGATAGACAGTAAAGACCGTCCCATTGGCCGACACGGTCCAACTCCTCGCAAGCATGGGTACCAAGGTTCCGTTGGAACTCCAGCCGATGAGGGATAGCCAGGTTGAAGCGACGTAGTAAGTGACCAAATTCCGCATCGGGTTCAAGTCAGTGACGTTCGGGTACGAGGTCATTCCTACGACGAGAGTGTTAGAGGAGGGGGCCGAACTCGCCCGTGCGATTGCGGGAGAAAATGACGAAAACAGAAGCAAACCCATGACGGCTATGACTACGGCGTTCGACATTCGCAAATTATAGGGTGCTCTCTTAATTTTGGGTTATTAAATCATTACTCCTCTCCTAGTCGCCCCACCGGCTTTCTTTCCAGGGACGGGCAAAGTTGGGGCGCTTCAGCACCGGCAGAACTAGCCGGGAAGGGAACTCTTTCGAATGGTATATTGTCTGCGTTGCTTTGATGGGCTCCGTTTCTTCCCATGTACTCTCACCGGTGTTGAAATTCGGAGCATATGATGGATATGCGCTTGAGGTGACGTCTAATCTCAGCCTGTGACCTCTCCCGAACTGATGGGAGGTAGCCCACATCTTCACCTGAATCGGGACCACTTCTCCAGGCCTTACGAGTTTCGGTTCTTCGAAGCCTTCCCGATACCGTACCCTCATGATGCCATGCTGCAACCTCATTGCGTAACCGCTAGGTAGTACGTCGGAGAACCTGGTGACGAAGTCTGTGTCGACCGCCGTCGTGCTCACATAGAGCTCGGCGGCAAGCATTCCCACGACGTTGAGACTCTGCCGCAGCGGAGCCGAAGTGAATACCAGTACATCATCCCTGCGCTGAATGGGCCTGAGGTCCTCATTCGTTCCGTTCTGGAACGCCACCTTCCAGAATGGCGTGGGAGCGGGATTGGCAGGGTCGTACATGAAAGTCGAAGACTTCGAAGGACCGTGGGCGCTCCCGAGCGTCCCTCTGCCACGGAACGTATTGGCTGGTCCATCGGCCGAAAGATAGAACGTCTCCAAGGCGGTGTTCGAGAGCGGGAATTCGTCGTAGTCCATCCATCTGTTGGCGCCCATGAGAAAAATCCTGACTGGAGGTTCTTCGCCGATTCCGTTTTTCACGCCCTTCAACCAGTAGTCGAACCAGCGGACGGCCTCCTTGTCCAGTGGAACGATAGACCGGGCGCCATAGTCGAAGTCTCCTATCCTGCTGTCGGTGTGGAACGGAGCCGAGAGCGGGTGCGCCCATGGCCCTACGAGGAGCTTCTGACTCTTCCTCACTTTCGGGTCGGGGTGCCTTTTTGCCAGTGCAGGGAAGTGATCCATCGCTCCGCTGATGCTGTCGTCGAACCAGCCGGTGACGAAGTAGCAAGGGACAGACATCCTCTCTATCATCTCCTCCGACCAGACTTTTTTGAGGAATGCGTCGTACGACTCGTGGCCGTAGAGGTGAGACATGATGTCTTCGTCCAACCCCACCTGGGCCGCCCAGTCTTTCATCGGCCGCCCGCTGACCCATTTCTCCCAGTCGAAGTTCTCGTCGTAAATTATCTCCTTGTTTGTCCTTCCGGTCAGGAGGGTCTGCCATGTCCTCATGATCGGCATGTAAGCCCCCCAGGCATAGGCCGTGCAGTCGTAGAATGGGTGCATCGACGGCGAACATTCTACGAAGGCGGCCTTATGATATCGCGAGCCCCACCGCATGGGGTAGAGTTGAGAGATTCCGCCGTAGGACTTACCAAAGGTACCTACCGAGCCGATGGACCAATGCTGGACGCCGCACCACTCGAGCGTGTCGAAGCCGTCCTCGATCTCCTGAAAGAACGGAATCATGGTTCCTTCCGAGTTCCCTCTTCCTCTGACGTCGACGTGGACCACCGCGTAGCCGTTCCTGACAAAGGTCCAGATCATCGACCTCACTGATGCGCGGGCGGCGCTGTCTTTGCCGTACGGAGTCACGTTGAGAAGGACCGGGAACTCATCTCCCTCGCCTGGGAAGTACACGTTGGCGGCTAGCTTCACACCGTCCCTCATTGGAATCCTGACGTCGTAGAGTACCTGTGGCCCCACGAGAATGGCCTTCGTCGGCTGAACGGATTTAAGGGTTGGTCGGATAGAATGTCTGGCAGAGTCACGCCTCTAACCCGTCTTCCTGTCGTTGCGCCGAGCCGTGTTTCGAGGCCCTGCGGAACTGACAGATACTACATGCCCACTTCGGTCCCAACGCCAAGCCTCTTCGCTTTAGAGTAGGCGAGGGAAGCAATGGCGCAGTCTTGTATCCCCAAGCCGACTGATTTGAACACCGTGACATCGTCAGGGGACTTCCTTCCGGGCGCGGAGCCAGAGACTATCTGGCCGAAATCTGCAAGTATGTGGTCAGGCGTTATGGCACCCTCATGAATGGGGATGATCAGGTCTCCTGCCTCGGCCAACGCCGCTTCCCTGAGGTCCACGAAAACCTTGGACCTCTTGATTGTCTCCGTGTCCAACTCTCTCTCGTCTGGCCTGAAACTTCCGAATGCGTTTATGTGAGTTCCGGGGCGGACGAGCCTTCCGTCAAACAGCGGGACCTTGGAAGTGGACGCTGCTATGATGATGTCCGAGCGGGTCACGCAGTCGGCTGAGGTGGGACAGACGTCCACGTCAACCCTGAACCTATCCTCCGCCTCTCTCGCGAGGGCCTCGGCCCTCTCAGTCGTTGGATCATAGATTCTGACACCCGATATGTCTCTGACACCGCTGACCGCCATCAACTGGGTCCTCGCCTGTGTGCCAGCCCCATATATGCCGACAACCCGCGAGTTGCTGCGTGAAAGGTACTTCGCCGCCAACCCCCCGAGCGCTCCTGTCCGAATTGCGGTGGCATACGTTCCCTCCATGACAGAAACTACTTCGCCGGTATCGGGACTGTTGAGAACAATCGTAGCCATCACTGGAGTGAGGTTGATGGACGGGTTTTGGTTGAAGACGGTGACGATCTTTGTCGAAAGCGACCCCTGACCCTCGAGGAAGGCAGGCATTACCCCCAGCCATCCTTCTTTCTTCGCGATAGAAAGTGAAGCCCTTGTAGGCATGGCCCCGCCTCCCTTCGCCCACTCCCTGAAGGCGTCTTCGAGGACGAGCATTGCTTCTTTCATATCTAGGATCCGTTCCATATCCCTGCGCGAGAGTACTAAGACCAAACCCGCTTCTCCTGTGGTGATTCCCCCGTCTGAAATAGAATTCCCCACATCCGAGGGAGCCCTCCATTGGGCGGTATGGGACTGGTGAAGGTCGTCATGAAGGTCACTTCCTGGGGAGGCCTCTTTAGGACTCCACTCACTCCCGTCGCCTGGCGCCTACTCGGGTCTGAAGCCGACTTTATACCCCCGCATCACAAGATTGCCGCCGTGCTAAAAACCGAGGTCGCAGTCGTGGGGGGCGGCTCAACTGGCGCCAGCATCCTCTATCACCTTGCAAAGGCGGGTACCGATTGCCTCCTCGTAGAGCGTGAGTCTCAGGTCGGCTCAGGAATGACCGGCAGGTCGTCGGCGCTGATTAGGACCCACTATAGCGTCGAGTCGGTGGCCAAGATGGCCCTCAATAGCTATCAATTCTTCAGAGACTTCGATAAGAATCTGCCCGGAAGAACTGCAGGCTACCTCGAAACGGGCCTTTTGATATGCGCAGACTCGACTTTTGAGAAGGCCCTTGCCGAAAACGTGACCACCCTCAGGCGGCTCGGGGCCGTGACAGGCGTCATCGACAAGGACGAAGCGAGACGAATCGAGCCGTGCCTAGATGTGTCAGGTTTCTCCTCTCTTGTCTACGAGCCGCACGCGGGCTACGCTGAGCCCTCGACCACCGCCTCGTCGTTCGCCTCCGCGGCTAGAGAGCTTGGCGCGAGATTCATGATGAGCACTGTCCTGGCCGGAGTCGAGAGATCCAATGGTGAATATACATTGACCACGGACCGAGAGAGCATCTCAGCGAAGAAAGTTGTGTTGGCTACCGGTCCATGGTCGGCTCCGATTTTCGCACGCCTCGGCATCGATCTGCCAATCAAACCTGTAAGACACCCTCTTGCAATCTATCGTAGACCCACTGAGTACCAAGGTCATCACCCCATCATCTTCGACTTCGTCAGGTCAGGATACTATAAGCCAGAAGGGATGTATCTCCTCGTGGTCGGAAGCATCGAACTGGAACTTGACATGTCGAGCAGCGCGGCGGATCCTGATAACTACGATGCGGGAATTGCGACCGAGGAGGTAACGAAGTTCACGGGGTGGACCGTGGAAGCGTTGCCCGTGATGGCGTCAGGAGGAACCTATGAGAGAGGATACAGTGGCGTCTACGACAATACGCCAGACGAACAGCCAATCATAGACGAGTTGTCAGAGCGCGGGTATGAGAACCTGTTCTGTCTTGTGGGACTGAGTGGTCACGGCTTCAAACTCTGTCCCGAATACGGGAGGATAATGGCGTCATTGGTGACAGAAGGGAGCTTCAGAGATTATGACGTATCCATGTTCAGACTGCGTAGATTCGATGAAGGCAAACTAATCAGAAGTGCCTACAATCTCGGAACCATTGGTTGACCTCGGGCGGTAGTCGACCGCCGCGCATTGAGCGACCGGGAGTCACCGTCTCCGCATCTAGTGAAGAGAGGCTTGACGAGACGGAGTCGGATACAACCTCGGCGCGGAGTTAGCTTCTCCGCGGCCCGCGCCCCGGTCTCCTCTCTTGGAACAGCGTGCGTGGGGCGGGCGGGATGCGAGCAAGAGCAGTCTGGGCCGACGCCGCAGTCTTGAAACCGCGGCCTGCCCTATGGGATTATCTCACAGCCGTTGTTGAACCCTGGGTAGTCGAAGTCAGCGTCTCTGATTCGCCCACCATCGACCAGTGCCTGTATCCGCGGCAGCTCTGCCTGAAGCTCCGACACCAGGTTTTTTACTGTAGCGCATATTTCACCATAGGCTCCTACCCGGAGCATGTCCTGCGAGTGGTTGATGAAGAGGCACCGTCCGCCACAGATGGCGAAAATGTCGCATGAGGTGCAGGGCTCCCCGACTTTGACCTTCGGAAGGGAGGCCGGCGTGTGGGTCCGCAGCGACCCGACCACGGAGAAGTCGAAGTCCACCGAGACCGGGCATGCCGATATCCTGCCGTCCGGCATTATGGCGTAGAAGTCGTCCCCAGAGCCGCACCTGAGCCCGGTCTCCGCCCCCGAGAGCAGGGAGCGGGTGATCCCTATGAACGGGACGATACCCTGGACCTTTCCTGTCCGCTCCATCTCGTCCACCCACCAGGCCACGAGGGAAGACACGCCTGAGTTGTACTTCGAGAGCCACTCCCTGAGGCCAGGCTCAGTCACGTCTGACTTCCAGAACATGCTGAAGCTCAGCTGCCAGTGCACGTGGTCGAAGAGCCCGGCGCCCAGCAGGTGGGTGACGCTCTCGAAGATGTCGGAGCCCTGGACCACGGTCATCCTGGCCACCATGTCTCCGTGGTAGCCCGCCCTCCGGACTGCCGCGACGTTCCGCATGGCCCGTTGGTACACTCCCTTCCCCCGCTCTCTGTCCGTGACCGACTCGGTCCCGTCCACGGAGACCAGGATGGTGTGGAGCCTCTGGAGCAACGGCGGTTCCAGCCTGTCGAGGAACGTCCCGTTGGTCTGGAGCGCGAAGCGCCCTTTGGTGCCGTCGATGATCTTCTCCATGGCCGCAGTGCGGAGCAGCGGCTCGCCGCCGTAGAACTCCAGGACCGGGTCGGGGTCCTTGGAGAGGAAGGACTGCAGCTCCTCGAGGGTGTACTGGATCTCCCTGGGCGGGGTTTCGCTCCCGCCCCCGCAGTAGGTGCAGAAGAGGTTGCACTCCTTGGTGAGTATCACGAAGTATTGCAACGCGGTGTCCCACTGGAGGGTGCAGAGAGAGGCGCTTTTGAACCCCCTCCTCCTCGCCGCGTCCTACCCGCCTGGACGGTTTGGCCTGCGCTGGAGAAACCCCGGAAGGCCCGGCGAGCCAGGGAGAAGCTATAACTGGCGGCGGCGGGCTGACTTGACGTGCCTTTCCATCAGGTCGACATATCAGAGAAGCCCGTGGTGTACCGGGAAGCGGTCGCCGCGGGACGGATCAAGCTCAAGAGGTCCACCATCGAGCTGATCAAGAAGAGGAAGCTGGAGAAGGGGGACGCGGTCTCCCTGGCCGAGGTGGCCGCGATAGCCGGCTCCAAGAGGACCCCTGAACTTGTGGCGCTCTGCCATCCGCTGAAGATAGAGGAGGTCCAGCCCAGCGTGAACCTCGGGGATGGGTGGGTCGAGGTCACAGTCAAAGTGGCGACCCATGAAAAGACTGGCGTCGAGATGGAGGCGCTGACAGCCGTGGCGGCTGCCCTGCTCAACATATGGGACGTGACCAAGGCCTACGAGAAGGACCCAGAGGGCCAGTATCCCGGGACGGCCATCGAGTCCATCAGAGTCGTAAAGAAAGTGAAGAGAGCCAGGTAGGTCATAGGGAGGGCGCTCAGGGACGGAGCGCGGCAGTCCCGTTGCTCATCACGTAGGTCTGCTTCGCGAGCCTCCCGTCCTCTTCGTTCTGGCTGGTGAACACCAGGTCGATCCCTGCGTCCGCTGTGAGCTTTCCGTATGAAGCGACGAACCCGTCTTTGTCATGGAGGAGGGAGAACACCTCGTCCACGAGGATCACCCTGGGGGCCGAGAAGAGGGCGGTGGCCAGCGACACCCGCCCCCTCATTCCAAGGCTGAGGCTCCTGACCGGCCCGGCGAAGTCTATGCCCAGCTCTGACTTCGTCTCTGCGACCACCTCCGGAGGCAGGACCTTGCCTTTGAGCTTCGCCCCCCATCGGAGGTGAGACTCTACGTCGAGGTGAGGGATGCACGAGGACGGCGTCACCATCACTATCCCCCTCCGCTCCACCGGGAGCCGAGAGACGTCCGTCCCGCCCACCACGACCGCGCCCTCGGACGGGATGAGTCCTGCCAGGGCCCTGAACAGGGTGGTCTTCCCAGACCCGTTCTTCCCCGCCAGGCAGGTGGTCCCGCTGCAGCGGATGTCGGCCGCCAGCTGGAACTCGCCCAGCTTGGCCTTCACGCTCGCCTCCATCAACCGCGGCTCCTCCTGCCGAAGAAGTGCCCTGCCACCGCTATCGGCAGGGACACCAGTATCATCACGGCCGACGCGGTGACCGCCGCATCCAGGCCTCCGGGTATCGCCCCGTTGAAGAGCTGGAAGACCGTGACCGACGCAGGGCTCACGCCGTAGAACGGGTACTGCAGCACGTAGAAGGCGATTATGGAGATCGAACCGAACTCGCCCAGGGCCCTGCTCATCGCCACCAGGGAAGCGCTGGTCACCCCCGCCGCTGAGTCCGGGAGGACCACCGAGACCAGCGTCCGCAGCCTCGAGGCCCCCATCCCCATGGCGAACTGCTCGGCGGAGACGTCCTTGGACTCGAAGTATGGCTGTATGGACTTCACATAGATGGGCGCCGACATGATGACGAGGGCTATGACGAGGCCCAGGGAGGTGTCGAAGAAGTTGATTCCCAGGTGGAGGAGGAACTGGCCGGTGGGCGTCAGCGGGCTGTCCAGGATGAGCAGGGCCACCCCTATGATCGGGTGGGGGACCCCCACGGGTATGTCCACCAGCGCCTCCAGGAACGTGTCGCCGGACCGCGCCAGGTGATAGGCCAGCGGGGTGAAGAGGCCGAAGTCGACCAGCGCAGCCACGGCCGACGAGACGAGGGAGAGCTCTATCGAACGGAAGACGAGCGGGGCGAAGCCCGCCGAGGAGCGGAGCGGCCCCAGCCCGTAGTAGAGCAGGACGAGGATGGGGACCAGGAGGAGGAAGACGACGGCGAAAGAGAGGGCCCGGAGCCAGTTCATGTGTCGACCAGGGCTCCTAGGGTAGCGGACCGGCGTCGCTCAGGAGGCCCTGGGATACCATCTGGGCGATGGGGGCCGGCGGGGCGACGTTGCTGTAGAGCTGAGCGGGGACCAGCGGGAGGAGCCCGTAGGACGAGAGGCTCTCCGCGTTCTCCACCACGTACTGGACGAACTTCAGGGCGGCCGCCTGCTGTGCGCTGCCCGCCGGGACGGTGACGCTGAGCACTATGGCCGAGCCCGTAGTGGTGCCGGCCGAGTCGTGGAAGGAGAACTTCGAGTACAACGCGCCCAGCGAGGGGTTCCCGAAGTTGACCTGGGGCTCCAGCTGGACGTACTGCAGGTGGTCTGCGATGGCCGCCGACTTGTAGATGAAGAGGAACTGGATCTGCCCCGACTGGAGGGGCGCGACCAGGGCGGCCGCAGACGCCCCGGTGACGTTCCCGCCGGCCTGAGTCAGGCGCGAGACGTAGGCGTTCGTGTTTCCGCCCGAGTACAGGTAGCCCGCAGCCTCCAGGCACAGCCAGCCCCTGAGGCCCGCCGGGTCCGAAGACGGGTCGGAGACCCCGACCTTCACCCCTCCGGATGTGAGCGAGGTGAAGAACGCGTTCCAGTCAGAAGTCGTGTTGGTCTGGGCCGCCCTGAGGCCCTCCGAGACCACGCTCGACGCCGAGGAGTTGGAGTAGGCCAGGACTAGCTGGTCGGTGGCGAAGCCCACGGCCCAGCCCGGCGACTCGCCCTTGAGGTAAGCCGGCCCCGTGGCTGACAGCGCCACGGACACGAAGATGTCTGCAGGGTTTCCGGCCGCTATCTGGTTGGCGTCGGCGAACGAGCCTCCGGACTTTACCGGAGCCACGGGGACTCCGGTGCTCTTCGAGAAGGAACTCAGGAGCCCGGCTGTCTCAGCGGCATAGGCGTCCGCCGAGTAGGACACCAGGGGGGACTGGCTCTTCGGGCTCACGAAGTAGGTGTAGGCCACCGCCCCCGCCGCCACGACGGCGACCACCAGCACGGCGGCTGCGACGACGGGACGGCGGCTCTTCTCCACCTTGGACAAGTTGTTATGCAAGCAGTTGCATAACGGGTTAAATAGATTTCGAACCCAAGACTTAAGATGAGCAGGAGCCCCGACCGCCCCGTGGCCCGAAGCACATCGGTGGAGCCGGTCTCGCACCTCTCCCTCCAGAGCGACCAAGAGACGGTGCTCGACGAGGTCGACGCCATGCTACTCCAGGCCCTGGCCGAGAAGAACTCCCTGACCGAAGCGGCCCGGGAGGTCGAGATATCCTACAGGAACGCCTGGGACAGGATAAGGAGGATCGAGACCAGGTCCGGGAAGAAGATACTGGAGTCCAGCGCCGGCGGCCCCGAAGGGGGCAGTTCGACGCTGACCGAGGACGGCCAGGCGCTGCTCAAGGAGTTCAGGCGGGTCAGGGACTACCTGTCCTACGCCCTGGACGACAGGGAGGCCGCGGGCAACGTGCGCTACAAGCTCAGCGCGCGGAACGCCTTCGACGCGAAGATAACGAAGATAGAGAGCGGGGAGATAACCTGCCTGGTGAGGATGTCGTCGGTCACCCCCGTCCGCCTGACGTCGATAATATCCAGAGACGCCGTAGAGGACCTCGGGCTCCGCGAGGGGGACGTAGTGAAGGCGGTGGTGAAGGCGACCGAGGTCATGGTGGCGAAGGCGCTGCCTCCGCCCAAGGCGAAGGGCAGGCCCTCGGCCAGAGCCGAGGGCAAGAAGGGCCCGCGGAAGTAGCGGAGTTCCCTCCTCAAGCCCTTTGGGAGCCGGCCGCTGCCGGAGGGCGAAAGGGTCCGCCTCTGTGCGCACCGTCAGCCCCGCGATGGTTAAATAGGAGCGACTTCTTCCGTTCATCGAAGAAGGAATTGATCGGAAACATTACCGACTGGGCCATACTCGCCGTCGTGGTCATCGTTCTCTTCGGTGGCGCGAAGAAGATCCCCGAACTGGCCCGCTCCATGGGCAAGGCCATGGGTGAGTTCAGGAAGGGCCAGGCAGAGATCGAGAAGGAAGTGGCGGAGATACGAGCATCCACCGACATAACGAACCCTGCGAAGAACGCGTCTCAGCAGTCTGTGAAGGACGCGGTCCCCCAGGCGCACAAGCCGGTTAACGAGGACACCGAGTACGACCGCAGGCGCATTTCGCAGCTCGAAGAAGAGCTGAAAGAACTCAAAGAGAAAGCCGGCGCGTAGCGTCACAGGCAGCCTTTAGAGAACGGAATTAAGGGCCATCTCCCGGTGTGCTCATAGCGGATGAGTTTGTTCACCGGGGAATCTGAACCAGGCCAGAAGGAACTGCCTTTCCTTCAGCACATCGCCGAGCTAATCCATCGGTTCCTCATCGGCCTGGGAGCGTTCTTCGCGTTCTTCATACTCTTCTTCATCTTCAAGCCCGTATGGGTCAAGGTGGGGTCCGTCTCGGTCTTCTATCCGTACCCGGACCTGTTCCAGAGCTTCACGACTGAGTTCTTCAACTACGCGAAGCAGCAGCTCCTCCCTCCGCACATGCTTCTGATCAACCTCAGCGCCTTCGACACCTTCGTCGCGATCCTCTACACCGCGATGGCGCTGGCCGCCATCGCCTCGTCGCCCATCTGGCTCTACGAAGCGGCGTCCTACCTCGGGCCTGCCCTCAAGCCCAGGGAGAAGAACATGCTGCGCGCCGTCCTGATCCCGGCGACCCTGCTCTTCCTAGCAGGGGGTTTGTTCGCCTACAAGATCGTGCTGCCCGTGATATTCAAGTTCCTGTACAGCTTCACGCTGTCCACCGGGGTCGAGCCCACGCTGGGCGTCGGCACCTTCGTGTCCACAGTGATCGCGTACATAATCGCCCTGGGCCTGTCGTTCGAGATCCCGATAATCATGGTCGCAGTCAGCTACATAGGGCTGGTGTCCTATGACACCTGGCTGAGGAACTGGAGGTACGCCATAGTCGGCTCCTTCGTCATAGCCCTGCTCATTTCCCCAGGCGCGACAGGAGGCATCATAGAGACCACCATCGGGCTGACTCTTTCCGCCCTGTACTTCGGCGGAGGCATAGTGTCCAGGACCATGGCGCTGCGGAAGCAGAAGCCGAAGCCGCCAGAAACCCAGGACTGAAGCGCCACCCCAGGCCCCTAGGCCGGGGCTGAAGGCCCGCATGGCCCTCGGGGGAGTCGTTTGGACGTCGGCGGGCGTTGGAGCAATGGCAGGCCCCGACTACCTTATACGACCCCTTCCCGGAAAGGCCACTGTGGCCGAGGAAGAAGACGTCGACGAGTCCAGAAGGAAGATATTCGTAAAGTTCCTGCCCCACCTGGCGGTCACGGCCATCGGGTTCGGCATCTTCTCGTCCCCGACCAAGCTCCTTACTTCGGCCATGGACAGGTACAACAAGCAGGCGGATGAGACGACGAAGAAGATGAGCGACATGTATCCGCTCCTTCCCTGGCTCGAGAAGCTCCAGCTCAACGTGGAGGGTCCGCGGACTGTTTCGCTGGTGCTGCGAAAAAAGGACATGGACAGCGGCCTGGAGCAGTACCTCATCAGAAGGTTCGTGAACGAAGGGGCCGGGGGCGCAAAGCTCGGGCCGCCGCCCGGGAAGGCCGAGAAGGCCGAGTTCGACCATGCCCTGCGTCTGCCAGGCAAGAGCGTCTACACGAAGACCGTCGGGACCATAACTGCCTCCGACAGGGAGCGCTACGTGAAGATAGCCAAGGACCTCAACCCGTCGGAGGTGTGGCTCCTGGCCGACGGCGGCGAGGAGATCGACGAGACCCTGGAACCCGTCTTTGTCAACGAGAACACCGTGCTTCGCGGGAGGGTCAAATCTGTCACTACCAGAGAGATGCTGTCCGATCTCTTCGGGAAGGAGTTCGATGTCGCGGTGGAGCCGCAGGATGACGGCTCGGACAAGGTCACCCTCCACCTCCGGAACTAGAGAAGAGAACAGGCAGGGTCGACACGGCTGAGGCAGATGGGCCGCCGGAGGCCCTGCCGAGACCAGGCTTCCACGAAGGTTAAAGACGAGCCGAACCGGCTTCGAGCCGAACGCTCTCTTGGTCTCGCCGGTCTCCGAGTATGTCAGCGTCAGACTCGCGCTCGAGGAGGTCCTCACCCTGATGACCAAGTCGAGGCGCACCAGGACGGTGATCGTGCGGGATGCCTATGGCGAGGTCAGCGCGGAAGAGGTCAGGTCCCCGGTCGACGTCCCTCCTTTCACGGTCTCCCGGATGGACGGCTTCGCCATAAGGAGCTCCGACACCGCCCGAGCCTCGGAGGGTACCCCGGCGGTGCTGAAGATAGTCGACGACGTCATGCTGGGGCAGCGGCCCAAGGTGAAGATCCAGTCCGGAGAAGCAGCCAGGGTGGCCACCGGCTCCTTCACCCCCCAGGGCACGGACGCAGTGGTCCCCGTGGAGGAGGTCTCTGTGAGAGGGAGCAGCATCGAGGTGAGGCGCCCCGCGGAGCGCGAAGGCCACCGCTTCCCGGCAGGGGCGGACGTGCGGGAGGGGAGCGTCGCAATACGGAAAGGGTCCAGGCTGAGGGCCCAGGACATCGGCCTCGCCATCTCTCTCGGGATCAGGAGGGTCAAGGTCTACCGGAGGCCCAGGGTGGCCATACTGGCCACGGGGAGCGAGCTCACAGACTCCGACCTTGACGGCGGAAAGACCCGCAACAGCCACGGCCCCTTCTTCGCCATGGTCGCCAGAGCCGCAGGCTGCGAGCCGGTCAACCTGGGGATAGCGCGCGACAGGAAGGCGGAGATCCTGGCGAAGCTGAGGAAAGGCCTCTCTTCGGCAGACCTGGTGCTCACCACCGGGGGGACGTCCATGGGCCCCTTCGACCTCGTGGACGACGCCGTGAGGAGCCTGAAGCCGGGTGCGCTGCACCACGGCATCAGGATGGACCGGGGGAGGGTCACGGGCGTCGCTGTCGTCAGAGGAAAGCCGGTGGTTATGATGCCGGGGCCCATCCAGGGCGCCCTCAACGCCTTCGTCCTCTTCGCCCTTCCGGCCATCCAGGCCGTCTCCATGGCCGGGGACGAGACCATCAGGGTGAGAGCGAGGCTGACCAGGCGCTGGGAGGCGAGGCGGAGGTACCCAGACTTCACGAAGGTGGTCTACCTGAAGCTGACCGAAGGCGCGAGGGGCCTGGAGGCTGAGCCTCTTTCGGCCGAGACGGAGTCGATGTCGCTGCTGGTCAGGTCCACCGCGGTCGCCGTGGTGCCGGAAGAAGTCCGCTCCATGGAGGCGGGCCAGGAGGTGGAGGCCATGCTCCTTCCGGGCGTCTCCTTCTCAGCCTGAAAGTCGGGCCAGCACACGGCTCATCTTCCTGACGTCGGCCTTCACGTTGACGTCCAGGACCACCCCGGGGTCGTCCACCGGGACCTCCTCGACCATGGCGGCGTTCCGCCGGATGAAGTCCCTGGCCCCCTGGTCTCCTCTGAGCCTCAGCAGCCGGGGAAAGAGCGTCCTGTCGAAGAGGACCGGGTTCCCCCTGCGCCCTTGAAACGTCGGCACCAGGATGCTGGCGCCGGACTCGCTCCGGGCCGAGATCAGCCTGTCGATGGTGGACGGGAGCAGGGCAGGCTTGTCGCCAAGCCCCACCAGGACCCCCTCGGTGCCGGGGTCGAGGCTCCTGAGCCCGACCTTCAGAGAAGCGCTCATCCCTTCCGCCGGGCGCGGGTTCACCACCACCCTCGCCCCCGGGGGGCTGCGCCACCCGGTCCCCGGCCTTACCACCACCACGACCTCCCCAGCCTTGGAAGCGAGGAAGGAGCTGACTGAGTAGTCGAGCATGGGCCGCCCCCGGAGGAGGATCTCCTGCTTCGGCCGCCCCATCCTCCTCGAGAGGCCCGCGGCGAGGACAAGGCCGCTGATCAACGGAGAGCGGACCCCGGCGGGCTACTTCTGCGTTCCTGCGGCGACCCTCACAGAGCGTGGCGGCGGCGCCCGCTGGCCCCGACGGGCGGAGCGAGAAATAAATAGCCGGCGAGGGACGAAGCAGCAGATTGAAGCAGTTCGAGTTTGCCAAGGCCGTGGCGGACTTGGTCGAAAAGGGGGAGCCCTTCGCTGTGGCGACCGTCGTGAAGACCGTAGGGTCGTCCCTGGGGAAGCCTGGTTTCAAGACGGTCATCTCGAAGGACGGCGACGTCCTCTACGGGTCCCTGGGGGGCGTGTGCCCTGAGTCTGCCCTGGCGGCGACGGCGAAGCAGACCCTGGCGAGCGGGCAGCCGAAGACGGTGACTGTCTTCCTGGAGGACACGGAGAAGTCCGTGGGGAGCGCCTTCAGCGCGAAGGGGGACGACGAGATCCATGTGGAGACGAACTGCGGCGGGGAGATGAAGGTCTACGTCGAGCCGTACCTTTCCAAGAATCAGCCGACCAGCCGGGACAGCTGAGCAGCCCCAGGCTTACTTCCCGATCGGGACGCCTTCTACCCAGCGGTTCTTTCCTCGGATCCTTTCCCTCTTCCAGAGGGGCAGGGTAGTCTTGATCCTGTCGATGGCGTATCTGCACGCTTCGAAGGCCTCGGCCCGGTGCTCCGACGAGACGGCCACGACGACACTCACCTCTCCGACCTTCAGGAACCCCTCCCTGTGGGCCATGCTCACCCGCTTTACAGGCCACTTCTTCCTGACTTCCCCCTCGATCCGCCTGAGTCCCTTCTCCGCCATCTTGGCGTAGGCCTCGTACTCCATGGCGTCCACGTTTCCCACCTCGCTCTTCCTACGGACCGTCCCGATGAAGACCACGGTCCCCCCGGCGTCCCTGTCGGCGACCTCGTCCATGATCTTCGTCGGGTCTATCTTGCGCCCGGTGACCTCTCTGGTCTTTGGCCGCGCCAGTTTATCCACCCGCCACAGGCGGAAGTATGCCAACTTCGTCGCCGTCGGCCACAGGGGCGGACGCGTCGACGACCTCCTGGTTGATGGAGAGCCTGATGGTCGCCTTCATGGGGCGCAGCTTCGGGTTGTCCCTGAGGAGCCGGTCGAGGAAGTCCCCCGCAGAGGGCCGGCCTTCGAGGCTCAGCACCTCGCGCTTCTTGCCTACTGCGTCGCGCGCCCCGGCGAAGTAAAGGACTGTGACTGCCCCCATTCGCGTCTAGCCCCCTATGGCGTTCATGTTCCTCGGCTTCTCCCACCCGTCCTTGATCCAGGGCATGTGGCCCACTCCCTCGGGCTTCTTGCTCACTACCTCCTTCATGAACCTGGCCAGCTCGGCGTCAGACCCGCCCCCTCTGAGCATGGGCTTGAGGTCGTAGTACTGGGTGTCGAAGAGGCACGAGAGCATCTTGCCGTCTGAAGTGAGC
>JBJKSN010000029.1:0-10173 GCA_046703945.1 Nitrososphaerales archaeon | reverse complement strand
GTGTGGGCAGCACAGGCGGCTCCGCTCCCGAGGAGCCCCATCCAGACGGCGCCGAGTGTCTCCACCCCCTCGGCGGGGCCCCTGGAGACGGCCGAAGCCAGCCGGGCCGAGTAGCGGTCGGCTTCGTCCCTGGAGACCGAGAACGCTGACAAGGCCGAGTAGGCCTTGCTCGGCCTCGACGAGAGGTACATGCTCACGGAAGCCTGCGTCGTCCCCAGGAGCCTGGCGATCCCGCTCTGGGACAGCCCCTGGGACCTCAGCCGAAACGCGACCAGTTGGCGCATCGCCGGAAGGAAGGTCTGAGACATCAACTCGTCCGGCGGTTGCATGGTATAATCGACTTATTAGCCAGCTTATAAACGAGCGCCCAGCGGACGATGGGTGGAAGAGTCGCATCAGACGAGCGTGAAGGGACCAGGGGTGCGGGCGAGCATCAGGCTCTCCGTCGTCATAGTGTTCTCAGCCCTCATCACGGCGAGCGTCGTGTTCTCCATCCCCCTCCCGCCCCCGGTCTACGAGATCACCTGGTCCCCGGCCATCATCATGGTCCTGGCGGTGACGATAGACATGCCCACGGCGGCCGCGGCCACTGGGATAGGCGGATTCTTAGGCGAGGCATACAACGTGGCGTTCAAGGGGGGCGGGTCGCCCATCTACCCCTTCGGGATGATCTGGGCCCGGGTCCCGGAAGTGCTGATCATAGCATGGGCCAGGAACAGGGGGACGAAGACCCTGGTCGCGGCCATGGTCGGCGCGACGGTCTTTGAAACGCTGGCGTTCTTCTTCCCCGACTGGCTGTTCTACTCCTATGGGCTCTTCTCGTACGGCGTCCCGGCCGGCCAGACGCCGCTCGGGCTGGCGGCCTTCGACTTCGCCACCATGGTGGACCTGGTCTACATCCCCGTCGCCCTCGCGATAATCAGGGCGGCCACCCCCGCGTTCCGCAGGCTGGGGTTCACCCAGTATCATGGGCCCGGAGCCGAGCGTTGAGCGCCAGCGGGAAGCTCCCGCCGGGGTCGATGGACGCCGTCTATCGCCACCTGGGAGCGCGTTCGAAGACGGTTGTACAGGGGCCTGGTCGGGGCCTCGACAACGCCGTGCTGAGCCTCGGTGGAGGGAGGGTCATGATAGTCACCGCCGACCCCGTCTCCGTGGTCCCGGCGGCGGGGGTGCGGCTCTCAGCCTGGCTGAGCGTCCACCTCATCGCGTCAGACTTTACGACGTCCGGGGCCGACCCCGAGTTCGCCGCGTTCACCTACAACTTCCCCCCGGAGATGAAGGCCAGGGAGAGGGAGGCGTACATCGCAGCCCTCGGAGACGAGTGCGCGGAGCTCGGGGTCGCCATAGCGGCGGGCCACAGCGGAAGCTACCCTGGAGCGGGGTACACGGTGATAGGGGGCGGGGTGATGTTCGGGGCCGCGCCCAGGGATGGGTATGTCACCCCGGCCATGGCCCGGGCGGGGGACGTCGTCCTGATGACCAAGCACGCGGCCAGTGAGGCGGCGGGTTCGCTGGCGGCCTCTTTCCCAGAGTCCACCGAGAAGGCCGTGGGCGGGAAGGCGGCCAGGAGGGTCCGGGCCATGCTTTCGCTCTGTTCCACGGTCGCAGACGCCAGGGCAGCTCGCAGGGCCGGCCTGAGGACGGCCGTCACCTCCATGCACGACGCGACCGAAGGCGGGGTGCTCGGGGCGCTGGACGAGATGTCCGCCGCGTCGGGGAGGGCTTTCGTCGTGGACCCGCGGGCGATCCCGGTCCCGCCTGACGTCGAGAGGGTCTGCTCTGCGTTCGGGGTCGACCCCCTCCTCACCATGGGAGAAGGGGCGCTCCTCATCACGTGCAGGCCCGGTGCGGCGAAGAGGCTCGGCGAAACCCTGTCTGTGGCCGGGGTCGCCACGGCGACCATAGGCCGGGTCGCGGCCGGTAGCGGCCTCTGGACGAAGGGGCGGAGGAAGAAGCTGAGCCGCTTCGAGGGGGCCCAGGACGGCTACTGGGCCGCCTATGACAGGGCGACGGCCGAAGGACTGCGCTGAGCCGGGAAAGCTCAATTATGATGTTCCGGCGAGGGAGCCACCCATGGAACCAAAACTCCCGGACCCTGACGCATTCGCGAAGAGGATACACGACACACTCGTCGCCCCTGAAGCCACCCTGGCCGACCTGCAGGCGTTCTGCTCCGCCGCGACGAAGTACAAGTTCGGGGCCGTGGTCGTGCAGGGGTGCTGGGTGAAGCAGGCCAGGGACCTGGTGGGAGGCGAGGTGAAGGTCTCGGCCGGCGTGGGGTTCCCCATGGGAGGCGTGACCACCAACGCGAAGCTGGCTGAGATCCGGGAGACCGCAGGGCTCGGCGCCGACATGTTCGACGTCATGCCCAACATCGGGTTCCTCAGGTCTGGGATGGACGGGGCGTTCAGGGATGAAGTCGCGGCCATGGTGGGCGAGGCCGACGGGAGGCCTGTGAGGGTGATGCTGGAGTTCACGGTGCTGGACAGGGAGCAGAAGGTGAGGGCCGCGAAGCTGAGCGAGCAGGCAGGGGTGGCGGGAGTGAAGAACTCGAGCGGCTGGGGGAGAGGAGGACCGGCGACGGTGGAAGACATCAGGCTGCTCAGGGAGTCGGTGAGCCCGAAGGTGCATGTGAAGGCGTCTGGCGGGATACGGGACCTCGACAACGCCCTCGGGCTGGTGGACGCCGGGGCCGACTACCTGGGGACCAGGGCGGGCGTGGCCATCATCGACGAGCTGAGGGAGCGGCTCGGCCGGTGAAGCCGACGGTAGTGGTGGGAAGCTACCTCACCGGCGTGATGATCAGGGTAGACAGGCTTCCGAAGGAGGGAGAGACAGTCGTCGGGTCGGACTACCGCCGGGTCCCCGGGGGGAAGGGCTCGAACCAGGCGGTGGCGGTCAGGCGGCTCGGAGGGAGGGTGAGCATGATCGCCTGCGTCGGCTCGGACGAGGACGGAGACCAGGCCCTGGCGATGTGGCGCCGGGAGGGGGTCGACGTCGACCAGGTCAAGCGGTCATCCAGGCACACGGGTCTGGGCTTCGTGATGGTCGACAGGGACGGTGCGAACTCCATTGCCATAGACCCTGGGGCCAGCTTGGACCTTACCCCGTCAGACGTCGAAAGGGCAACCGAAACCATAGCAAGGTCCGGGACCATGCTCGTGCAGCTGGAGGTCCCCCCGGAAACCGTGGCCGCGGCAAAGCGGCTGGCCAAGGAGCACGGCCTCACTGTCATCCTGAACCCGGCCCCCACGCCTGGAGGGGGGCTGGACGCCTCCGGGGTGGACGTCCTCACCCCCAACGAGGAAGAGTTCAGGGAGCTGACCGGGGGCGCTGAGTTCGAGACTGGCGCGAAGGGCCTCCTGGCCAGGGGGGCCAAGGCGGTCGTCGTGACCCTGGGCGAGCGCGGGGTCAGGGTGATGACACAGGGCGACTCTTATTCCGTCCCCGCACCTAAGGCGAGGGTGGTCGACTCGACCGGAGCCGGGGACGCATTCAACGGGGCGCTGGCGGTGGCCCTGGCCGAGGGGGAGCCGCTGAGGCAGGCGGTGAGGTTCGCCAACTACGCCGGTGCCCTCTGCGTGACGAAGTCCGAGGTCGTGGCGGCCCTCCCCAGTCGCGGAGAGGTCGAAGGCTTCCTGAGGGCCGACCCGCTGGAGTAGCCTAGACCCGCCCGCCCCTGAGCATCGTGTACAGCATGCCGCGGAAGGCCTGCTGCGAGACGTCATAGACCACCTTCACATTGGGCTTCTTCTTCAGGGAGCCCAGCTCGTCCACCCACGTCACCCCTCTGGAGATGCCATCGGTGGCGTCCACCTCGACGAAGCGGTCTCGGGTCTCCGTCGCCAGGCTGGGGTTCAGGGCGATGGCCATGGTGATGCTGTCCGGGCAGCTCGTGCCGTCCACCCCTCTCTCGGCTTCCATGTACTTGCGGACCTGCCTGTTCACCGCGAGATAGAACTCAGACTCCTTGGTCTTCATGGCCCCTATCTCTTCCAGCTCGGGGACCCCTATGAGCCCGTGCCTCATGACTATCTCCCACCCGACCATGGTGATGGGCATCCCGGAGTTCAGGACGATGCTGGCGGCGTCCGGGTCCACCCAGATGTTGAACTCCGCCGCCGGCGTCACGTTCCCCAGGTACTGGTTCGCCCCTCCCATGAAATAGAACTCCTTCACCTTCTTGGCTATCCCAGGGTCCTTCCTTAGGGCGAGGGCCACGTTGGTCATGGGCGCTATCTCGATGAGGGTGATCTCGCCAGGGCTCTCGTTGATGGCGTCTATGATCGCGTCCACCGCGTGCTTCCGCTCGGGCCTCTGAGTGGCCTTGGGGAACCCCGAGCCCCCCATGCCGTCCGGCCCATGGATGTCCTCCACGGTCCTCCACTCCTTGAGGAGAGGGCGCCTCACGCCGGGATACACCGGGACGCGCCCGGACTCCCCGGCCACCTCGATGGTGTAGAGGGCGTTCTCCACCTCCTGGTCGAAGTCGATGTTCCCGCAGTTGATGGTGACGCCTTCCAGCCTCGCATCCTTGGCCCTGAGGGCCATCATGATGGCCACCGCGTCGTCCCCAGCCGTGTCCGTGTCCAGTATGATCCGCTGCAAGAGGGACGAGGCTCCGGAGGACGGGTGATAAGAACCATCCCCAGGCCTCGATGGCAATCTCAATAGAGGGGCTACGTCGCCGGGAGGCGCAGATGTCCACCACCGAGAAGGCCGCGAGGGTCCTGAAGTCGTTGAAGGACGAGGAGTGGAGGACCCTGGCAGGGGTGGAGCGCGCGTCCACGGGGTACGGGACCCCGGACGTCGGGAGGCTGTCGCGCATGAGCCGCCTCCCTGTGGAGAGGGTGAGCTACGCCACGGCAGACCTGGAGAAGAAGGGGCTCCTGGCCAGGAGGGGCCAGGGGTTCGTCCTCACCAGGGAGGGAGTGGAGGCGATGGCGCTCAAGGACTACGTGAAGAAGGACCTCATCTTCGCCCTGGGCGCAGTCATCGCGAAGGGGAAAGAGTCAGACGTGTACGAGGCGCTCACCGAGGAGGGGGCGGCCTATGCCCTCAAGCTCTACAAGATAGGGAGGACGTCGTTCACCAGCGTGAGGAAGAAGCGGGCAAGGGAGGAGGCTGCGTTCAGGAGCTGGATGACAGCCAACTACGAGGCCGCGAGACGGGAGTACCACGCCCTGAGGAAGCTCGAGGGGCTGTCGTCGTCGTTCCCACGGGCAGTCGCCTACAGCAGGAGCACGGTCCTCCTGGAGGAGATATCAGGGGTCAGGCTGTCCCAGCGGCCAGGACTGGAGGACCCGGTGGCCGCCCTGAGGGCGGTCCTCGGCCACATGAGGACCGCGTACACCGTGGCAGGGCTGGTGAACGCCGACCTCAGCGAGTACAACATACTCACCGACGGCGCGTCATTCTGGCTGATCGACTGGCCGCAGGCGGTGGACGCCTCGCATCCGAACAGCGCCGAGCTGCTGATGCACGACGTCAAGAGCGTCACCAGCTTCTTCAGGAGGGCGTATGGGACGACGACAGACGCCCAGGGGAGCTTCGACTACGTCACCGGCAAGACCGAGTCCGTCGGGTGAGCTGCCCGTCCGACTAGGCTATAGGCGGTCTTCTATCTTCACGTAGAGGACGTTGTTGCCCCTGATCACGACCTTGCCATAGTTCGCAATCTTGTTCCCGTTCTCCGACTCCTCGGCGTCGACCAGTATCACGTTCATGTACGGGTCGACGTTGGACATCTTCCCCTTGTACTCGATCTCGTTCTTCAGCCGCACCGAGACCTGTTTGCTCATTGACTTTTGCAGGATGCTCAGAGGGCGCCTTGATTGCTGAGGAGGCTGGAAGGGCTGTGGGCTCACTTGCGGATTTCGTGGGCCGGTTCACAGTTAAAAAGACATCGGTGATGAAACGACTCGGGAGGGGAATAGAACGGCTGGGACCGATACCGCCGGGGAGGCCATCAGGTGGGTCGCTTCGTTCCCCCGCTACACGTCTGGGGCTGCGGGCCTCGACGCCCTTCTCTCCGGCGGATACAGGGCCGGGACCCTGACGGAGATATACGGGAGGAGCAACAGCGGCAAGTCGCAGCTGGCCATGCAGGCGGCCCTCTGCGCCGCCATGAAGGGAGACAGCGTCCTCTATGTGGACACCGAGGGAGCGTTCAGGCCGGAGAGGCTCGAGCAGATCGCCGGAGCCAGAGGATGGGACACCAAGGGTGTCCTGGAGAGGGTCGTGTTCATGAGGTCGGACTCAGCCCCAGAGCAGATGGAGACCGTGAGGGGGATGCAGGGGAGGAGGGTGACCGCCCGATGCAGGCTGGTGGTGGTCGACACGCTCACGCGCAACTTCTCGGTCGCGCTCCCGGGCAGGTCGAACCTCCCCAGCAGGCAGGGGGCCCTGGACGTCCACCTGAGCGAGATGGCCAGGGACGCGTACATCAACGCCAGGGCGTATCTCCTGACCAACAGGGTCACCTTCGGCGCGACCGGGGACGTCGGCATAGGCGGGAGGACGGTGGAGCAGCTGGTCCACGGGTCGGTGAGGCTTGAGCGTCAGGGGAGCGTGGTGACGGCGACCGCCACCCCGTCGGGGAAGATGGCGACCCTGGAGATCGGGCCGGCGGGGATCACCTGAAGCCGGTCGGGACGGGTCCCGCAGACATCGTGGGGCGAGAGTCTCAGAGAGGCGACCGGAAGCCGAGTCCGGGCCGAGGATGGTTAAATATCTCAGGGATTCGTTCCTGGGAAGGCATTGCAGCACGACATAGCATCAATAATCGAGTCCCTCGCCAAGTCCGACCTTGACGAGGCGAAGCAGAAGATACAGGCGCTCCTGCCTGACGTGAAGTCTGAGAGGGAGAGGGGAAGCCTGACCGCGGCCGCTGGGATACTCGCGAGCATGGCCAAGGGGAAGGACAGCACTCTGCAGACCTGGGAGAGCGCCAAGGTAGAGAGGGCGGCGAAGTCGATTACCTCGAGCCAGATGGCGGACGACTTCGACCGGGGCTATGCGGACACCCTGCTGAGCTACTCGAAGCTCACAGCGGGAAGCCAGCAATCTGCAGAGTGAAGCCGAGCATCCAAGTGAACAGGAAGACCATCACGTAGCCGCCGACCCCCGTCGTGTATATCTTCCCCTGCTGCTCTCTCGGCATGCCGCGGTACCATCCATAGAAGGCGAAGTAATACGAAACCAGATAGACGCCTATCCCGATGCTGACGCCGAAGGACCAGTCAAACCCGTAGGCTTGGTTGAGCATCTGGGTCCCCACCCCGGCCAGGGCCGCCAGCCCCAGCCTGGTCCAGTATAGCTTATCAAACGCCGCCGTCGGCTGAGGCTTCGTGGCCGAACTATCCGGCTTCGAAGTCTTGGTGCTCGCCAAAGAAATCGATTCGGCGTTGCGTGGAACCTACGTTAATAACATTTACAGGAGAGGAGGCGCCCAACTCTTCCGTTTCAGGAGGCCCGGGGGCGAAGACGTGTGGCTGGTGGCCTCGCCCAAGAAGGGGGCATGGATCTCGAATGGCATCCAGGAGAGGGACGACACGACGGAGTTCACCACGCGGCTGAGGCAGGAGCTGGAAAGGGCGAGGTTCTCCGGGGCGTCCCAGCTTGGCCTCGACAGGGTCTTCCAGATCGACCTGGAGGGGAGGGAGAAGCGGAGGGTGGTGGTGGAGCTGATGCCGCCAGGGAACATCATCGTCCTGGACCCCGACGGCGCGATACGCCTGGCGCAGAACGAGTTCCGTGCGGAGGCCAGGCGCGTCGTCAGGGGGGCCCCCTACAAACCTCCGGGCCAGAGCAGGCTCAGCCCTCTCGAGGTCGGGCCCGAGGACGTCGAGGCCATGCTGGGGAAGGAGACGACCCTGGGGAGGGCAGTCGGCAGGCACGTGGCGCTCCCCCGGAAGTACGTCGCCGAGGCCCTGAAGAGGGCAGGCGCAGCCGAGGGGACGCCCGCATCCAGCTTCCTCGGCCGGGGCGCCGAGATAGCGAAGGCCATCGGAGACATGGTGGCAGAGGCGAGGGACAGGCCGCGTCCCTGCATCTGCGAGACCCCGGCCGGGGACGAGGTCTTCGTGGTCCCTCCCGGCGGGCTGAGGGTGAAAGAGGAGGCAGGGACAGTCTCGGAGCTCTGCGACCGCCTCTTCCTGGGAGAGGCGCTGTCGGAGCCCGAGCGGCCCGGCCCCGAGGAGGTGAAGCGGAGGGAGCTCGAGGCCACCGTCACGAAGCTCAGGGAGGAGGCCAAATCCCTGGCCGCAGGGGCGGCCAGAGCGAGGGCCGCGGCGGCTGAAGCGGCCGGCGCCGACCTGGAGTCGGCCCTGAAGGCGCTTCGGGAGTCTGGGGTCAGGCTCCAGCGGGACCCGGGCTCGTCGGCAGCGGTGGCGTCGTCGCTCTACGACCGCGCCAAGGAGCTCGAGGCGAGGGCCTCCCAAAGCATCGACGCCGCTGCGAAGCTCGAGAAGAAGGCGTCCCGAACGACCCCCAGGGCCCCCGCGCGGACCCGCTCCCTGGCCCGTAGGAGGGGAGAGTGGTATGAGAAGTTCAGGTGGTTCCTCACGGTCGAGGGGAAGCTGGCGGTGGGCGGGAGAGACGCCCAGACCAACTCCGTCCTCCTCGGCAGGCACCTGGACTCGAACGACACCGTCTTCCATGCGGACCTCTTCGGCTCCCCTTTCTTCATCCTGAAGGGAGGGAAGGGGCAGAGCGAGGACGAGGTCAGGGAGGTAGCCCAGGCCACCGTCGCCTTCAGCAGCGCCTGGAAGACCGGGCTCGGCTCCGCCGACGCCTACTGGGTGGCGCCGGACCAGGTCGGCTCGGCTGCCCCCAGCGGCGAGTACCTTCCGCGAGGGAGCTTCGCGATCAAAGGGAAGAAGAACTTCGTCCCGAAGATGATCGTGGAGGTCGCGGTGGGCCTGGACCAGGAGGGCCGGGTGATGGCCGGGCCCGAGGCCTCAGTCAGGAAGAGGTGCGCCCACTTCGTCGTCCTTCGGCCGCACAACGAGAAGACATCGGAGACAGCCAAGCGCGTCCTGAAGGACCTCGGGTCTGAGCCCAGGGAGCCGACCCTCGACGAGGTCCAGAGGGCCCTCCCGGCCGGCGGCGGAAAGGTGGCCAGGCGCGTCTGAGGCGCCCTGTCAGATGCACTCGGCGACGATCTCGGCTACGTCCCTGACGTCCATCCCGGAGTTCGACACCTTGGTGGCGTCGTCGAACATGGAGAGGCAGAAGGGGCACTCGGTGGCGATGGTCTTGGCGCCGGTCTCTGCGGCCTCCTCCGTCCTGATCCCGGCTATCGACTTTTGCTGGGGGACCTTGAACCAGTAGTTGGAGCCTCCGGCCCCGCAGCAGAAGGTCTTCTCCTTCCTCCTCCCCATCTCCCGCAGGTCGTCCACCGAGGCTTCCAGCATCTCTCTGGGCTGGTCGAAGACGTTGTTGTATCTGGAGGCATAGCAGGCGTCGTGGAGCGTCACGGATATCTTCTGCACCTTCTCCGGAGGTATGGACACCCTCCCTTCTCTGATCAGGTCTGAGATCAGCTGGGTGTGGTAGACCACCTCGAACTTCCCTCCGAACTGGGGATACTCGTTCTTCAGCGCGTTGAAGCAGTGGGGGCACGTGGCGATCACCTTCTTCACCCCGTAGGAGTTGAGCTTCTCTATGTTCTGGAACGCCATCTCCTGGTACCGCCCCTCCTCGCCCAGCCTCCGGGCGGGGTCGCCGACGCATGCCTCCTCCCCGCCCAGGATTGCGAAGGAGACGCCAGCGTGCTTCAGTATCTTCGAGAGGGCCCTGGCGATCCTCTGGGCCCGCTGGTCGAAGGACGAGACGCAGCCGACCCAGTAGAGGTACCCGGCCTTCGGGTTGGACGCGAGGGTCCCTATGCCCAGGCCTTCTGACCACGCCGCCCTGGTAGAGTTCTTGAACCCGTAGGGGTTTTGGCTCTGTGCCAGGTTGGCCAGCATCGCCGACTTCTCCTTGTCCACCTTCCCCTTCGAGACCAGCTCCCTCCTGAGGTCGTAGACCAGGTCGAGGTGCTTCACCCCCACCGGGCAGCTGGCGACGCAGGCGCCGCAGGAGGTGCAGGACCACAGCTCGTCCTCCCCCACCGAGGAGTAGACGTCCGCCTCCGCGGGGCCGTCCGTCCTTGAGAGCAAGCTGACCTTC
>JBJKSN010000028.1:0-8284 GCA_046703945.1 Nitrososphaerales archaeon | reverse complement strand
CGGGCCTGGCGAACGAGGTTTATGCCGTCGGCGTTGTCGTCCCAGACGCCATCTTCGCATACCTGGCGGCGGCGATACTCTACAGGCGCGACCAGGCCAATGCGCTGAGGGTGAAGAACATCGCCCTGGCCGGGATGACCGTCGGGCTGCTGGTGTTCATCGGGGGCGCCCTCTGACGTGTGGTCGGAGAAGCACAGGCCCAGGAGCCTGGACGAGATGGTCGGCAACGAGGAGGCGAGGGCCAAGCTCATCCTTTGGCTCAAGAAGTGGAAGCCTGGAGGGAAGGCGGCGCTGCTGGTCGGGCCCCCGGGGACGGGGAAGACCACGAGCGTTCACCTCGTGGCGGAAGAGCTTGGATACCAGCTGGTAGAGCTGAACGCCAGCGAGGCGCGGACGAAGGACAAGCTCTCCAGGAAGGCAGGGGAGGCCATCGTGAGCTCCAGCCTGTTCGGGGGGCGCACGGCGGTGTTCCTCGACGAGGTGGACGGGCTGGCGGGGAGGTCGGACTACGGCGCGATAGACTTCATCAAGGACGCCGTGAAACGGAGCGAGGCGCCGGTGCTCATGGCAGCCAACGACCCCGACTCGGACGAGGTGAGGAAGCTGGGGAGCTCCGTCACCAAGATAGAGTTCAGGAGGCCAGACGAGCAGACCGTCCTGAAGAGGCTCCGTGTGGTCTCTGAGAAGGAGGGGCTGCGGGTCGGGGATGAGGAGATACTCGAGATAGCGACCGCCGCGAACGGCGACCTCAGGGCCGCCATGAACTTCCTGCAGTCCGGGGCCCCGGCCCGGAAAGACGAAGAGCTGACCGCTTCGGAGTCGATCAACGCATTCTTCGACGCCACGGACGAAAAGGCCGCGCTGAAGGCCCTGCGCGCATACCCCGGGCAGCCCAGGGAGAAGATCCGCGACCTATTCACCGCCGTGGCCCGGTCCAGGGTGCACGAAGAGCGGAAGGCTTCGGCGCTGGAGGTCATCTCCAGGGCCGACGTGGTCATGGGCAGGATGATGCGCGGGAAGAACTGGAGGCTCCTGAGATATCTCGACCCCATGCTCGCGTCGGAGCTCTGGAAGGCCCTGGGGGACGGGGGGCTCAGGTACACCCTCGACTCGGTCCCCTGGCCCCTGCAGGTCAGGATCTGGAACGACTCGAAGAAGCTGAAGGGCATCGCCCTGCTGGCTGGGAGGCGCCTGGGGACGAGCCAGAGAGGGTTCTTGGTCCAGGACATGCCCTTCGTCCTGCTTCTCTGCTCCGACAGGGGGTTCAGGGAAGGCCTGGTGAGGAGCCTGGAGCTGGAGGAGAACTACGACGTCTTCCTGGCCAAGGAGGCCGCGCGGCGGCCCAGGGGCTAGTTGAACGGGAGCGACTCGGCTGACCCGCCTACGTCCTTCCAGTCGGCGTAGAACCTCGCGAGGGATGCGGCCAGCGGGCTGGCCGGGTCGACCCTGAATATCCTTATCCTGTTGAAGCGCTTCTCTGTGAGTATCCCCGACCTGGTGAGAAACTCGAGGTGGCGGGAGGCAGAGCCGTGGGACAGCCCTGACCTCCGGGTTATCTCCGAGATGTTGAGCTCCCCGGTCTCCAGCATTATCGTGAGCACTTTGGTCCTGCCGTAGGAGGACAGCAGCTTCTCAAGCTCGAACGTCTGTGAGCATCCCCTTCTCGAGCTCGCCCATCAGCTCCTTGGCCGAGACCAGAGACAGCCCGATCATGGTCGTCCTCCCCCTCACGCCCTTTCCGGATAGCTGCGTCTCGATGATCCCTTTCCTCGACATCTCGTTGACGTCGCTCCACACCTGGGTGTGGTGGTACGCGGTCACGTTTCTGACCTCGCAGAGGGCAGAGTAGCTCTTCTCCACCTCCCCTATGGTGACGTAGGTCGAGCCGCCCTTCTTCAGGAGGGAAGAGATGGCCATGAGCAGCAGCTTCTGGTGTGCCGTCAGGTAGGACAGCTCCTCCTTTCTCAGCTGCGGCGGGAGCGAGGCCTTGGCAGACCTGACGTGCTCGGGCAGCACGCGGGGGGACCCGGAGTCATCGGCGAGCTTTCCCGCTCGCCAGATCAGATCCAGCGCATAGCGGGCGTCGCCGTAGGCCCCTGCTATGTCTGCGGCCAGTTGGACTACGTCGTCGTCGAGGGAGCCGTCGCTGAATGCTTCGCTGCGCGAATTCAGTATGTCGGCGAGCTGCTCCGACGGATAGCTGTCGAGGGCGATTTCGTTCCATTGGAGGGAGCTCAGCGTGCTCAGGTCCACCTTCTTGAGATAGTCCGTCGTCTTCGATATGAGCAGCGACGAGAGGACCTGGGCCCCGGGCGACATCTCCCTCAGCCTGGTTATGGTGTAGAGCGACGCCGGGTCGGACAGCACGAGCGAGTCCACCTCGTCGAAGGCTATGACGAGGTGCATCCTGTTGCTCCTCAGCTCCTCGACAAGCGCGGTGAGGAGCTCCTCGAAGCTGTAACCGCGGGTGGGGTAGTTCTGCCCCAGCGACTTCAGCGCCTTCACCATGATGGCCTGGAGGGTCCTGTCTATCCTGCAGTTGACGTGCACGGCCTTGACCAGGTTCCCGTGGAGAGCCGCCTTCCTCGGGAGCAGCTCCAGCAGCAGCTTCTTCGCCAGCATGGTCTTGCCTGCTCCTACGGGCCCGGTTATCATGACGGTCTGGCTGGCTTTGGAAGCGTTCTGCGCGACGCCCTGGAAGTAGAGCTCGAGCTTTTTCAGCTGGGCTTCGCGATGAGGTATCTGGTGCGGAAGGTACTCCTGTAGGAGTGTGGCTTCGTCCCTGAAGACCGAGCGCGGAGGCGGCATGCGAGTCGTAAGATTCTCCCTAATTTCTCTTATAACCTTAGTCGTGCGCTCAAAGAGACTGCGGATAGAGGGTTCGCCGAAAGTGTTCTGACAAAGCGGAAATAAGGCGGGAAGGGAGGCCGAAGGGGTTGAAAGCGGTCAGGTTCCACAGCCACGGCGGCCCTGAGGTGCTGAAGTACGAAGACGCCCCTGACCCGGCCCCGAGCGCGGACGAAGCGCTTGTGAGGGTCAAAGCGTGCGCGCTGAACCACCTGGACGTCTGGGCGAGGAACGGGCTGCCAAACGTCACGATACCGCTGCCGCACATATCGGGGAGCGACATCGCGGGGGTGGTGGAGCGCGTCCCGGCCGAAGAGAAAGGGTTCGCCGTCGGGGACGAGGTCATAGTCAACCCTGGCATGGGGTGCGGACGATGCGACAGATGCCTCTCTGGCAGGGACGACCAGTGCCGAGACTACACCATATTCGGATATGGCCCGGATGGAGGATACGCGGAGCTCGTGAAGGTCAGGAGGACCCACCTGATCAGGAAGCCAGAGGGGATGTCGTTCGAGGAAGCCGCTTCGTTCCCCCTGGTCTTCGAGACGGCGTATCACATGCTGGTCACCAAGGCCAGGGTCGCGCCCGGAGACACGGTCCTCGTGCTGGGAGCCAACTCGGGCGTGGGATCGGCGGCCATCCAGGTGGCCAAGCTCTTCGGTGCGAAGGTCATCGCGACGGCCGGGGACCCCGACAAGGCGGCGAAGGCCCGCGCACTCGGCGCCGACGAGGTGATCGATCACTACTCCCAGGACGTCCTGGCGGAGACCAGGAGGATAACGGGGAAGCGGGGGGTCGACGTCGTGGTCGAGCACGTCGGCAAGTCGACCTGGCAGGGGAGCGTAAAGGCGCTCGCGAAGGGAGGGCGGCTGGTCACCTGCGGCGCGACCACCGGGGCAGAGGTGACCACAGACCTCAGGTTCGTCTACAACAGAGAGCTGACCATCTACGGCAGTTTCATGGCGGGCATGGGAGAGCTGCTGGGGGTGGTGGAGCTGTTCAAGGCCGGGAGGCTGAAGACGGTGGTAGACTCTGTGTATCCGCTGGCAGAGGCGCACTTGGCGCAGTCCAGGATGGAGTCGAGCAAGCACTTCGGCAAGATGGTCTTGAAGGTCTAGGAGACTATCTCATAGGAGTGAGAGATCTTCGCGGTGGGCTGTATGGTGGCCCCCACGCTGCAGAACCTCTCGGTGCTGTCCCTGATGGCCTCCTCCACGTACCCCCTTTCGAGGTTCGCGCCTGACAGGACGTACTTGATGTGCACGGAGGTCCAGGGCTTCGGGAGGCCGTGCTCCGGCCTTTCGCCCGAGATGAGGATCTTCAGGGAGGTCAGGCTCTGCTTGCGCTTCTTGAGTATGGCCACTATGTCCATCCCCGTGCAGGCGCCGAGGGAGGTGAGGAGCGCGTTCATGGGGCCGATCCCCTTCGGCCTGTCACTCACAGCGTCGAACACCACGGTGTGGCCTGAGGCGTCAGAGCCCAGGAAGACGCTGTCTCCGGTCCAGTCGACCTCCGCCTGCCACTCTTCACTCAATCTCGATCACGACGGGCTTTGACGAAGCCTCGACGGCCCCCTTCTCAATGAAGCTCCTCCTCCCCCAGCGCGCCTTCGCCTCGGCGACCAGCCCGTGCCGTCCGGGGCCGAGCGATGAGGCCGGGAACCCGAACTCCTTCTCCACGTCGAGCATCTTGGACTTCGCGTCCTCCACGTTCCTTGGGATCTTGGGCGGCCCTCCGTCTTCGGGCATGACCATCACCCAAATGCGGTACGGCAGGTCCGGGTCCCGGCTCCAGTAGAAGCTCGCCCTCCTGACCTCTTTCTTGGCCTCCGCCAGCTTCCTGGCGCGTATCCCTCCTCTGGCGCCAAGGGCGAGCCTGAGCGTGAGCGGCATCCTCTTGTCGAAGTCCTCCCAGGCCACGGTCCAGACATCCGGATGGAAGGCCTCCCTCAGCCCCCCTAGGATCCTATAGGAGACGCTGACCTTCACCGTGTCCCCTGGGGCGTAGCTCTTCTTGTCAGTGACCAGCTGCACGCGGTCGATCCGTGTGGGCGGCCACTCGTACTCTCCTCGCCTGTCCTTCAGAGACAACTGAGCCGGGCGCGGCACTCAGGCGGTTTAAAGGTTGATGCGCCCCTCAGGGTCCGCGTTCTGAGCGCCTTGCCGAGAGCCTGGGCGCCACCTCCTCCGAAAGAGCCGCCTTGAATGAGCAGGCCGCGTCCCTCTCGGCGACGCACTGCACCTCGCTCACCTCAAAGGGCCTGCTGAAGGTCCCGGACATGAGCCCTCTGAGGTGCGCCCTGAAGAACGCGCTCCTCCTGTGGACACCTGCTTCGAGTTCGACTCGCACTCGAACAGCTCTCTGGCGTTCACCACCGTGGGGAAGTCTGAAGCCTTGCTCCTCTCTATCGACACGTCGGCGTAGCCCAGGGCGGAATAGGCGCCGATCAGCTCGTCGAGCTGGTCTACGGCGAACTTCGCCCCGAAGTCTTCTGCTATCTCCTTCGCGAAGTGCCGCCCCATCGCTTCGGCCATCTGGTCGATTATGGTCGCAGCCCCGGTACCGAAGACGGTCCACAGCCTGTTCAACATCTCGTTGAGCGCGTCTGCCCGCATCAGTATGCCCTTGCGCCCTGCCCACTGCACCGGGTAGTGCTGCTTGTCCACCATGAAGCCGTCGTCGGCGGCCACGACCTCGACCGACTCTATGAGGTCCATGGACTGCAGCGACTTCAGGCCTGAAAGACCCCCCTTCGGCTTCGGTGACGTCGGCGAAGAAGCTCAGGGTGGCGGTATCCGACTCCCCTGGCGCCGTGAAGAATTCTGTAAGGACGTTGACGTCGCAGTCGCTCATGACCTGGCTGCACCTGGCGAGTGCCACCTTCTTGTTTCTAATCCGTACGACCACCTCAGCCAGACTGCGGTCCGGGACCTGCTCCCAGGTCTCAATATTCGTTGGATAACGCATTGGAGACTTGTCATATCACTGATGCATATTCTTAATATAGGCTACCATCCCTGGGAGGCCGTATGAGAGGAGAAGCAGGCGCCGAGCGGAAGCAAGATATCAAACTACGGATTTGGAATCTACACCGCTTAAATCCCGCCGTGGAGGCTTCTCCGCTGGTACTACGGAGAGGAAATTGACAGCAGTGGGACAGGAACTCGACAGCACCAACGCCAGGACCGTGCAGCTCGTGAAGCTCCTGACCCAGGTCGGCCCTGACGTCCCGGAGATAGCGAGGCGACTGGGGCAGTTCAAAGAATCCGTGCGTTACAGATACAAGGAGAAGATCGTCAACCGCGGGATAGCGGTGCAGGCGGCCGTCGACCACGAGAGGTTGGGCCTCAAGAGGATGATGGCCATAGCAGACGTAGCCGAGCCCTACCGAGGGTACGCCCAGGCGATATTCGCCGCCATGCACGAGCTTTGCTACGTGGTCGGGTTCGCGAAGACCCTCGTAGGAGGGGAGCACGTGGTCAACCTCAGCATCCCCGAAGAGCACGTCGGGGCGGTGCGCGCCCTCTTCAGAGAGCTGGAGGAGAAAGGCATGTTCACACGGCTCGAAGTCTTCGAGTTCGACTGGTTCCGAACAGTCCCCATGAAGCCGGAGTATTACGACTTCGACACGGGGAGGTGGGACTTCGACTGGCAGGGGGACGGCCCCGACGACTTCCAGGCCGCCGCCGGGATCCCTTCAGAGAGGAGCAGGTTCGACGACGTCGACCTTCTGATAGTCAAGGAGCTTCAGATGGACGCCGACAAGTCTCTCAAGGAGATGGCGGACAAGCTGAAGGTCAACTACAAGAAGCTGGCATGGCACCACTCGGCGCACGTCACCGCCCGGAAGCTGATATCTGGGTACACCATCAACTGGATGGGGACGAGGTACGACTACACCCTCGAGAAGGCGCTGCATCGGAAACACAGGTACTTCGCCGTAGACCTCTTCGTGAGGGGGCTGAGCGAGCTCGAGGCCATGGTGCTGAGGCGCGGGATCGACAGGCTCCCGTTCCTCTGGGGGGAAGCCGGCGGGGGCGACTACTTCGCCGAGTTCGCCTTCCCGGTTGACAACGTGGTCGAAGCGTTACAGTACATAGGGAAGGTCACCCACGGGGTGAAAGACAGGACAACCATCTATGCCATCGACCAGTCGGAGGCGGCCCGCTTCACAATCGCATACCAGCTGTTCGAGCCGGCCGCGAAACGGTGGGCGTTCAACGCCGAGAGCCTGCTGTCGAAGTTCGAGCAGCTGATGATCCAGATAAAAACAGAGGTCAGCTAGGCGAGCCTAGCTGACGCCGAAGCCGCCGATAATCTCGAGCGGCCCGACCTTGAGGCCCAGCGACGCAAAAACAAGGCTTGCGCCGGTCAGGGCGATCATCCCGTAGCGGATTTTTTCGTCCAGAGTCATATCGGCAGCCCATGGTGCGCTTCGCCTTTTAAGAATGCGCCTATGCATGACGCCAGCGCAGTAATATCAAGTGAAATCCGATTGGTGGTGAGGACGCCTCTTGCCTGTGGAGGGGCGCCAACTTCTAAATAAGAACAGGCGTACGACGCGCACGAGTCAAACTGGCAACCCGCCCGGCAGAGAAGCACCCTCACATTCCGGCCCGCAACCTCCTGGACAGGATAGTCCTGGGGGGGAGCGACGGGGCGATAGAGGGGGTGGCCATGACGTCCGCCCTCAATGGAGCGGGCATCGCCTTCGGGACCATAGCCGTCGCCGGGTTCGCCTTCGCCGCCGCCGGGGCGCTTTCCATGTTCTTCAGCAGCTACCTCTCCCGGAAGTCTGAGGTGGATTCGCTGAAGATAGACCTGGCCAGGGAGAAGATGGAGATCGAAACCGAGCCCGAAGAAGAGACCCAGGAGATGGTTGACCTGTTGAAGAAGGACGGATACGAAGAGCGCGAGGTCGACGTCATAATGGGGAGGCTGAAGAGGGACAAGGGGCTCTGGCTCAGGGAGATGCTCCGGAGAGAGCTGCGCGTGAACGCGGAAGACGTCGACGTCGACCCCTACGGCCGGGCCCTGGCGGCCGGGCTGTCGTTCTTCCTGCTCTCTCTGCTCTCGGTTTCTCCCTATCTCTTCTCGCTCCCCAGGGCCGAGGCGCTCGGGGCGTCGGCGGCGCTGTCGCTGACCGCGCTGTTCGCACTCGGCTCCAGGGCCTTCGTCCCCCGGAACTTCAGGCCGAGGTCCGGGCTCGAGTCTGCGGGCGTGGGAGCGATAGCAGGCATCCTCCTCTACTTGGTAGGAGTCTTGTTCTCAATGCTCTGAGAAGGCAGTCGCCGCCCTGGGCGGGCTGACGGGGGCTGGCCGCGGCCATCCCCTGGCAACGGGACCGTGTGGGCCACTGAGGGCGTCCTGAGAGCCACCGGAAAGGACATGGCTGAGGGTCGGGCCCCCTCAGGCGTGAAGAGGCTCCCTCTGGGCA
>JBJKSN010000027.1:0-4190 GCA_046703945.1 Nitrososphaerales archaeon | reverse complement strand
AGGCCTCCTGATCGTGGGAGGGCTCGTGGTGGTCACGACCAACCTCGACCTCGCGCACATCGCGTTCCTCCAGGGGCTGGCGGGCAACCTCCTGATCCTCGGCTCAGGGGCCGGCTGGGCGGTAGAGAACAACTTCATCGTGCTCGCCACGAAGCGGTTCGATACGACCATCCTGAGCAAGTTCCGGAACCTGATCGGAGGGTGCGTACTGACAGCCATATTCCTCGTCGGAGGCTTCCAGTTCGGCTTCTCTGCCTACTCCGCCGGCATCATCCTCCTCCTGGCGATCGTAGTCTCCGGGGCCACGATCCTGTTCATAGCTGCAGTGAAGCGGCTTGGCGCCATCAGGATGCTTCTCGTGTGGTCCACGTCCACCGTTTTCGGGGCGTTCTTCGGGCTCACAATCCTTGGGGAGCAGATCACCGGGGCCCAGGTGTTCGGAGGGGCGCTCATCCTGCTGGGCGTCTATCTCCTCAGAAGGGGCGAGAAGACACCCGAGGCCGAGCCCTTCGTCCCTCCCGTGGGGGAACAGTGACGTTCGCGGGGGAGCAGCCTACTTCTCCGGGTGCCCGGGACGGCTGTGGATCACACGCTCGGAGCCAGGCGGCTTCGGGCCGGCGGGCGTGGACCGACTACCTGTCGGCTTCGACGGGCCAGTAGTTCAGGCTCCAGTAGATCACCGGGATGTCGGCCACGTGGACGTCCCTCAGGAGGTGCGGCAGGGCCCTGAGGTTTTTGGCCGAGGGGACCCCAATCTTCAGGCGGTAGGGACGGGGCGAGCCGTCGCTGACTATGAAATATGACATCTCCCCCCTGGCGGCCTCGGTCCTGGAGTAGGCTTCCCCCGCGGGGACCCTCGGCTGGGGGCCTAGCTTCAGCCTGATGGGGCCCTGAGGGAGGCGCTTGAGCGCCTGCCGGATTATCTTCACCGACTCCCGCATGTCGAGCAGCGCGACATAGGCCCGGGCCCAGGAGTCCCCCTGGGTGAGCACCGGCGTCTTGAACTCAAAGTCGGAGTAGGAGCTGTAGGGTTCGTCCTTGCGGACGTCGAGACCCAGTCCAGACGCCCTGGCGACGGTCCCCGTGGCGCCGAAGGCGATGGCGTCGTCCCTGGACAGGACGCCCACGCGGTCCGACCTCTGGTGGACCATGGGGTTGTCGTAGAAGATCTTCTCGTACTCGTCCATGCGCTTCTCGAACCAGTCGCAGGTGTTGAGCCCTTTCTCAATGGCGAACTCGGGGATGTCGTTCCTGACCCCGCCAGGGATGGTGTAGGCGAAGGTGACCCTCGCGCCGGCTATCCTCTCGCCGAGGTCGATCCAAAAGTCCCTGTCGCCCATGCACCAGGTGATCATGGTCGTGTGGCCGAGGAACAGCCCCTGTATGGCGATGAAGTACATGTGAGAGATGATGCGGTTGATCTCTGACATGATGACCCTGAGGTACTGACCCCTCGGAGGGATTTTGCTCCCCATGAGTTCGTCGACGGCCAGCGCGTAGGCGAACAGTATGTTCGAGCTGTCGAGGATCACGCGCCTCTCGAGGTGGGGGACGTTCTGGGTGTAGTTCCTGTACTCCGCCATCTTCTCCTCCCCGCGGTGGACGTAGCCCGCGTCGGGCAGGGCCTTGACGACATAGTCGCCGTCGAGCCAGAGCTTGATGCGGAAGTGGCCCGCCCCGGGGTGCTGCGGGCCCATCGAGACGGCCATGATCCTGTCGGCGTCTGGGGAGTACTCGGTTTCTAGGGTCATTCTCATCTCCCCGGCGAGACGTAGTCCTTGCGCAGGGGCGGAAGGTCGTTCCAGTCTTCCGGGAGGAAGAGATGGCTCTGGTCTGGGTGCCCCTGGAAGTTTATCCCGAACATCTCGTGCGTCTCACGCTCGTGGTACTCCGCGCCCTTCCATACGTCGATCATGGTCTGGACCACGGGCCTGTCCCTGGGCACCCTCTCCGAGAGGGCAAGGATGAGGTCCTCCTGGCCCTGGGCAGTAGACCCCACGAAGTAGACCACCTCAAGCGAGTTCTTCGCAATCCAGTCAACCCCGCTGACCGTGCTGATGTGGTCGAACCCGAGGGAGTCGCGGGCGAAGAGCGCCACTTCTCTGAGAGCTCCGGGGGGGACAGAGACCTTCAGCCGGTGAGGCTTCACCCACTCTACCTTTGCCCCAGGTTCCTTCGACGTCAACTTGCCTGCAAGCGCGTTGACTCTCCCCAGGTCCGGGCTTTCGGGCTTTGGGGCAGCCGCCGCTGCGGGAGCGGGAGGGGGCCGGGCCGGCTGCGGGGCGGCATTCGGAGAGACTGGAGGGGCAGACCCGCCTGAGTTGCTCATGCGCGCGTCACCGACCGCTTAGAGTGGGCATCCTTCGGATTTTCTCCTGCAGGAGGACTATCCCCTGGATCAGCGCCTCGGCCCTCGGAGGGCACCCGGGGACATACACGTCCACCGGTATGATGTCATCGATGCCTCTGAGGACGTTGTAGGAGTCGAAGTAGAGCCCCCCTGTTATGGAGCACGCGCCCATGGCGATGACCCACTTCGGCTCCGCCATTTGGTCGTAGATGAGCTTCAACCTCGGCGCCAGCTTCCTTGTCACCGTCCCCATGACGATTATGAGGTCGCATGCGCGGAGCGAGCCGAACGCCTCCAGGGTGCCGAAGCGCTCTATGTCGAACCGCGAGCCCGCGGCCGCCCCCACCTCGACCGAGCAGCAGGCGGTCTCCAGGTGGACGGGCCAGAGCGAATAGAGGCGCCCCCAGTTCGCCAGGTAGCGCAGCGGGTCGCCGACGGCATACTGGAGGACATCGTCTATCTTTCCGACCAGGACCTGGAAGGCGCCTGTCTTCTGCTGCTGCGCGACTACCAAAGCTCCCTCTTCCCCGCCAGCACGAGGGCGAAGCCCATGGGAATGAAGAGCATCCCCATGAACAGGGTCACCGTCCAGTCGGAGGACAGACCGAGGGCGAGCGGCTTGTAGGCCGCAGCCCAGGCGTAGAGGAACATGGAAAGGACGTCGAACACGATGAACATGAGGAGGTAGGCGTAGTACTGCATCATGAAGTGCATCTTGCCAGCTCCCTGAGGCACCTGGCCGGCCTCGAAGGGGAGGTTCTTGATAGGATTGGGCCGCCTTGGTGCGAACAGGCGGGGCATCATCATCACGGCCCCCGTGAGACCCACGGCGACCAGGGCCATCACGAATATGATCCCGATGTCACCGAAGAGAGCCATCCCAAGATTCTGAACCCCTTTACGTTATTTAAGATTGGTGGGGTCGCACTCCGTTGTCCCCCGGCGCCACATGGAAATTCAGGCAAAAAGAGGCCAATTCGGTCTGCTTTGTATGCCATAGAGGCGCAGTCGCTCGCGAAGAGCTACGACTCAGGAGACGCTGTGAGTGACGTGTCGCTCAGGGTGGAGAAGGGAGGCGTCTTCGGATTTCTGGGGCCCAACGGGGCAGGGAAGACGACCACCATCAGGATGCTGACGACCCTGATCCAGCCTTCGCGAGGCGATGCCAGCGTGCTGGGCTTCGACCTGCGGAGCAAGGGAGCGGAGATCAGGTCCCACATCGGCGTGGTCCTCCAGGGAGAGAGCTACGAGTACTCGAAGTCTGTGGAACAGGCGCTGGACCTGTACGGGATGCTCTGGGACATACCCCGCAGCGCACGAAACGAGCGGGTCGAGAAGCTTCTCGACGAGTTCGGCCTGGGAGAGCACAGGAAGAAGCTCGTCCAGCACCTTTCGCTGGGCCTCAGGCGCAGGCTGCAGGTCGCCCGCGAGTTCATCCACGACGCAGACCTCCTCTTTCTCGACGAGCCTACGGTGGGGCTGGACCCCATCGCCCGCAGGGGGACCATGAGGATGATCCGAGAAAAAGTCAGCCGGGGGCTGACGGTGTTCCTCACTACCCAGCTGCTGGACGAGGCCGAGACCCTGTGCGACAGGGTCGCGGTGATCTTCGGAGGGAAGATCATCTCGGAAGGGACCCCCCGGGAGCTGAAGGACGCCTACGGCGGAGTCAGGCTGGTCGAGGTCCTCGTTGGCTCAGGCGACCCAGGGCTGCTGGCGAACCGGATGCAGGGGACCAAATCGGTCTCAGGCGCTGTCACCGACCCCGATGGGAGGGTGAAGGTCTGGACGTCGGACCCGAGCGGGACGTTCAGCGCCATCCTCGCCGCGGGCGAGGACC
>JBJKSN010000026.1:0-4695 GCA_046703945.1 Nitrososphaerales archaeon | reverse complement strand
GCCCGGTCCTGAGCGAGTTCCGAGAAGCGGGCATCCAGACCAAGATCGAGGGGGGGAGCATCTGGGTCAACAAGGACTCGGTGGCGGTAAAGAAGGGCGGGGAGATCACCCCCAAGCTCGCCAGCCTGCTTTCTAAGCTGAACATCAAGCCGATCCGTGCGGGCCTGGCCATCGCGCTCGCCTACGAGAGCGGCCTGATCTACGCCGGCGACATAGTAGCAATCGACCTCGAAGAGTACAGGAAGAGCCTCATGGACGCCTACGCCTCTTCCAAAGGCCTCGCGATAGTCATCGGCTACGTCACCAAGGAGACGGCCCCAGACATACTCTCAAGAGCCTACAGGGAAGCTCTGAGCCTTCAGGTGGAGGCAGGGTTCCTCGACAAGGAGACGGCCCCGATGATACTCGGGAAGGCCGAGGCAGAAGCGGCTGCTCTGGAAGCCAAAGCCAGAGAAAAGGGACTGCAGTAGACTCCGGTCGGGCCGCGGCTCCGACGACGGTTTCGTGACAAGGCCTTCAGCACCGCATGACTAACCACCGGGCGGTCTGCCACGCGCCAGGGCGGCGGATGGGGTCTGGGCCGGTGGACCAGGTTCCTACGCGGCACAGCTCACGCTGGGCCCGATTGGACAGAAGTGGCGTGTCTCTTAACCGAAGAGCGAAGCGAGACCCTGCAGGGCCTCCTCTTCCTTCTTCTCCTCTACCTTCGGCTTCTCTTCCGCCTTCGCTGCCGGCGCGCCGGGGGCTGCGGCGGCAGCCGCAGGGGCTGCAGCCATCGTCGCGGCGTTCTTCAGCGCCTCGTCTATGTTTACCTCGCTGAGGGCGGAAGTCAGTGCCTTGATCTTCACTTCGTCCGGAGCCGCTCCGGTTGCCTTGACCACGCTGGTCAGGTTCTCTTCGCTGACGGGCTTCCCGAGCTTGTGAAGCAGGAGAGCTGCGTAAACGTACTCCATCTTAATTCGCGAACAGGCGACCTTGGTTCCGTATTTAAGAGTTTGAAGCCGCAGAAGGCCGACCTCACTGCTTGTTGGGCTTCCTCGCGCCCCACATCCCAAGTTTATCTACTTCAGGGGAGCGACTCGCGAAAAGACAGTGGAGCAGCCCAGTTGAACGAAAAGAAGCAGGTCCTGAAGGCCAAGTTCTCCTCCGACTACAAGAAGTACTATGTCGTCGACCTCTTCAAGAGGGAAGGGTTCGTCAGGAAGAAGTGCGAAAGCTGCGGCAAGCACTTCTGGACCCTCAACCAGGAGAGGACCAGGTGCGACGACCAGCCGTGTTCTCCCTACACCTTCATCGGCGACCCCCCCACATCGAAGAAGCTGAGCTATGTCGACACCTGGAAGGCCGTCGAGTCGTTCTTCAAGAAGAACGGTCACGCCATACTCAAGCGCTACCCGGTGGTCAGCAGGTGGCGCCCTGACCTCTACTTCACCGTCGCCTCGATAATCGACTTCCAGAGGGTGGAGGGCGGGAAGGTGGTCTTCGCCCTCCCGGCCAACCCTCTGGTGGTCCCGCAGATGTGCCTCAGGTTCAACGACGTCCCCACGGTGGGGGTCAACGGTAAGCATGGGACCTCGTTCTGCATGGTCGGCCAGACGGCCCTGGCGAACAGGGAAGGGTACTGGAAGGACAGGACCATCGACCTAGACTTCGACCTGCTCACCAAGGTCTTCGGGATCCCCAAGGAGGAGGTGTCCTTCGACGAGGACGTCTGGATGGGCTACGGGGCATTCGGCTACTCGCTGCAGTACAACATCAGGGGGCTGGAGACCGGGAACGCAGTCTTCACAGCCTTCGAAGGGAGCCCTGAGAAGTACGTCCCTCTGAAGGAGGGGGTCGTCGACATGGGGGCGGGCCTCGAGCGCCTGACCTGGCTCAGCCAGGGCACCCCCACGGCCTATGACTCGTACTTCGCGCCTGTCCTGAAAAGGATGAAGGAGGAGAACGCCGTCGAGTACGACGCGGCGCTCTTCAGGAAGTACTCTGCCCTCGCCGGGGAGATCAACCTGGACGAGTACAGGAACCTCGACGACGCCAGGCTGAAGATCGCGAAGGCGCTGGGCAAAGACGCCGGAGACCTGGCCAAGCAGTTCGGAGCACTGGAGGCGATGTACGCCATCGCCGACCATACCCGGACGCTCCTGTTCGCCGTCGCCGATGGCATGCTCCCGAGCAACTCCGGGGGCGGCTACAACCTGAGGATGATATACAGGCGGGCCAGGAACTTCATCAACTACTACGGGTTCAGGCTGACGGTCCCGGACCTCGTCGAGTGGCACATAGACCAGCTCAAGGGGATGTACCCAGAGCTGGCAGGGCACCACTCCGACGTGAGGACGGTCCTCGAAGTGGAGGAGTCCAGGTTCCTCTCTTCGGCCCAAAGGGCGGCCAAGATCGTGTCCTCGGTCTCCGCCGAAGGGAAGGAGCTCTCGACCGACGACCTCGTGAGGCTCTACGACTCAGACGGGGTCACCCCGGAGCAGCTCATGGAGGCAGGCGCCAAGGTGAGCCCCCCCGAGGGTTTCTACGAGAAGGTCCAGGCCCGGCACCTGACCAGGGAGATAGAGCAGCCAAAGCTGCAGTTCGACACCAGGGGGCTCCGGGCGACCAACCTTTGGTACTACGAGGAGGGCGCCCCCCTGGACTTCACCGCCAGGGTGGTGAAGGTCTTCCAGGGGGGTTACGTGGTCCTCGACCGGACCGTCTTCTATCCGCGCGGAGGCGGCCAGGAGCCCGACCGGGGGACCCTGGGCGGGACGAAGGTCGTGGACATCGAGAAGTACGGGGACGTGGTCATACACAAGGTAGAGGGGAAGCCTCCGAAGGTCGGGACCAGGGTGGAGTGCCACGTAGACCAGAGGCGGCGCCGGAGGGTCACCCAGATCCACTCTGCCACCCACGTGCTCAACGGCGCCTCAAGGGAGGTCCTCGGGCCCTGGGTCTGGCAGCACTCCGCCTTCAAGGAGGAGGACTACGGCAGGATAGACATCACCCACTTCTCCCACCTGACCGAAGCCGAGGTGCAGAAGATCGAGGACCTGGCCAACGACGTGGTCAGGCGGAACCTGACGGTGAAGAACACGTTCATGCCGCGCCAGGAGGCGGAGAAGAGGTACGGCTTCAGGCTCTATCAGGGGGGCGTGGTCCCTGGCAAGCTGGTGAGGGTGGTCGACATCGGAGGGTGGGACATAGAGGCATGCGGAGGGACCCACGTCCGCTCCACGGGAGAGGTCGGGCTCATCAAGGTCACGAAGGTGGAAAGGGTCCAGGACGGGGTCGAGCGCCTCGAGTTCGTCGCCGGGGAGGCGGCCATAGAGTATATGCACAGGATGGACTCGGAGCTCAGCGAGCTCTCGGCGGTGCTGAACACCCAGAGAGAGAACCTCCCCAAGGTGGCCCGGGGGGTCCTGCAGGACCTGGAAGAGTCCCGGGCCCGGGAGAAGGCCCTGGGGCAGACCATAGTCGAGATGTCCTCCACCGGGGTCGCCGCCGAAGCGAAGGCTTTGGGGGCGGCAAAGCTTTACGTCTCAAAGAACCCTCCCCTGGGCGAGGAGCAGATCATTGCTCAGGGGCAAAAGAGCATATCGTCAGAGCCGTCGCTGATCTACGTCGCCGTCTTCTCCACAGGCAAGTCCGCCAGGATCGTCTGCTTCGTCGGCCAGGCTGCCGTGAAGGCGGGCTTCTCCGCCCTTGAAATCGTCAGGAAGCTGGCTCCGGTCCTCGGGGGGTCCGGAGGAGGTTCCCAGGCCTTCGCCCAGGGCGGCGGCCCGCTCGTGAACAAGGTGGACGAGGCGTCTTCGCTCGCCCAGGGGCTCCTTCCGCCCGCGACGAGTTGACTGGCATGTCGGCGCGAGAGAAGCACTGGCTGAAGGTCTGGGAGGAGAAGCACGCCTTCGAGCCCGACCCGGTGGCGGGCAAGAAGAAGGTGTTCGTCACCTTCCCGTTCCCATACATGAACGCCGCGGTCCACGTGGGGACCGCCTTCACAGCGAGCCACCTCGAGTTCTACTCCCGATACAAGCGCCTGCAGGGGTACAACGTCCTCTACCCCTGGGCCTGGCACTGGACCGGCCAGCCCATCGTCGGGATGAGCAAGAGGCTCCGGGAGGGAGACCCGGCCGTGAGGCGGGCTTTCCTCGAGCTCGACCACGTCCCGGAGCAGGAGGTCGAGAAGTTCGTGGACCCAGAGTACCTGGCTTCCTACTACACGAAGCAGAGCCGGAAGGTGATGAAGGAGACCGGCTTCTCCATAGACTGGAGGAGGGAGTTCCGGACCATCGACCCGGCCTTCAGGAAGTTCGTCGAGTGGCAGTACTTCCACCTGCGGGAGCTGGGCTATGTCGTCCAGGGGACGCACCCCGTGGTGTGGTGCCCTTTCGACAAGAGCCCGACCGGGGACCACGACAGGATGGAAGGGGAGGGGGTCTCCCCGACCGAGTTCAACCTGATCAAGTTCCACTTCGGGGAGTTCGCCCTGGTCGCAGCCACGCTGAGGCCGGAGACCATCTACGGGGCGACCAACGTCTGGGTGAACCCGGACGCCGACTACAGCGAGGCGCGGGTCGACGGCGAGCTGTGGATCGTGAGCTCCGCGTCGCTCGCCAGGCTCTCTGAGCAGAAGCACGACGTCGTCCCGGTCCGCGAGTTCAAGGGCGCAGACCTCGTCGGCAGGTATGCGATGGCGCCGCTCACAGG
>JBJKSN010000025.1:0-3464 GCA_046703945.1 Nitrososphaerales archaeon | reverse complement strand
GCCCGAACCCGACCGCGTTGGCTCCGGCTATGGCGGTCACCACGAATATCTTCGTCCCGATGGACGGGTGCTTCCCTCCTGTCGCCTGAGGAGCCGGCGCCGCAGGGGCTGAAGTGGTCGCGCCGGCCGCCGCCGAGAAGTGCTTCTGGACCGCCGCTGCCGCTTCGGCGTGCCTCCCCTTGGCCTCCAGCCACCTGACTGACTCTGGCATCTTCAGCCTGCTGAAGAGGAGGACGGCGAGTATCGGTATGAACATGGCTGCGACGAGCTCTTTGGAGAAGGAGAGAGAGCCGTACTCGGACGCGGCGATGAAGCCGACCAGGCCCAGGACAACGCCTCCGACGTTGATGAAGTTGATCTCCCAGAACATCGTCCTGCTCCTGTACCTGCGCGGCATTATCTCGTGGTTCGCTGCCATGATGGTGTTCATCTCCCCGCCGGCTGCGAAGAGCAGGAGGGCGAGGAAGAAGAGGACCACGAACGGCGCCGAGAAGAAGAAGATCCCGACCGCGCCGACGGCGTAGAGGGCCATGGTGAAGAAGAACGTCAGCCTCCTTCCGAGGGCGTCGGAAATCGGCCCGGCGAACGCGATGCCGAGTATCAGGAACAACGGCGACCAGACCAGGGCGACTGTCCCCAGGAGGCTCGGGAGGGTGGTGAACCAGGCTGCGGCGAAGCTACCCAGGCCGTAGATGTATGCCTCGGCCAGCATACCCACGGCGAAGGCGATGAAAGTCCAAGTATGGGCAGACGTCCAGGCGGATTCCTCCAGTTTGCTGGAGTAAGACAACCACACAGGCCTCCGTCGCCGGTGTAATAAACTGGCTGAATTCCCGCAAGGAAGTCCACCGTTCGTCGATTGGACAGGGGTCCGCGTCCGGGACGGCCTTTCCCGGCTGGCCGGCGAGAATCTTGATAAAACCTCGGAGCCGGGTCGCGTCGCTTGAAGGTCCTGGTCGCAGGCTACGTCACCATCGACACGATACAGCTCCCGATGCGCCAGGTGATGTCCGTGGGCGGCCCGCCGTCCTACGCCGGGCTCCTCTGCTCCAGGTTCGGCAACGACGTCGTCCCGCTGACGAGGGTGGGGTCCGACTTCCCCGACGACCAGGCGGTGTGGCTGATGAGGAACGGCGTGGTGCTCAGGGCCGCGGACAGGAGCCCCACGAAGCCCACCACCAGGTTCAGCATATCCAACAGCGCCGGGGCGAGGACGCTGAGGCTCACCAGCAGGTGCGACGACATCACCCCGGCGCAGATCCCGCCGGAGACGAGGTTCAACGCCGCCCTGGTCAGCCCGCTGGCGGGCGAGGTGTCGGCCGCGCTCTTGGACGAGATAGCCGCCCGGAGCGAGTTCGTCTTCCTGGACCCGCAGGGGTTCGTGAGGACGTTCGCCGGTGACGGGACGGTGGCGTTCTCTCCTCCGAGGGACCAGAAGATGCTCAGCAAGGTACATGCGGTGAAGATGGACAGGACCGAAGCGGAGATGCTCACGGGCAAGGGGGACCCGGTGGAGGCCCTGGGGAAGATGCACGCGGCCGGGCTCAGGAAGGGGATCGTGACCCAGGGGGGAGACTCATGCTACGTCCTCGACGGCTCCAGGGTGTACCGGGTCGGCGTGCCGAAGGTCCCGGTCATAGACAGCACCGGGGCCGGGGACGTGCTCAGCGGCGCCACGGTCTCCTGGTACCTGAAGACCAGGGACTTTCTCCGGAGCGCATGCTTCGGGATCGCGGCCTCTTCGCTGTCGCTCCATATGATAGCTCTGGCGAAGGTGGACCTCCCCCAGAGCGTGGACGATACCTCGGCCAGGCTCTACTCCGCCGCGGACCCGGTCGCCACTGTCCCCGGCGCCTAGTAGGACTTGCCGTAGAGGGCCACGGTCGGCGCGTCCCCGCCGCAGGCCACGCACCTGCCCTTCCCAGGCTCCTGACCCAGGGGGACGTTCAGTATCTTCCCGCCGGCAGCTTCGCGCGCCTTCGCCTCGCACCCTGCGTCCCCACACCATGGGATCCGCACTATGCCACCAGCCTCGGCCATCACCCTCTTCAGGTCGTCCAGGGTCTGCGCGTCGTGGGTGCCTTGCCGGAGCGCCTCGGAGGCCCTGGCGAACAGGTTGGCCTGGATGGCGTCGAGCTCCACTGAAACCTCGGCAGCCAGGGCCGACAGCTTCACCGCCCGCTTCGCCTTGGTGTCCCTCCTGACCAGCACCGCCTGGCCGCCCTTCATGTCCCTGGGGCCGAACTCGATCCTCAGCGGGACCCCCTTGAGCTCCCACTCGTTGAACTTCCTCCCGGGGGTCAGGTGGTCGCGGTCGTCGAAGTGGGCACGGAACCCTGAGAGGGCGTCCATCAGCTTCCTCGCCTCGGCCAGGACCGCCTGCTTGCTCTCGTCGTTGACTATGGGGACCAGGACCACCTGGATGGCAGCCAGCCTGGGGGGGACCACGGCCCCTCTGTCGTCGCTGTGGACCGCCAGCATGACCCCGATCTCCCGGGTCGATATGGCCCAGGTGTTCTGGTAGGCGAACTGCTTCTTCCCCTCGCCGTCGATGAAGACTATCTCGAAGGCCTTCGAGAAGTTCTGGCCGTCGGCGTGCCAGTCCGGCCCCTGTATGGCCTTCCCGTCGGGGAGTAGGTGCTCTATGCTGTAGGTCGCCTCGGCCCCGGCGAAGGTCTCCTTCCTCGTCTTCTTCCCCATGTACCCCGGCAGTGCGAGGTACTCCTCGGTCACCTTCCGGTAGATCCCCAATATCTGGTCCCGTTCGGCCTCGGCCTCCTCCCTGGTCGCGAAGAGTGAGTGGCCCTCGTTCCAGAGGAACTCCCTGGACCTGAGTATGAAGACAGGGTTCTTGAACTCCCAGCGGACGACGTTGTTCCACTGGTTCAGCCTCATGGGGAGGTCCCTCCAGGACCTGATCCAGCGGGAGACCACTTCGTATATGAGCGACTCGGACGTCGGGCGTATGGCCAGCCTCTCGTCCACCTTGGAGCCCCCGGTCTCGGTGACCCAGGCGACCTCGGGGGCGAACCCCTCCACGTGCTCGGACTCCTTCTTCAGGAGCCGCTCTGGTATGAAGAGAGGGAAATAGACGTTGGTTATCCCAGCCTTCTTGAAGAGGGCGTCTGTCTCCCTCTGTATGTTCTCCCAGATAGCGTAGCCTGACGGCCTGTAGACCACGCAGCCTGAGACCGGGCTGTAATCGGCGACCTCGGATTTCAGGACCATCTGGGTGTACCACTCGTCGAAGTTGTCGGCCTTCTTCACGGTGATCCCTTCCTGGCTGGCCCCTGACACGAAGCACGCTCTCCTGGGTGCTCTTATGAAGGTGCCTCCGGTCAGGCGTTCGTCAGGAGGATGAAGGCGCCCAGGGCCAGGAAGATTGCCGCCGAGAGGGCCCTGAGCCTTCGCCTGGTGAGCGCCCGGCCGACCCTGCTCCCCAGGGCCGCCTCCACGGCCGTGGC
>JBJKSN010000024.1:0-7030 GCA_046703945.1 Nitrososphaerales archaeon | reverse complement strand
TCTGGGCGGCGCGATACCTGAAGATGAACGGGCGGCGCAGGCTTCTGGGGTCTTTTTCGCACGGCTCCATGGCCGGGGCGCTCCCCTTGGCTATCGGGGCGCAGAAGACATTCCCAAAGAAACAGGTGATCTCATTCTCAGGCGACGGGGGGCTCTCGATGCTCCTGGGCGACATGCTCACCCTAAGGCAGCATGACCTTCCGGTGAAGGTGGTGGCCTTCAACAATGGGGCCCTCGCCTTCGTTGAGCTCGAGATGAAGGCAGCAGGGATGCTGGAACACGGCACAGACCTCCTCAACCCGAACTTTGCCGAGCTGGCCGGAGCAGTCGGACTCCTCGGGCTGAGGGCAGAGCGTCCGGAACAGGTCGAGCCCATGCTGAGGCAGGTGCTGCAGCACCCGGGCCCCGCCCTCCTCGACGTCGTGGTCAACCGCCAGGAGCTCTCCCTCCCCCCGAGCCTGAAGCTTGAGGAGGTCAAGGGGATGACCCTCTACATGGTCAAGGCGGTCCTCAACGGCCGCGGGGACGAAGTCCTCGACTTGGCACGCACCAACCTCTTCAGATAGTCGGCGGCCAGGAACTCCGTCGCGTCGACGAACATCTATAAGCCTGGACCGCTGGTTCTGACCATGGAGTACGTCAGACTGGGGCAGACCGGCCTCAAGGTGTCGCGGATCTGCCTAGGGTGCATGTCATTCGGGGCTGGAGACGACTGGAGGGTCGAAGGAGAGGCGGCGAAGCGCGTGCTCACGCGCGCCTGGGACATGGGGATCAACTTCTATGACACCGCAAACGTGTACTCGAACGGCAGGTCAGAGGAGATAGTCGGGGAGTTCTTGGATGGCCGTCGGAACGACGCGGTGCTGGCCACCAAGGTCCGAGGAGAGATGGGCCCGGGACCCAACCAGCACGGCCTGTCGAGAGCCCACATAATGTGGCAGATGGGAGAGTCGCTCCGGAGGCTGAAGACAGACTACATCGATCTTTACCAGATCCACAGATGGGACTATGAGACTCCCATCGAAGAGACGCTTTCGACGATGACGGACCTTGTCAGCCAGGGGAGGGTGCGGTACATCGGGGCGTCGAGCATGTGGGCTTGGCAGTTCGCCAGGGCCCTCTACACAAGCGACATGGAGGGGTTCGCGCGTTTCGCCACCATGCAGGACCTCTACAACCTCCTCTATCGTGAAGAGGAGAGGGAGATGATCCCGCTCTGCAAGGCGGAAGGGGTAGGGCTCATCCCCTGGAGTCCCACTGCCGGAGGCATCCTGTCAGGAAGGTACTTCGAGGACGGGAAGCTTGTGACCAGAGAAGGGGACAGCAAGCGGGTCAGCCCTGGCTCGATGGGCCACACGCGCTACGTCGGAAGACCCCAGAACGACCAGATCGTGGGGAGGCTGATCGAAATCGCCAAGCAGAAAGGCGCCACTCCCAACCAAGTTGCCCTCGCGTGGCTGCTGAAGAAGGGGGTGACGGCACCCATCATAGGCACATCGAAGGTGGAGCATCTCGAGGAGATGGTCGGAGCGGTTGATGTGAAGCTCGACGATGAGGAGACGAAGCGCCTGGAGGAGCCATACCTGCCCCAGCCAGTGACCGGATTCACCTAGGCATTAGCAGGAACGCGCGGCTTCCAGTCAGCCTCTCTTTCTTCCGACTACGAGCATGTGCTCGCTCAGGCCGACTACCGATGGGTGGATGCACGTCATGTAGTGAGTCTCGAGCCAGATGTTCCACCTGCGTGCGTCCTTCGCAAGGCGGTTCACCTCTTCTCTATGGACAGAGCCAACTCCTTCGAGCCCCACCATCGCCAGGACCTCGATTTCTTTGACGTCCTCGACCTCCTTTCTCAGCTCCTCGGGAAGGAAGAAGTGGGTCGCAGTGAAGCCGCGGCCTCCCAGATAGTCTCCGGTGTCACGTATCTTCTTGAACAGCGGGAGCCGGACTTCGGCAGGGAAGTATTTCAGCTCCGTCGCCAGCATGGCCAGTCGACTCATCACAGAGATGAATATCGGAGAGCGCTTCTTCGCGACCCTTGCCAGCTCTGACACTGCCTTGCTCCTGTCCTCGTGCCTCATCACGTGGGAAAGCGGGCCGCCAAGGCAGAGCACCGCGTCGAAGTAGCCCTCGGGAAACCGCGTCAGGTCCACGATGGACCCTTCGGTCACCCTTGCCCTCCTGAGTCCTTCCCTCTTGATCCGCCTTTCAGCGAATCTGAGGTTCTCGCGCACGTAGTCGAGCAGGACCAAATCGTACCCCTGACGGGCCAGCTCGACGGTGTACCTTCCGGGCCCGCCCCCCGCGTCTAGTATCAGTCCCCTCTTCGGCAGATACTTCTTTAGATGCTCCAGTGTAGTGTCAAACTCTAGCCGGTGGTAGGGGTCGGATTGGAGTCGGTCCCACTCATTCTTCACGTTCCCGGCGTAGTACCGTCTTACTGACCGAGTCATCGTGGTGACCTGGTTTTTGTAGCTATTTTACATGTGAGTGGGAGTTGCGGTGTCGTCGGAACACCTTGATGAAACGGTGCTCGGATCATAGCTGCCCGTCAACGTTGCCCAGGTCGCGCAGGAACTTTCACTGGGCTCGCTTGGTCCGACCGCGCACCCGCCGACGAAACATCTTTCCACCGCCGTTCCGGATGTGATGGTCATTCTTGGAGCTCTCCAGACAGGGAAGAAACCTGACCGTCGTCGTCGTGGGGGGTCTCGTTCTCGGAACCGCCTTCGCGTTTGTGAGCGTGGACGGGGTGCCTTTGACCTACCTGCTCCTCCAGTTCAACGGCCTGGTCACGAGAGGATGGGTCTGGCAGCTCGTCACATCGATCGTCGTCGCTCCCCCGACCTTTTCGGGCCTGCTCGATGTAGGATTCAACGCCATGGCGCTGATCTGGCTCGACGGCTTCTTCACGCTGGCGTACAGCAAGAACCAATACTATGCGGTCTTCCTCGCGACCGCCGTAGCAGGCAACATCGTGAGCCTCGCCAACGGGCCGAGGGGCGCGAGCTTCGGGGCGTCTGGCGGGATCTTCGGGCTCCTCGCCGGGGTCATTTCGTTCGACGTGGCGACAAGCAGGAGAATCGACGTCACCCTTGTCGGCTGGTTCATAGCCATCTTCGTAATCAGCAGCTTTCTTTTCGCCTCGGTGGACTGGTTGGCCCACGTAGGAGGAGCGTTGCTAGGCCTCGTTCTTGGGTACGTCATAGGGGGCCGCAGAAGGGCAGAAGACTTTCCATCGTAGTTCGCATGGATGACCTCTCCTCTGGCGTAGGCAACCCGGAGTCGGACTTTCAGAGCCAGACGAGTCGGTCCGTGGCCCTGACCAGCTCAGCGCTGACGGCGTCGCCCGGTCAGTGCCCCGCGTCAGCCACGGAAGTCCTAATCGCGCTGCCGACTGGCGCGTTGTTGATCGAGGCGCCGCATTCCAAGTCGGGACGACTCAGAGGGGCGGCATGTTTGCCAGGGTCACTCCGAAGGCGAGGAGGACCGGAAGCGCCAGTGGGCTTCCCTCTGCGACCGCCATCCTGTGCCTGCCGTGCACCAGGGCTTTCAGGTCTGCCATCGCTCCGCCAGGGAATTCCACCGACGCCTGGGCGAAGACCAGGGCTGAAGCCGGGTCGCAGATAGCGTACCTGAGGGTCCCTTGTTCCCATGCCACGACGGCCTTCTGGTTGCCCTGCTGGTCAGTATACGAATATGATGGGAGCTGGCCCTTCATCCTCGTGAAGTGGCATCGTATTTCACCATTGGGCGCCCCGGAAGCGTCTTGCAACTCGAAGGAGTATGCGTTGAAGTGGGTCTTGTGTCTCATGTGGAGGAGCGTGGTCTCTCCTTGTATGATGGTGTGGTTCTCGTGCAGGGCAGACTCCCTGGTAGCGCTGTACACGACGTTTCCCGACTCGTCCTGGAAGTCCACCGAGCCGAGGATGAACTTGTGCCCCCCGTGGCTCAGGCCGAACTGCAGGATGCGGGCTCCCTGGCCAGGCGGCTGGGGAGCAGGCGGCGAAGAGCCTGTGTCCTGGGCCGGGCGGCTCTGGTCCACCATTCTTTGCCCGCATGCCGTGCAGAAAAGGGCCTGGTCGTCGTTCTGAGCTCCGCAGTGGGTGCAATAGATGGTCAACACGCTTGGTCCGGTGACGATGGCTTAATTCGATTGCGCCCCGTCGTGACGGCCCACACTAAGGCCGGGCCGCTCCAGGTCCTCTGAGAGCCCTCATCCTAGACGTGCTGGTCGAATAGTATCTCGTTCCCATCAGGGTCGGTCACGATGAAGCCTGCCGGGCCCCTCTCCGCGTCAAACCCTCCTTCCTCTTTGAATTCTACGCCTTTGGCCTTCAGGTCTCGGCGTATCTCACGTATGTCAGTAGAGTGCGGAAGCGGGTTTCCTAGCCTCCCGCCAGGGTTGAAGCATAGGGCGTTCTTCGCAAATATCCCCTGGAATATCCCGATCTCCACGTCGCCGTTTTTCATCACGAGCCAGTTCTTGTTGGACGGGTCCGCCGACGAAGCTGTGAACCCCAGCTTCTCGTAGAAGCTCTTCGAGGCTTGCAGATCCTTGACGGCAAGGCATATCGAAAAAGGACCGAGCTCCATGTACGCCAGCCAAGGAGCACTGCCTGGATTATTTTAGTTCGGCGGGTCCGCGTTCACTTTTTCTATGCGCCTGAGCTCCACCCCCGACATGCGTTTCGAAGAGACGAAAAAGCTCGAAGGAGACGCCTCTGAAGTCTGGAGGAGGGTGTCTGCCATCAGCGAGATTCCGAAGTACTGGCACGGGACCCGGACCCTCGAGGTGGTTGGAGAGGACGAGGGCGTGGCTCACGCCAAGATAAAATTCGCTTTCGGCGGGTCCGGGGAGGCGGACATCTCAAGAGACGACGCAAAACGACTGCTCACCATAGACTATGTTTCGGGCCCGTTCACAGGAAAGCAGACGGTAACGGTGGACGGCGGACAGGTGGTCGCCGTGTGGGATGTGAAATTCAAGGGAGTCTTTCGCCTCGCATCGAAGTGGAACGAAGGTCACTTTCGATCAGGGACGGTGCACGCCCTTGAGAGGCTGACGGCCGCTGAGAGCAAGTCCTAGCGCAGGCACGCAGGCCACTTCTGTTGCGCCTCGGTGGCGGTGGCTGTCCTAGTTCGCCGCAGTGAAGTCGAGTTGGTACTCGGGGATGCCGAGGGCCCTGCCGTGCTTCCGGGCCTCCTCGTACTGGTCTCTGCTGCTGACGTCTACCCTGAAGACCTTGTCCAGGAACACGATGTAGTGCCACCTGCTGTTCCGAAAGTCGACGTACCATGACCCGCCGTGGTCTCGATCCAGGGCGCGGCTGACTTCTTCGGCCACCATGGCCGCGCTGTCGGCGGGCACCACGACGGTGTGCAGGGTCCAACGGTCGAGCCAGGGCGTCTTGTGCTCCTTGGTGACCTCGCTGACCCTGGTCCCTGTTATGCTTACCTTCCTGAGTACGCCTTTGTCCGCGAGGCTTTCTTCAATGATGGTCCCTTTGTAGTCGTCCGATGTCTGGGAGCCCATGGCGAGGCACTCATCCCTCTGTCAGTTAGAGCTCGGCAGCCCGCTCCTGCAGGCCACCGACTATGTCATACTCGTGTGAGGCCAGGAGCGAAGTAGCTCCTGTAGCCTTCACCATGTCCTTGAACTGCTTTCTGAGCGAGTCCCTGAAGCCCTGAGAGATGTCTTCGGGAGCGGGATATGGGGAACCCGGAGAATACAGCTTGAACCACTCAGGAAAGATCAGCACCCTCCCCCTGTTGTCCCCTCTCGCGTTGTCTCCCACCAAGAGCCTCGTCCTTGTCGGTCAGAAGCGCGTAGTCCTCTCCGTACTTGTGAGCCTGGAACCCCCAGGACGCGCCCAGCCTTGTATGTCTGGAACTCGCCGATCTCCTTCACCCGGGCTGCCTCCCATGGTTCCACTGCCTCGGGAATCGACTCGGGCAGATACACTGGTATGCCTGTCCGCTTGGATATGAACTTGGCCGCCCTTGTGTGGTTCTGCGCTGTCAGCAGGACCGCTTCAAGCTTGCCCAGCTTCCTTGCGTCGTCGAGGAGCCCTGGGACCATCGGCGGGTCGACTAGCACTACTCCCGTGTCTCTTACGAAGAGGTGACCTACCATAATCCAGTCGTCGGCCGGATCGGGGGTGGACCACCTGAAGGCCCCTTCTCGTATCGGCGCGAGCATGAGTCTTCCACCCGCCAGCGCTTAGATTCCTAGTTTAAACTTGACCGTCCCCTGCATGTGTGGTCCTCCGCGGGGTTTCGACCAATCCGGCTTGTCCCAGGAGAGCGGGTTGGCCGTGCAGGCAACCCTACCGCTCCCATGGACATCTTCCAGATAAACCACCCCACCAGAGGGGTCCTGAGCGGGATGCCTACATCGAGCAGGAAGTCGAAAGGATTCACCTACGAAGAAAAGGCCGCGATGAGAGAGCGGGCGAGGGAGGCGAAGGCGGCAGGGACCGACGGGGAAAGGGCGGTGCTCGCAAAGATCGCGGGCATGTCAGAGCGCGACCGGTCCATGGCGAGACGGCTACACGATGTCATCAAGGCCAGCGCACCCACACTCACACCAAGGACCTGGTATGGGATGCCCGCCTACGCGAACAAGGAAGGCGACGTCGTATGTCACTTTCAGCCGGCTGAGAAGTTCAAGACCAGGTACGCGTCGCTGGGTTTCAGCGACAAGGCGAACCTTGATGAGGGCAGCATGTGGCCGAACTCATTCGCCCTGAAGGAACTGACCGCCACCGAGGAAGCGAAGATCAAGGCTCTCGTGAAGAAGGCCGTCAGCTGAACTGACCTGCGCTCATCTGGAACGCCTCCGGCCTAGAGTGGCTTAAATCAGACTGGGCGGGCTCAGCTCCCATGAGCAGCAGTCCCAAGAGAGCAAGGCTCGTCCCCCAGCAGGACGGCACCCAGCCAGACGAGGTGATGCACATCTCGTCGTTTGTTTCTGTGAGGAACGGAGGTCAGTTGCTTTTGCTCCGGAGGCAGAAGCCTGAACGCATGG
>JBJKSN010000023.1:0-10453 GCA_046703945.1 Nitrososphaerales archaeon | reverse complement strand
GCGTTGAGCGCGAGGGCGTCGCCGTACTTCCTGTGCAGCGCAGGCTCCCCGCGCCTGAGCTCGGAGCCGTCCTCGATGTCGTCATGTATCAGTATCCAGTGCTGGAAGAGCTCTATGCATGCCGCCGTCAGCATCGCGTCGTCCTCCTTCCCCCCCGCGGCCCTGGCCGCTGCGACGCAGAGGAAGGGCCTCATCCCTTTGGCCGGGCGGGAAGGGTAGTCCCTCATCATCCTGTAGAGAAGGTCTACCTCCCTGATCGGGCTGGACTTTGGCAGGATCTGGTCGAGTATCAGGCTGTCCACCTTCGCCTTCACGCGGCTCATGTCTTCCTGGAGGGTGGGCATGCCTGACCGGTGCCTGCCTCCCGCCTAGGATCGGACCACGGTCCCGTAGAAGTCCAGGCCCCGCAGGGCCTTGGAGAACTCGTTCCGCCTGTACCCGGAGACGAAGTAAACGCTGGTCCCGCCGGCAGCGATCTTGGCGGCCACCTCCAGCTTAAGCCTCATGCCTCCGGTGGCGTCGTCCCCCTCCTGCACCTTCATCCGCCTGACTTTGGCCGCGGTGAGCTCCGGGATGATGACCCTCGTGTTCCCCTCGTAGACCCCGTCGACATCCAGGGCGAACACGGCCCTCTCCGGCTCGAGCATCTTTGTCAGCTCATGGACTATCACGTCCCCGGATATCACCTTGAACCCCGAGGGGGTCAGCCCGACGTCCCCGAAGGTGACCGGGGTCAGCCCCTCCTTGAGGAGGCCCTTGAGCCAAGAGGACACAGACGCACCCCCGGCCCGGCTTATGGCGTCGAAGGGCGAGAACGGGTATGGGCTGAGCTTGAACTCCAGCATGGTCTTGCAGACCATCCTGTTCAGCTCGTACATGGCCCCCCTCGTCTGGGCCACCCCCACCGCAGGGACAGGACCCGCCTCCGACCCAAGCCCGTGCTGCTTCGCCACGACGTGCCCAAATGACCCGCCACCGTGCACCACAACCACCTTCTGGTCGGAAGACGCTATCTCCTCCGAAAGCGCCGAGACCACGTCCGGACGATAGGAGAAGGGCTTCGACTTGTCCGTGATCACGGAGCCACCCAGCTTGGCGACTACCGCTCTAGCCAGCTTCTCACTCCCTCTGCGGGTATCTTCGCTATGAACGTGTCGAACCCTCCCTCCGACAGCCCCGAAACAAGGTTTTTTTCCTTTGCCTTGGGCGCCACTGCGACCACGCTCCCCCCTCCGCCTCCCCCGGTGAGCTTCGCGCCATAGGCCCCCATGGATGCCATCTGGTCGACCATGCCGTCGAGGGTGTGGTTGGAGACCCCCAGCATCCCCAGAATCGCGTGGTTCATGGTGAGAAGCCCCCCCAGGCCCTCCCCGTCCCCGTCGGAGAGCAACCCGGCCGCCCTGAGGCTGAGGGCGCCGACCGACCTGGCCAGGTGGTCGAAGTAGCTCGGATACCGCTCCTTGGTCTCTGCGACCCTCCCTATCTGCCCCCTGGTCTCCCTGTTGATCCCGGAGTAGGACACCACCAGGGAGCGGGCGCCTTCGAAGGCGACCTTCTTCGGCTTGGACCCGGGCCGGAAGAGTATCACCCCTCCCAGGGCGCAGACGGCGGGGTCGACCCCCGAAGGGCGGCCGTGGATCTCCCCCTCGCCGACCATCGAGAAGCGGATGATGTCTTCGGTCTTCAGGTTCAGGGAGTGGAACCTGGACAGGGCTGCGACGAGTGCGACCATGGTCGCCGCGGACGAGCCCAGGCCGGCACCCCTGGGGACCGCCGCTGAGACTGACACGCTCACCTCCTGGGACACGGAGTGCTCCTTGGATATCGCTCTGACCACCTTTCTGACCGGGGACGACCCGGCTGGGCCTTCGGGGGCCCCCTGCGACGTCACTCTGAAGGAGTCGGCTGCTTCGACCTCCACCCTCACCCTCCTGGGGAGGGCGGCAGCCAGGGCCCAGGACCCATGGACGACGAAGTGCTCCCCTGTGACGATGACCTTCGAAGGAGCTTCTGCTACGGCCCTCAAGAGCTTACGAATCTGAGGGCCCCGTAGCCCACGACTTGAACGTTATCACCGCTGGCGTCCCCGCTCGTCGCGTACCCGAGCAGCTCAGGCTTCGTTAGCCCCAGCGACCTGGCCGTGAGCATCACCGTGGCTATGGGACCGTAGCCGCAGGCGGTGACGTTGAGCCTTTCGAGCGTGGCGTAGAACCCCCGGACGTCCATCTTCAGCACCTGGTCGAGGAGGGCCATGTCCTTCTCCTTGGCGGCCGCGGGGGCCTCGTAGTGGGTAAGGTCGGACGAGGCGACGAGGACGGCCCTTCTCCCCCTCAGGACCCTGGAGAGCGCCGAGGCGACGGCCTCGGCGGTGCCCATGTCCTGGAAAAGCAGCGAGATGGGCAGGAGCGGGACGGAGTCCCCATAGAGCTTCTGCAGGAATGGGAGCTGCACCTCGAGGGAGTGTTCGAGCCTGTGCGCCCCGGGATCGACGGAGACGACGCTGGCCTGGTCGATGAGCTCCGCAGACGCCTCCCGGTCGACCCGCATGCGGCCCAGGGGCGTCTCCCACTCACCCTCGCCGTAGGTCGAGACCCCGCTTCCGACGCCGTAGTGGTTGGGGGCGACCACCACCGCCAGATCTGGGTCTCTGAGCGAGGAGACGTGATAGTACGACCGGGCGGCCACCGGCCCTGAGTAGACATACCCGGCATGTGGGGAGACCACCGCCACGACGTCGGCTTCGGTGGCAGCGGCTGGCGGAGCCTTGCCGGGCCCGAGCCTGTGGGCGTAACACTCGTCGATGAGATTGGAAAGTTCGCCGGGGTCTGACGGGTAGAACTGGCCTGAAACCGCGGGCTTTCGGACTGGCAACAGGGAGGCCTATTCGCGCCTCTCGGACGCCCTGTCGTCGAGGGCATCGGGGCGCGGCTCTTCCTCCACCTTGGTCTCGAAGTCTTCGATGCCGTACTTCATGGTCTGGTCTTCGGTCAGAAGCTTCGCATGGACGAGGGCAGCCCTGGCCAGGAGCCAGAAGATGGCGGCGATGGACTTGCGACCCCTGTTGTTACCCGGGATCACCAGGTCGACGTCGTCGGTGATGTTGTCGGTGTCACAGACCGCTATCACGGGGACCCCCAGCTTCGCCGCCTCCACCATGGCCTGGGTGTCTGACATAGGGTCGGCCACCACCACCAGCTCGGCATCCAGGTGTCCCGGATACAGCGGGTTGGTGAACGTCCCTGGCATGAACCGGCCTATCCTGGGCATGGCCCCGGTGAGCTCGCAGAACTTCTCCACCGCCATGGCGCCGTGCTCTCGGCTGGTGTAGACGACCGTGTTCTTCGCACCGGTGGCCGCTATGAACTTCCCTGCGATGTCTATCCTCTGGAGCGTCTTGGGATAGTCGATCATGTGGAGGCCGTCTGGTCTCGGGCGGGCGGTGAACTGCTCCATGGTCTTCGTCCTGACAGGGGTCCCGATGCGGATCCCCGTGGCGAGCAGCGCCTTCTCGGAGAAGCCTGGCGCGACCATCTTGTCGGCCGAACCTGCATCGTCGTCGTCGAACTCAGACATGGCCAAGCTCCAGACCTACAGCTCTGACTTCCGGCTGTAGAAGGGAAGGACCTGGTCGATGACGTCCACCGAGGAGATGAGCATTCGCCTGCAACAGTACCTCTTCAGGCCGAGGTCGTCCAAGACCTTCCCCGGGTCCTCGCCCGCTTTGACTCTCGCCTGGAACGGGGCGAACTTGTCCCCGACCAGGCTCCCGCAGGTGAAACAGCGGATGGGTATCATCATGGCAAATCACCTGTATGACTTTTGCCTCTTCCTGCGCGCGCCCGGCCCTCCGAATTTCTTGGGTTCAGCTTGTCTCGGGTCGCCCGAAAGCAGGTATTTATTGTATGCATTCAGCCTTTCCCTGATTTCGCTCCCCCTGACCTGGTCGACGTAGGCCCGCGCGATGGCCATGGCCGCGGCGTCTGCCTGGCCCATGAACCCGCCCCCTGACACGTTGACGTCGAGGTCGAACTTCTCCCTCAGTTCTCCGACGACGTACACCGGAGCCAGCAGGTGCAGCCTCGCCGGCTCTGGTTCCCAGAGCTCGACCGGGGTGCCGTTCACCCGGACTCGGCCCGCGCCCGGGGATATTGCCGCGGTCGCCCTGGCGGTCTTTCGGGCGCCGGAGTAGAGCTTCGGCGGCTTCTTCACCTGAGCCTTGGTTGGGGCCGGCATCTCTAGTCGTTCCACCCCAGGCTCTTCGAGAGGTCGCTCATGGTCACATAGACCGGGATGGGGCGCGTGGCCGCGGTCTCTTCGATCTTCTTGAGCTTGGCCTCGTTGATACCCTCCGGGACGCCGATGTAGACCCTGAGCCTCTTCATCGCGGCCGCCCCCTTTGGCTTCCTCCGTGGGACCATCCCCCTCACCATCCTCCTGAGTATGTTGTCCGGCCTCCTCGGATGTATCGGGCCGTAGATCGGGTTGACCTTGCTACTCAGTTCGAGCCTCTCCTTCCACTGGTTCACCACCGATGTTCTGGACCCTGAGATGAGAGATTTCTCGGCGTTCACGACGGTCACCCTCTTCCCAGACAGGATGAGCTTGGCCACCTTGGAGGACAGCCTCCCCGCTATCTGGTTCGTGGCGTCGATGTACACCGACTCTTCACTTGACAAGCCTGACTCCACTCCCCTTCGGGTATTTCTTCACGAGCTCTTCTATGGAAAGCGCCGTCCCCCCGGTCGCCTCAATCTTCGACCTGGCGGCTGCCGAGAACGAGAATGCGCCGACTACCAGGTTCTTTCCGGCCGCGCCTGTGCCGAGGACCTTTCCGGGGACGAACACCGCCTGGGCCCCGCCGGCGACCCTGGATATCCTCCCCAGGTTCACCTCCACCCGCGTCCCCGCCGGCTTGGAGAGCAGGACTGATGCATCGCTCCATATCCTGGCCTTCTGCTTCTTGCCTGCCTTCTCCAGCATCACTGCGGTCCATCTGAGGACCGGGTTCGAGGCGGTCACTTCGACCCGCCCACCGCTACCTGGATGTCGTTCAGCTTCTTCTCTATGAGCTGGATCGCCTTCAGCACGATCTCCTTCGCCGGGAGTCCGCCCGAAGACTCGACCGTGAGTATGAAGGTGCCGTCCTTTTTGCCGTCAGTCAGGGTGGCGACGGTACAAGGCTGCCACTTCGCGTGCTCTTTGCCGCGACCGAGCCTGGCGTAGGCTTCTAGCTTCACAGACTGGCCTGTCGCTAGTTTGACTAGCGGTATAGACTCGCTCACGGGCCTCACGTCTCTGTCTTCGGAGACGAGGTCGCCGGAAGTGACCGTCGAGACCTTCTCCTTTCCCTTGGCGTCGAGGACGAAAAGCACCCTGCATTTGTGGCAACCCAGAGGGTTACCGCAGTCACACTCCTCGGGGAGGTTGTATCTCTCGAGGTTTGTCTTTATCGGGACCATGCCCAGCCTGTGCGCCAGTATTTCGTCGTAAAGCACCGAAGAGTTCTCCAGGATCACCACGTCGTCGATGGCCATGGAAGGGACCTCTGAGATGCAGAACCGGCGGACTGCGTTGGCGTAGGACCTGTCTATCCCCTCTAGCTGGACTGAGACGGTGTTTCCACTGTCTTCAAGCGCCTTTACCTCAACCAACCGCTCCACCTACTGGCTCGAAACTGGCTCTCATGAGACGTCGCGTTTCGAGGTCGGGAATTTGTTCCGGTTAAAAAGTTAGCGGGCGTGCGGTGAGCCTGCGGTGCTTGAGGGTGAGACGCTCGAGAGCTAAACCCCCGGGAGGCATCCTCGGCCACTCACGCCGCCAGGACAGCGGGGCGGAGCCGCGGGAGTGGAACGCGGACACCCAGGAGTCGGAGCCACGCGCCCGGAGGTAGACGCATGCGCGCCCCCTGAAAGGGAGACAGCGCGGCCGCCTCCTGGGTGAGACCCCGGGGCCTGGTCTGACATTCTGCTGTTGCCCGTCGAAACCTTATATCGGAAGGGCGAAGGGCAAGGTCGGAAAAAATGTCCGAGGCATCTGAGTTCAGGCACCTTGTCAGGATATCCGGACGGGACCTGGCGGGGCAGAAGAAGCTGATCGTTGCCTTGGCCGACCTCAGGGGGGTCGGGTACAACTTCGCCAACGTGATCACCACAAAACTGAGTCTGGACCCAAGGGTACGGCTGGGGACGCTCACCGAAGAGCAGGTCGATCAGATCGAGCAGGCCATCCAGACCACGACGAAGGCGGCTCTCCCCGAGTGGTATTACAACAGGAGGAACGACCCCGAGACAGGCGAGGCGAATCAGCTTCTGGGCGCTGACCTCGACTTCATACAGAAGAACGACATCGAGGACGAGAAGAACATCCAGAGCTGGAAGGGAGTCAGGCACAGCCTCGGGTTGAAAGTTAGAGGTCAGAGGACCAGGACGACGGGTAGGAAGGGCAGGACCGTAGGCGTCAGGAAGGCGTCCTTGGTGGCGGCTGCGAAGGCAGCCTCGGCGAAGAAGGAAGAGTAGACATTGGGAGACCCTAAGAAGTCAAGGAAACAGTACAACAGGCCGAGGAGCCCCTGGAGAGCGGACCAGCTGGCGCAAGAGCTCTACCTCCTGGGGACCTTCGGGCTCAGGAACAAGCGCGAACTGTGGAAGGCGCAGACGCAGCTCAGCGGGGTCAGAAAGCAGGCGAGGACTCTGCTGGCGGCAACCCAGGTGGTGAGGGAACGCGAGGAGAAGAAGCTCCTGGACAGCCTGAGAAGGCGGGGGCTCGTCGGGGAAGCAGCCACCCTCGACGACATACTCAGCCTCACGGTTGAGGATATGCTCGCCAGGAGGCTGCAGACCATGGTCTTCAAGAAGGGGATGGCGCTTTCAGCCCTGCACTCCAGGCAGCTGATAGTACATGGCCACATCACCGTGGGCGGTAGGGTCATCACAATACCCGGCTACGAGGTGGGCGGCGCCGAGGAGGGGGCGGTCGTGCTGGTGGGCGGAGCTAAGGCGGAGGCGGTGGCGGTAGAGCAGGAGGCGGCGCCGGCTGAGCAGCCGGCCGAGGCCCAGTGAGAGACATGTCGGAAGAAGAAGTCCTCGCTGACCGATGGGGAGTCTGCCACATTTTCTCGTCCTACAACAACACCATCGTCCACATCACTGACCTGACCGGAGCCGAGACCATAGCGTTCTCTTCCGGCGGGAGGCACGTGAAAGCTGACAGGTTCGAGTCGTCCCCCTACGCGGCCATGAGGAGCGCTTCGGCTGCCTCCGAGGTCGCCAAGGGGAAGGGGATAACCGCGGTCCACATCAAGGTCAGGGCCGTGGGCGGGACAGGCCCCAGGACTCCTGGCCCAGGGGCGCAGGCAGCCATCCGAGCCATCGCCAGGGCGGGATTCAAGATAGGGCGCATCGAGGACGCGACCCCGATACCTCACGACACGACGAGGAAGAAGGGCGGGCGCAGAGGAAGAAGGGCCTAGGCCTCAGAGCTGCTTCAGCACTTCGACAGAGTCGACCTTTCCGTCACCGTCTCTGTCCGCTCCGTGCAGGATCGCTGCGAAGGGGCCGGACCGGTACTTCGCGAACAAGGCTTCCGCGTTGTTGCAGACACCGATTATGGCCGCCTTCGTCCCTGCCCCCGTAAGCCCGGCGATGACCACGCATGCCTTCGAGCGGTCCCAGGGGTTCTCTATCTTCGCGACGAGGCAGTCCAGCTCAGCGCCATGGGAGGCCCCCCTGTCGTCGACTATCGCGCTCCAGAAGCCACCCTGGCTGAACTTGAACGGGAGGTGGGGGTTGAGCGCCTCGGCGATGACGTTGTTCCGGGGGCCCCCGACCACGATGAGGTTCGAAGACGTCAGCTTCTCCGCCCTGAGGTCGGTGTCGAGCTTCACGGGGAACCTCTCCGGGAGGTTCACGAACTGCCCGAGGGCGAACCCCAGCTGTATGGCGTAGTGGCCGTCGCGGGCCTGGGTGCCTGCTGCGCCATGCTGCAGCGGCGACCCGACGACGACCCAGCCGTCGAACTCCCCGTCGCGGACGAACTCGCCGAAGAACCGGCCGAGTGCCTTGGAGCGCCCGGAAGACCGCAGGGTCGGGAACGGCTCGCCCTTCACCGGGAACTCGACGGCGTATCCGTCGGACGCAAGCGCGTAGAGTCTCGCTTCCCCTCCCCTGATCTGCTCGCTCCTGACCGGGGTGATCAGGCCCGCCTTCTCGAGGCGGGCTATGTGGTAGTAGATTGTCTGATGGTGCGCGCCCAGCGACCTGGCCATCTCGGCGGGGTACTTCGGGCCTGACGCCAGCAGCGCCAGGACCTCCTGCCCTATCTTGCCGGAGGCCGGCTTGAACTTGTCCGGCTTGTCCGAGACGAGCACCCGCTTGGCGAGGTCGGAGCCTCCCTTCGGGTCGTAGAGTATCTTCTCCCGCGGCATGGCGGGAGGCGGCATGGACCCCACATAAACGGTTTTGCATGGTGGGGCGTCCCCCGCCGACCTCCAGGGCGTGACCATGCAAAGCAGGCTTTGACTGCTTCAGCGAAATCTTTTGCGGGGTTTAAAGCCGCGCCTCGGTGCTCCTGGGACGTTGTGCGGGATCATCGGGTGCGTGGCTGAGAAGCCGGTGGCAGGCATCCTCCTGGAGGGGCTGAAGCGGGTGGAATACCGCGGCTACGACTCGGCAGGCATGGCCACCATCAGCGGAACCATGCTTGATGTGCGGAAAGGGGCCGGCAGGGTGAGCGAGATAGAAGCGAGACAGGGGATGTCGTCCATGCCTGGGAAGACCGGGATAGCGCACACGAGGTGGGCGACCCACGGAGGCGTGACCGACCAGAACGCGCACCCCCACGCTTCGTGCAGGGAGCTGGTGGCGGTCGTCCACAACGGGATAATCGAGAACTATGTCACCCTGAAGGAGGGGCTCGTCGCCAAGGGGCACAGATTCAGGAGCGAGACAGACACCGAGGTGATATCGCACCTCATAGAAGACGAATACAAGAGGACCAAGGACCCCCTGAAGGCGACCGCTGCGGCCGTCAAGAAGCTCAGAGGCCAGTACGCCATAGCCGCGATGTTCCAGGACCGGCCCGATGTGATGACCGGCGCACGCAAGGACGCGCCCCTGGTCGTCGGCGTAGGGGACAAGATGATGTTCCTGGCCAGCGACGTCCTGGCGACCATAGGCCACACCGACAGGACCATCTTCCTGGACAACTACGAGGTGGTAGGCATCACCAAGGACGACGTCAGGATAGTCGGGCGCGACGGGAAGAGAGTCACGAGGGAGCCGGACCAGGTGGCCTGGGAGCTCTCTGACGTGACGAAGAGCAACTATGCCCACTTCACGCTGAAGGAGATAGACGAACAGCCCAGGACAGTGGCCTCGGCGTCCGTCCAGGATCCAGAGAAGGTGCGGAAGTTCGCCAGCGCCATAAGGAAGGCGAAGGCGCTGTACATCACGGCTTCGGGGACGTCCTACCACGCGGGGCTCCTGATGAAGTTCAGGCTGAACAAGGAAGCGAAGATAAGGGCGGACGTGGTCGTAGCAGGAGAGCTCAGGGAGCACAGGGAGTTCCTGGGGAAGGGGTCGGTGCTCATCGCGCTCTCGCAGAGCGGAGAGACGGCCGATGTCATGGATGCGGTGAGGGAGGCGAAGCGGCTCGGGACTGAGGTCTACTCGATAGTCAACACGGCGGGCTCTTCGCTCGCACGCGAGAGCGACGGAGTCCTCCTGCTCAACTGCGGCCCGGAGGTGGGAGTGGCTGCGACGAAGAGCTTCACCGCGCAGGTCGTCGTGGCCAACCTGGTGGTCGACGCTGTCCTGGGGAACAGCCGCCCCGGTCAGACAGAGAAGCTCTCGGAGGCGGTCATGGAAGCCCTGAAGTGCGACGGGCAGGTCCGCGCGTTGGTGAAAGAGTACGCCAACAGGCCCGACTTCTACTTCGTCGCCCGCGGGTACGAAAGCCCTGTCGCACTCGAGGGGGCGCTGAAACTGAAGGAACTTTCCTACATCCACGCGGAGGGGATGCCGGCCAGCGAGCTCAAGCACGGCACCCTGGCCCTGATAGAGCGCGGGACCCCTGTGGTGATAATCAACCCGAGCGGCCCGAACCACGCCGAGTCCCTGTCGAGCGCCGAGGAGCTCAAGGCGAGGGGGGCCGACATAATCGGCATCTCAGACGAGAAGGACGGAGTCTACAAGCACTTCATCAGGGTCCCGAAGGTGCAGCCCAAGTTCGCGCCGGTCGTGGAGGCGGTCCCGCTCCAGCTGCTCGCCTACCACATGTCGGTGGCCAAGCGCAACGACCCCGACTACCCGCGGAACCTCGCGAAGTCGGTCACGGTGAAGTGAAGCCCGGGCGCTCGGCCCGGCGCGGTTCACAAAACAATTAAGCGGACGTTCCCGACGCCCCGCCGTGGTATCAAAGAAGGAAGTGCTTTCGAAACCGCTGACCACGATCGATG
>JBJKSN010000022.1:0-3269 GCA_046703945.1 Nitrososphaerales archaeon | reverse complement strand
GTATCTCTGCATCCCCCTGGACGAGCACCCCACCAGGGCGACGGCCGAGTCGAGGTAGGTGTCGAGGAGGGGCCTCAGGTGCTCGGCCGCAGGTCCTGTCTTGCCCTTCATGAGCGAGTCGTCCTTTGCAGCTCTGAAAACGCCCTATGAAAACGTGTGAAGAGCCGGTCGGCGGTCATCGGCGCTTCCAATTTTGTTCGATAATTTTAGCTCGCGTTGAAATTCCTCTAAAAGAGGCGAAAAGCATAAATATACGACACAGAGGGAGTTTCATGTAAGTATTTCGCTAGTGGTAGATTTGTTCGCAGACAAAAACTTCTCGCGACTGATGCGCCTGCAGAAGGCGATGGACAAGTGCCCTCGCTGCGGCAAGGGCCCTATGATCGTAGATTCGGCAGGGGGAGAGCTGTTCTGTGGGGCGTGCGGTTTCGTGGTCAAGGAGAAGATCGAGGAGGTCGGGCCGGAGTGGAGGGCGTTCTCCAAGGAGGAGAAGGACGACAGGAGCAGGGGAGGGATACCCACTTCCATCGCCATGCACGACATGGGCTTGGCCACCGTCATAGGGGGGATCAACAAGGACGCCTCGGGCAAGTCGCTCTCGGCCTCCATGAAGGCGACGGTGGAGAGGCTCAGGACCTGGGACTCCCGCAGCCAGGTTCACGAGCCCGTGGACAGGAACCTGAGGCAGGCGTTCAGCGAGCTGGACAGGCTGTCGGACAAGCTCTCGGTGTCGGACGCAGTGGTAGAGAAGGCAGCCTACGTCTACAGGAAGGCCCTCGAGCGCGGGCTCGTGAGGGGGAGGTCTATCTCTGCCATCATCGCCGCGTCTCTCTACGCCGCCTGCAGGGACACGCAGACCCCGAGGACCCTGAAGGACCTCGCCGCTGTCAGCAACGTGAAGAAGAAGGACATCGCCAGGTGCTACAGGCTCCTCCTCAAGGAGATGGACATCAAGATGCCCGTGGTCGACCCCACGAAGTGCATCTCAAGGATCGCCTCCAAGGCCGGGCTCTCCGAGAAGACGAAGAGGAGGGCGCTGGAGATACTGAAGAGGGCCGAGGAGACGAGGATCTCGGCGGGGAAGGACCCCATGGGCCTCGCAGCCGCCGCGCTCTACGTCGCCTGCACCCTGGAGGGCGAGGACAAGACCCAGAAGGACGTCGCAGAGGCTGCCGGGGTCACCGAAGTCACCATCAGGAACAGGTACAAGGGCCTCCGGTCGGCGCTCGGCATCTAAGCGCCTGGTCGCGGCTTCCGTCATCTCCGGTTAGACCTCGGGTTTCGAGGTCTGCTTTCTTACCCTTCGCCAAGGCCCCAAGGCTGTGCGGCCCGGCAGCGAAAGAGGGGATCAACAGCCATCCATCAGTGACGGTTCGGCCCGTCCGTCGCTGCTCCGGGCGCGAAGGGTCAGCCTAGGTCGGAGGGACGGTCTGCTGGCCCGTGACCACCGGCCTCAGGTTCTGCGAGGCGCTGATGGCCGTCATGTCGGCTGCTATGTCGAGGACTATGGTGGTGGTCTTCCCGGAGGCTATGGTGAAGTGCATCGGGACCTTGACCTGCCCGCTGGGGACCGTCAGCGTGACGTTGGCGCCGCTGACCGTGGCCACGGCCGCGGTTATCCCGAACCTGACCATGGTGTAGTTCCCGGCCGGGATGCTGTCCTTCCCCAGCATCTTCGTCACATTCTGCAGCGCCAGGAGGTCGAAGGTGGTCGCGTTGACCTTGTAGTTCACGCTGGCGTTGCCTGAGCCCTGGAGTACGATGTCGGTGATCGTCAGATAGATGTGGGTGACGTTGCTCCCGGAGGGGGCGTCCTTCACCCCGACTATCAGGCTCCCGGAGGAGGGCGCCAGCAGCGTGGTCGCCGCCACCCCTGCCACCACTATGACAACGACCGCGATGACGACCGCGAGGATTCTTGCCTGCAAACTCACATGGGCTTCCGGCGGCCCATATTTAGCGCAACGCGCTTGAACGGTGCGCCGCCGAAGCTCGGCAGCCCCGGGCCCTGGCTAGTCCTCGCGGACCAGGCGTTCCTTCCCCCTCTGAGCCACCGCGTCCCTGGGGTAGATGGAAGGGAAGCCGTCGGCGAGGATGCCGACGTACTTGTCGGTCTCCTGGTCGTTCATGAACTGGAACATGTACCGCCCCGAGTAGGGCTCGTGGGGGCCCTCCCGCCTCAGGAATTCGATGTGGATGAGGGGGTCCCCCTGCCTGATGGTGATGGGGGTCCTCTCGTTGCTAAGGTTGACCAGCTCCAGGGCCAGGCGGCCGACGAAGCCGCTGTGGACCTTGACGGAGTTGAGGAACGAGAGCCCGAGCCTCCCGAACTTGCTCTTTGAGGTGAGGTGGGCGACCACGTCCGGCGGTGTGAAGTCTAACTCCCGGGATATCATGATCCTGAGCTCCAGGTAGTTGAGTGTCCTGTCCTCCCGGACCGTCAGGACGTACCCGTCGCCGTCGAACGCCGAGTCTTCGGACGGGTATATGCAGCTGTACTTGCTCACCATCTCCTTGAGGAGAGGCGCACCGATCACTGTCATGCTGTCAGGGGAGGCCCGGTCTCAGGCCCCTTATCAATCAGCCCCTCGCCCGGCCCCCGGCCCGTCAGCAGGTATTTTTTGACGGCCAGATACACCACAAGGACGAAGGACGCCACGCCGAAGAGGAGGATGAGGTCGTAGTCCACCAGGGTCTGACCGACGTATTCGTTCGCCGCGTTGACGGATATCCCGTAGGCCGACTGCCCGAAGAACGAGTACGCGCTCCCGAAGTAGTCGACGCCCCAATGTGCGAGGACGGCGACGTGGAAGCCGTACCTGACATAGAGGTATCCCAGGACCAGGCCCCCCCACACGGCGTCCGGGAGCTTCGCCCAGGACCACCCCCCTGCGCCCCCGCAGTTGACGTGGCATATCCCGAAGGTGACGGCGCTCCCGACGGTGGCGGCCCAGATGATCGCGCCCGCGGCCCCGCCGACCGCCGCTCCTTCGAACACGGCGGAGGGCCTCCACAGCGCCCTCAGCGCCTCGCGTGGGGACCTGCCAACGGAAAGCACGAGCGCGAACAGCCCTATCAGGACGACCCTGAACCCGAACTCCTCCCTGAGCGGGGCCAGGGCCAGGGAGCCGAACTCCAGGAGGGGGTCATAGTTTGCGAAGGGGTTCCCCGCCGACCCCAGGGCGGACACGGAGACGGACGTGATCACTGTCCCGGTGAACCCGAGGAACCCTATGGCCACCAGGATGACGAAGAAGGGGCACTCCATC
>JBJKSN010000021.1:0-10473 GCA_046703945.1 Nitrososphaerales archaeon | reverse complement strand
ACCCCCGGAGGCCTGACGTGGCTCTCGTAGGGCCCCAGCAGCCTGGGGAACCTCGCGAGGTCCTCGTCTGAGAACCCGGTCCCCACCTTGGCGACGCTGGTGAAGACCCCCCTCTTCTTGTCGTAGGTGCCCAGGAGGAATGTCCCGAAGGTCCCGGCCCTGCGGCCTCGCCCGTGGAAGGCCCCCATGACCACCAGGTCGAGGGTGTCGGTCAGCTCGCTCCTGTACTCGCGCTTGAGCTTGATCCAGGCGAACTCCCTGGCGCCGGCCCTGTAGGGGGAGCCCGGGTCCTTGACCACGAGCCCCTCGCATCCGCCCGTGATGGCGTCCTCCATGAACCTCTCCAGCTCCGCCGGGTCGGACGAAGAGATCGCAGGGACAGCCCTGGTCCTCGGGGTCTGCTCCACCGTCTGCTGGAGCCTCTTCCTCCTGACCGTGTACGGCTTGCCTGTCAGGTCCGCCGCTCCGGCGAGGAGGATGTCGAAGAAGTTCAGGGCCACGGGATACTCCGCCATCGCCTCCTCGACTCCGTGCTTCCGCCTCCGGTGCATCAGCTCCTGGAAGGGGAGGTACTCGCCGGTGTCCTCGTCGATGGCCACCACCTCCGCCTCGAGTATCGCCTTCCTGGCCCCCACGTGCTTCCTGACCAGGTCCGCCGCGTCGGGGTAGTGCGACGTCACCACCTCGAGCCTCCTGGAGAAGAGCTTCACGTCGTTCCTGTTGCGGTGTATCTGCAGCCTCTCCCCGTCCAGCTTGTACTCCGCGGCCACCACCTTCCCCCCCATCTTCTCGACTATCGCCTGGGCCGAGCTGAGCCGCTCGGCGAGCATTGGCCGGATGGGGACCCCCACCTCCACTTTCACTTCGTCGACGCCGGCCAGGCCACGAGACGCCGCGGTGTAGACTACGAACCCGAGGTCCGGGTGGACGTTGTAGGCCCGCACTATCCTTGGCCTGGCCACCTTCCCGCCCAGGAAGGCCGCGGCGGCTGCGTCGAGGACGGTGTAGTCGGCGACGCCGAGCCTCAGCTCCCCGGTCACGGTCCTCATGATGTACTTCGCCTCGAGGGGGGAAGCGTCGTTGAGCAGGGAGGCCAGCTCACGCAGCTTCGCCTCCACGGACCCGGAGCCGCTCTGGCGGGCGACCCTGAGGAGCGTCTCGTAGACACGCGGGAGTGTGAGGGCTTCGCTGAAGAGGGTCCCCTGGCTCCTGTCCTCCAGGAGGACTTCGGCGGCGGCCCCGATGTCGCCGTGCTTGACGTAGGTGGAGTAGACCTTGTCTGGCCTGCTCCCCGAAGCCCCGGCAAGGGCCCTGAGGGCCAGCTTCTCCGCGAGCCCGAGCTCCACGCCCTCGTAGTCGGGCCTGAGCTTCCCCTGGGTCATGTAGACGAGGGGCGCGAGCTCCGCCGCCGGAGTCGCCTTCAGGAGCTCGGAGAGGACATTCGTGATCTCGATCCTCCCGGAGATGCCTTCCAGCTCGGAGTAGCTCGCCGCCACCTCAGAGTAGAGCATCGGCTCCCCACCCCGGGGGTTTGACTAATCTCCGTATCGGTGGAGCCGCGGGCCCCTGGACGCGCCGGCTGGGACCGAGCCTGGCCCAGCCTTGGGACGCCCTGGCGCTCTTCCGCCGGAAAGGCTTAATTGCGATTGAAAGTGGTCCTCCCCAGAGACACATGGGCGGAGTAAAGAAGAAGTCCCTGGCATCCATGGAGAAGTCGCAGGACTCCGAGGAGACCGCCCAGGGGGACGCTGCGCAGCCGAAGGGGAAGAAGTCGAAGGAGAAGTCTGGCCCGCAGCAGAAGAAGCAGTATTCTTTCCTCCCGCCCAGGATGGGAGACGCAGAGCTGCTAAAGGCGCTTTCTCCTCTGAAGGCCATCACGGCCTACACGGCCGGGAGGGCACTGGGAGTGAACGCGGCGGTCGCGACCGGTGTGATCAGGGAGCTCGAGGCCAAGGGCTCGCTCAAGAGGACCGGCGGGTTCAGCGGCCACGGCGTCTGGACGAAAGTCTGACTACTGCACGGGCGCGGCCAGGCTAACGACGTCTCCGGACTTTACAGCATCAAAGAGTTCAAGCCCCGACTCCACCTTTCCTATCGGGTTCAGCGGCCTGTCGCTCTTCGCTTCCCCCAGGAAGACGCAGATCAGCCCTCCCGACGGGAGGAAGGCGACGTCTCCTCTGGCGAACTTCAGCCTCGGCTTCTCCACCCCGATCCTTAGCTGGGTGAAGAGGCAGACCATCGCAGGCTGAAGCGTGACCCTGCTGGAGAGCGGGAGCGTCCTGAGCAACGCATTGACGGTGAGCGGCGCCAGGTGCCTGTAGAGCGAGACCTTCCCTTCCCCCTTCCCCCCCACCGAGGCGACGCAGTCCAGTTTGGACACCGAGCCGGCTGACGGCGCGTCCGAGGCCATGAGGGCCGCCTCCCCCGAGGGGGTAAATCTGTCTTCGGTGTATTGAGGGGAGCCCAGGAAAGACTTATGTCTCGACCCAAAAGGGCGAGAGCAACTCCTGGTCACATAGATGCCCCCAGCAAAGACTGTGAAAAAGACGAAGGCCGCTTCCATGACAGACTTCCAGATCACCGTAGGCCCGCCGAAGCTGACGCGCTTCGAGAGGGCGAGGATAGTCGGAGCGAGGTCGCTGCAGCTCGCCATGGGCGCGCCGGCGTTCGTCTCGCTGGAAGGCGGATACCTGGGCCCGATACAGACTGCGATGCTCGAGCTAGAAGCCGACGCACTCCCGATATCCATCCGCAGGTCCCTCCCCAACGGGACCACCCAGGACATACCCATCAGGGCGCTCGCGAGCTAGACGGGACTCCGATGCCCAACAGGGTCGCGGTCTACGCCACTGACTCGCTTCCTCCCCAGGCCAGGCAGGCCCTCGAAGGGTTCGAGCTCATGGAGGGGACGGCCGACGACGAGACCCTCGCCCGCTGCCAGGCGCTCATCTGCTGGCCGCACCGCCTCCCCCAGGGGCTGGTAGGGAAGATGAAGGGCCTGAAGATGATCCAGGCGCTGACCGCCGGGGTCGACGCATTCGACTTCTCGTCCCTCCCTCCGGGGGTGCAGATGTTCTCCAACGCAGGCGCCTTCACCGAGGCCGTGGCCGAACACGCCTGGGGGCTCGTCCTGGGCGTGGCCAAGGGAGTCCACGTCAGGAAGGAGAGGACGACGCCCCGCAAGCTCCGCGGGAAGACCCTGGTCGTCGTCGGCGCGGGGTCGATAGGGTCCGAGGTCGCCAGGCTGGGGAAGTCCCTCGGCATGAAGACCGTGGGGGTGTCGAGGTCGTTCAGGTCCCCGGAGGCCTTCGACGAGAAGAAACCCATGTCCGACCTGACGGAGGCGGTCAAGGAGGCCGACGTCATAGTGATGGCCCTCCCGCTCACGAAGAGCACCCGCGGGGTGTTCACCTACGACATGCTCATGAACGCCAAGGACTCGGTGATAGCGGTCAACGTCGGCAGGGGTGAGAGCGTCAGCGAGGACGGGCTCGTCCGCTGGCTCAGAGAGCGCCCGGAGAGCCGGTTCGCCACGGACGTCTTCTGGGTAAGAGGCGGGAGGGAGTCATTCGACACCGCGGCCTGGGACCTCCCCAACTTCGCAGGGACCCTCCACAACTCGGGCGCCCCTCTGGGGGAGGACCTCTCGGGGATGAAGGCGGCGGCCGCGGCCAACGTGCGGAGGTTCTTCGAGACCGGGAGCGCGCTCAACCTGGTCGACCCGAGCGAGTACATCTAGCCCCAAAATACCGATGTGGTTATATACGCGACCTGGGGGGCGTGGCAAGCAAGGTCAGATATGCCAAAGAAGCGATCCGACACAAACTCGTCAGAGGGACACAAGGCACCCGAACGGGCCACAGCACCAGCGGCGCCCGGTGCGCCAGCGCAGAGGTCTGCACCAACCAACCACATCTTCGTGGGACAGAAGCCTGTGATGAACTACGCCATCAGCGCGCTCATCCAGATGGCTTCAGCCCGCGAAGTGGTGGTAAAACCCAGAGGGATGGCGATCAGCAGGGCGGTAGACGTCGCCGAGATCGTCACCAAGAGGCTTGGGAACGGCCAGTTCAAGGTCAAGGACATCGGCATCAGCACCGAGGTCGTTGGCGAAGGGCCAGAGACCAGGAACATCTCCTCGATCGAAATCGTCGTCGGCAAGTAAGAACAGCGAACACAACGACCCATCTGTTGGTCTGGAGAGGCTAGCGCAAGCTGCGCCTGGTTTTCCCGGCCGCCCCCGAGCAGAGAAGGAGCTTCGCGCTCCTGCTCATCTTCTTTATCCCCGCTTCTCGCTTCAGAGCAGCCGACAGGCTCGGCGCCGTCTCCGAGTAGGCCACGACCACCGGAGTCCTGGTCCGGGTGTACTTGGAAGCCTTCCCCGCGTTGTGCAACGCGACGCGCCTCTGAAGGTCTACCGTACACCCTGTGTATAGAGAGCCGTCCGCGCACCTGAGGATGTATACCCAGTAACGCCGCACGCACCGCTCCCCCGCGGACGCGATTAGAACTCTGCGCGCCAATCTCCCGGCGGCCGGCGACGGCGCGAAACGACAGGGGCCTCTCCTCCCGCCTGCGCCCCAGAGCCCCTTTGGTGGCGCGGCGCATCCCCGGCTGGAATCGACGCGGACGACGCAAGAAGTTTTTTCCCGCGGAGATAATCTTATAAGAGAAAATTCTCGGCCGTAAAGTTCAACAAAAAGTTGGTCGACACTCGCACGCAGCCCGTATCCCGCACGGGTGATGCGGCGCCGAGGTTTTCCGATTCGGACTTGTTCAGCCTAGCAGAGAAGCACGGCACCCCGTACTTCCTGGTAGACGAAGCGACACTAAGGAAGAAAGTTTCAGAGATAGAGCAGGGGTTCAGCGAATACAAGGGAGCGTTCCGGGTCGCATACTCGGTGAAGGCGAACTTCAACCCGTCGGTGATCAGGACGTTCACCAGCGAAGGGATACTGTTCGACCTCACGGCCCCCAGCGAGCTGGTCTTCGTCCTGAAAGCCGGAGGCTCTTCGGAGAGCGTCATGTACACCAGCATCACGGAGACCACTTCGGAGTACGAGCAGGTGCTGAAGATGGGGGTGCGGAAGATCGTGGTCGCGAGCCACAACGGCCTCGTGAACCTTGCGGAGGCGGCGGCCAGGACGAACATCAAGGTCAAGACCATGGTCAGGGTCAACCCCGAGGTCCACGTCCACGCGGAGCTCCGGGGCTCCATGGGGCACGGAAAGTTCGGGCTGCAGTTCAACGGCGGGAGTCCCGACAGCGCGTTCTCCGTCCTGAAGAAGATCCTCGCCACGCCGCTCCTCGAGTTCGAAGGGTTCCACTTCCACCTCGGGAGCCAGATCGAAGACCCCGCGTGCTACGCGGAGGCGATAGAGAAGCTCGAGGCGTTCATACTGAGCGCGCGGAGGCAGCTCGGAGACTTCAGGGTGAGCACCCTCGACATAGGCGGAGGGCTCCCGGTCCCCTACGGGAAGAAGGTCCCCACGCCCAAGGACCTGGGGACAAAGATAGTGGGGCAGCTGAACAGCCTCGTCGAGAGCATCGGAGACAGGTTCACGTTGGTTGCCGAGAGCGGCAGGTACCTCACCGCCGAGTCCACCGTGCTGGTGACCAGGGTGGTGAACGTCAAGAGCTTCGGGGACGCGAAGTACATCTACGTGGACGCCGGCTACAACGTCCTCCTCGACTCGGCGCTTCTACGTCACGAATATCCAGTCGAAGTCGTGCCAGGAGGGAGGCAGTCTCCCCAGAAGGTCGCCCTGGTCGGGAGGCTCTGCGACCCGCTGGACGTCTTCCCCACCTCGAGCAGGTCGAAGCTCGGCGGCGCCAGCGTCGGGAAGCTCGTCGTCTTCAAAGAGGTCGGCGCCTACTCGCTGGTGATGAACATGCCCTTCCACAGCCAGCCCAGGCCGCCGGTGCTCATGAGGAACGGCCAGGGGTCCTACTTCGTCGCCAGGAAGGCACAGGACGTGGAGAAGCTCTACTCCGACGAAGGCGGGGACTGCGTCCCCAGCTAGACCCGAGACCCGTCGCCCTGGAGCCAGGAGGGCGCCTGACCTGCGGCCGCCACCGGGCGGCCTGAGGAAGCGATAAATCGCCGTCAGAGCGGCCGCGCCAGGAGTGACCCTCGAAATAATCATCGGTCCCATGTTCTCAGGGAAGACCTCGGAGCTGATCAGGCTGGTAGAGCGGGAGGTCTACGCGAAGAAGAAGGGAGGCATATTCAAGGTCGACTTCGACCGGAGATACAGCGAGAGGCAGGTCGTGACCCACAACGGCCTCCGCTACGACGCCTACTCGGTCGCGTCGTCAGACGAGGGGGTCAGGAGGATAGAAGAGCTCGCGGAGGCCGGGGTCCTCGACGTCATAGGGGTGGACGAGGTGAACTTCTTCCCGCACTCGGTGGTGGGGCTCCTGGACCGGCTCGCAGACTCCAGGAGGGTGATCGCCTGCGGCCTGAACCTCAACTTCAAGGCCGAGCCCTTCCCCACGACCATGGAGCTGGCGGCCAGGGCGGACGCCGTCAGGTACCTCAGCGCGGTCTGCGTGGTCTGCGGCCAGGAGGCCACCAGGACCCAGCGGCTGATCGCCGGGCGCCCGGCCCCCAGGGACTCCCCGCTCATCGTCGTCGGCGGGAAGGAGATGTACGAGCCCCGGTGCAGGAACTGCTTGGCTCCGCCGACGTAGGGGGCCGGTACGGTTGATAACTCGGTGCGGCGGACGGACTGGGGGAGACTAGCGTGGCGCACGAGCCGAAGGACGACTCCGGGAGGCCCTACCACATCAGGCTGTCGAAGAGGGACGTGGGGCGCGTGGCGCTCCTCCCTGGAGACCCTGGGAGGGTCCCGCTCATCGCCGAGAGGCTCCAGGGGGCCAGGGCCCTCAGCTCCAACAGGGAGTATGTAGCCTACGGGGGGAAGATCGGAGGGGAGAAGGTGGCTGTCGTAAGCACCGGCATAGGAGGGCCCTCTGCGGCCATCGCCGTGGAGGAGCTGGCGAGGCTGGGGGTGGAGGTGATGATCCGGGTCGGGACCTGCGGGTCCATCCAGCGCAGGGTCGGGGTCGGCTCGCTGGTGATAGCCGACGCGGCCGTCCGCATGGACGGGACCACGTCCCAGTACGTCCCTCCCGGGTACCCCGCCGCGGCAGACCCGAGGGTGGCCCTCGCGCTCTCGAAGGCCGCAGCGTCGCTCCACAAGAAGGCCGCCGTGGGCATCACGGCCTCGACAGACTCGTTCTACATAGGCCAGGCGAGGCCGTCCTTCGGAGGGTACTTCCCCAGCGACAGGGCCCACCTGGTGGAGGACCTGGGGGCGGCGCGTGTCCTCTGCTTCGAGATGGAGGCGTCCACCCTGTTCACCCTCGGGAGGCTCTTCGGCATCAGGACCGGGGCCGTCTTCGCCGTGGTGGCCAACCGGATCACCAACGAGTTCAAGGTCCACGCCGGGGTGGAAGACGCCATCGACGTGGCCGTCGAGGCCGTCAGGAACCTGAAGCGCTTCTCCGTCTGACCGGCGACCCGGTGACGAGGTCGAGGACGTCCTTCCCCGCGCGGTGCCCCAGGGAGCCGAGCTTGGCGTTGGCCTCGGTGAACCTCTTCCCGTCCCCCTTCCCCCCGGTGACCAGCAGCGGGACCGGGTCAGCCGAGTGCATCTTGAGGGTGCACGGGGTCGCGTGGTCGCAGGAGACCCCGAGCCTGGTCCCGTCCGTGGTCCCCCTCAGGGCCGAGAAGAAGTCCCTGTCTATGGACTCTATGCTCCGCTTCTTCCCCCGGGCGTCGCCGTCGTGGCCGAACTCGTCGGGGCCCTTGATGTGCACGTAGACCAGGGTCCCGTCCCTCAGCTCGGAGACGAACTTCGCGGCCTTCTCCTTGATGTCGCGCCTGTCGGCTATGGGGACCATCTTCATCCCCAGGAGCCTGGCAATCCCCACCTCGGCGGGGAACTCCACCAGGGCGGTCCCCTTCAGCCCGTGCCGCTCCTCGAAGGTCGGCAGCACCGGGAGGTGGTCCCCGGCGTCGCGGAGGAGGACGCAGTTGGCAGGGAGCTTCCCCGCCGCCTTCCTCTCTCTGTTCACCTCGCTCTTCGCCAGGACCTTCTGGGCCTTCGCGGTGAACTCGTTCACCAGCTCGGCGGCCCTGACCGCCGGAGCTGCCCTGGACTCCGGGACGCAGCGCATCACCTCGTCCGAGCCGGTGATCGCCTTCGCCGCCCCGAACCCCCCCACCCTCACGTAGGCAGGGTCTGTGTTTGACACGGACGCCGAGAGAGGGCTCTCGGCCCTGATCACCAGGACGCCTCTGTAGGAGACTGTGGTCTTGAAGTAGACCCGGGCCCCGCTCAGAGAGACCCTCGCGATGTCCTCGGTCAGGCGCTCTCCCTCCTCCTGGGTGAGGTCCCTTCCGGCCCTCCGGTCGAGGATCCTCTTCCCCCTGGCGGAGGCGAAGTTGGCCCGGAAGGCGAGGTCGCCGTCGCGGACCTCGAGGCCGGCGCCTACCGCTTCAACCACCCCCCTGCCCGGGTAGCCCTTGCCGAAGGAATATCCGAGCATGTTGAAGACTGCGATGTCCGACTCCGGGGCGATCCCCTTCCCGACGGTGGTGACCGTCCCCAGCCTCGACCTGGACGCGATCCTGTCGAGGTGCGGAGTGTAGGCCGCCTCGAGGGGGGTCGCGTAATTCAGGGCAGGGACAGGCCTGTCGCCGCAGCCGTCCAGCAGCACGTACCCGAACCTCAATTCTTACCCCCAAGGCTCCGGGCGTGTGCATTTCATCCTTTCGCGGCCCGGCACCCAAACGCTAATACCGCCCTTCCGAGCGAGAGCGCCGATGGTCGAGATACGCAAGGACTACTTCACCGAGAAGCTCTCGATCATACTCCCGGACCGGGGACTGAAGCCCGGCCAGGTCATACCCCAGAAAGCGGAGAAGTGCAACTACTGCGCGGGGAACGAGGAGATGACGCCCCCGGCGGACCTGGTGCTCGTCAAGCGGGAGGACACCCTGCTGAAGCAGACGGACTCCGAGGGTGACGTGGTGAAGAACTGGTCGGTAAGGATATTTCCTGCCAAGAACCCGCTGGTGACCCCGGCGGCGCCCCCATCCTACGGGGAGGCACCGCACTACAGCGAGCCTGCGTCCGGGTACCACTACGTCCTCGTGGCCACCCCGAGGCACGACCAGCCGTTCTCCAAGATAGACACCGAGCAGTGGACCAACATACTCGCCTCCCTCCAGGACAAGGTCCGCTGGCTCTACTCCCAGAAGGGGGTCAGCTACGTGCTGGTCTACGTCAACAGCGAGAAGGACGGGACCCCCACGGCGGTCCACCCCAGCATCCAGATGGTGACCACCCCGAGGGTCCCCCCGGCGGTCGAAGTCGAAGCGGAGACGGTCCAGACGTCCCTCAACGACCTGGGGGTCTGCCCCATGTGCCAGGTCGTGGGGACCGAGACCGGGGGCCCCAGGCAGATCCTGGCCACCGACTTCTTCCTCGCCTTCGCCCCCTGGGTGTCCACCCACCCCTTCGAGTTCTGGGTCTACCCGAAGCGGCACATGACCAGCCTCTTGAAGCTCTCGCAGAAAGAGATGATGGACCTGGCGCTGATGCTGAGGTCGACCCTGGGAGGCCTGGCAAAGGCCCTGGACGCCCCCAGCTTCACCATGGTCTTCCACAGCTCGTCGGAGAAGAAGACCACGAAGCAGATACACTGGCACATCGAGGTCTTCCCGAAGCGGGAGCACTGGACGGGGCTCGAGCTGGGCGGGGGGATCTACGCCAACGACGTCTCGCCGGAGGCCGCCGCCCAGGTCCTCGGAGCGGCCTCGAGGAAGGAGCTCGCGCAGCTCGTCGGGATAAAGTGAGGCCCCTGTCAGCTGGACCCGAGCCTGTGCCTGAGTGATGTCAGGAGCTTCGTGGGGAGCGGGTCGACCTTCCTGGCCATGGCCATGTAGTACGATACCATGTCCAGCCGGTAGGCCAGGGAGACCAGCTCCGCCAGCGGCGGACCCCTCTCCCCCTCGACGGTCAGGACGGAGGCGCCCTTCCTGCGCAGGGCCGCCGCGAACCAGCCCAGCCTGGCCGCCAGGGTGCTGTCGTCTGCGGAGCACTTCAGCATCACCGGGACGAAGGCCTGGTGGGGGACCTCCCAGGTCTCGACGTCGTTGTGCATGGCCTCGGGGACCTCCTCGAAGAAGGCGTTTGCCTTCGCGTTCTCGTTCACCGCGTTGCAGAACCGCACGCCGACCCCGCGGGTCACCCCCGTCCCGTAGACCTTGGGGACCCGTCTCCCGAGCTCCAGGGCGAGCGCCTTCTCGATGTTTGCCGGGGGAGGGACGTCGGCCTTGGCCCCCGCCCAGACCTTCCTGAGCGAGGCGATGGCTTCGCCCACCTCGCCTCTGGACGACAGCCGGAAAGCGGCGTCCACCGCCCTTACGCAGGCGAAGAGCATGAACGTGAGCATGTAGAG
>JBJKSN010000020.1:0-3456 GCA_046703945.1 Nitrososphaerales archaeon | reverse complement strand
GCCTCTGACGGCTTTCCGAACCTGCCCATCGGGACCGCCCCCAGGTATGACCGCCTTTGCTCCTTTCCCAGCCACTCGACCCAGGCGGTCTCGATCGAGCCGAACGCCATGCAGTTCACCCTGATCCTGGGCGCGAGCATCTTTGCCAGCATCCTGGTCATGCTGACGACCGCCCCCTTCGCCGAGGCGTAGATCAGGCCGTCGGTGTCGCCCACCAGCGCCGGTATCGAAGCGACGTTGACTATGGAGGAGCCGCCTTTCATCAGCCTCACCGCCCCCTGGACGCAGAGGAATGTGCCGAATGTGTCGACGGCGAAGACACGCTCCCACATCTCGAGGGTGGCGTCTTCCAGGCGCAGGTTCCAGAGCTTCGGGTCTGCCAGGCCCGCAGCGTTGACCAATATGTCCAACCCCCCCAGCTCCCTCTTCACCAGTCTGAACATGTCGTCTACGCTGGAGCTGTCGGAGACGTCCGCGTGGACCACGAGGGCTTTCCCACCGGCGCCCTCGATGGACTTCAGAACAGGCTCCTCGTGAGGCCGGCCCCCGCGATGGTTGACCACCACGGTCGCACCTTCGCTGGCGAAGAGCCTTGCCACTTCAGCGCCTATCCCCTGGGAGGAGCCCGTGACAAGGGCCTTCTTGCCCTCTAACCTCAAGCGGCCCGATGGAGCCACCTCCCTGACTTAAGGGTTCGAGGCTAAGGTCTGGGGGCCCTGTCCTTCGCCGTCTCCCCCGCGGAGGAGTACTGCTTCAGGAACCTGATGTTGAAGAGGGAGGCCTTGGCCGAATTCCTGACCATCTCGTCCGAGTCAGACTCTGCCTTCATGAGCACCTCCTCCGAGTCCGCGCTCCCGACCGAACCCAGGGCGGCGGCAGACTCGTGCCTCACTATGGGGTCCTTGTCCTCGACCACCGCCCGGGCCAGCGCCTTGTTCCCCTCCGAGAGGCCGATTTGGCCGAGGGAGAAAGCAGCCTCGTGACGGACCAGGGGGTCGGGGTCATGGAGGAGGACGTCTGCCAGGGCGGGGACCGACTTCTCTCCTCCGACCTCGGCCAGGATGCAGACAGCGTGGACCCGCAGGACCAGGCTGGGTTCGCTCTGGAGGACCTTGATGAAGTATGACTCGTCCTTGCGCTCCCACGCCTCCTCCATTCCCCTCATGATGGTCATGGCGCGGGCCTCGTCGTCGACTACTGTGCTTGTGTACAAACAGGAGGAGTCAAGCTGGCTCGGCCTATAAACGAAGCGAAACCCCGGCTGCATTCATGGGGTCAGGAGTATCTTTCCCTGCACCTCGCGGGACTCCATGGCCTCGTGGGCCTCCCCCGCCGAGCTGAACGGGAGGACCTTGTGGAGAGCAGGCTTCAGCTTGCCTGAAGCAGCCAGCCTCATGACAGCACCAAGGTCCTCCCTGGACTGGCCATAGACTCCCATAAGCCTCAGTTCGTCCTGATACACCCTTCGCACGTCGACCTCTGCCTTTGCCCCCGAGGTGAGGCCCAGCGCCACCATCCGCCCTCCCCGCATCAGGCAGTCGAAGCTGGCGGGCCATGTGTCCCCCCCTACATGGTCAAAGACGACGGAGACCCCGAGCCCTCCGGTGAGCGAACGGACCTCCTCCACGAGGTCGCCGGACCTCGAATCCACCACCGAGTCCGCGCCCATGGACTTCACGAACCCGCCCTTCTTCTCGTCCCCCACCGCTGCGATGACCCTCGCGCCACGGTGCTTCGCCACCTGTATCGCGGCGTGGCCGAGCCCGCCGGCAGCCCCCCAGACGAGCACCGTATCTCCCTGCCCGACGTCGGCCTTGGTCACGAGGCCGTTCCAGGCCGTGCCGAAGTTCACAGGGAGGGCCGCCGCGGTCTTCGGCTCTAGGTCGCCGAGGGGAAGGAGGTTCGCGGCAGGGACTTTGACGAGTTCTGCGTACCCCCCGTTGGTCGCGACTCCCACGAGCCCTCTGGCGAGACAGAGGTTCGGCCGGCCTTGGCGGCAGTAGACGCAGGACCCATCAGAGAGTACCGGGTAGACCAAGACCTTGTCTCCAGGGTGGGCACCTTCGACCCCTGGCCCCGACGCGACCACCTCTCCGGCGATGTCCGAACCCAGGATGTGCGGGAGAGTCGTCTTGTATCTACCGCTCCGTGCCCATATGTCGATTCTGTTGACCCCGCAGAAGGAGACGCGCAGGACGACCTCGGAAGGCCCGGGCTCCGGGTCGCGGACTTCTCCATAAGCGAAGACTCCGGGCCCTCCCGTGGCTTGGAACTGGGCCGCCTTCATCTGTCGATCGAAGTGAGGGGATGCTATTTACGCTAAGCGTTTGCCACCGCAGTGGCCTTGGGTCGTGACAATAGGGTCGCGATAAGGACGATAGCCAGATTGAGAGCGAGCGCAGTCGCCCCTACATAGAATGCCCCGAAAGGTGGGGTCTTGAAGAACGAGGTCGACCAAGTGCCGAACTTGTTCGCGTCAGCCATTAGGTATACACCGAGAATCTCGGCCGCCACCAGGCCGACAATGAGTCCGTACTTGTTCAACCTGTTCGTGATCAAGCCTCCAAATATGGACGGAAGGGTCTGGACCACGAGTATTGTCCCAAACAACTGCAGCTGGACCGCATAGGTCGAGTTTACCACGAACACGAAAGCGAGGGCAATGAACTTGAAAGCGACTGACGCCCACTTTGCAATCTGCGTCTCTCCGGTCGGCGACAAGTTAGGCTTGAAGACCTTGACTATGTTCCTCGTGAGCAGGTTCGCCTGGGAGATGGCCATGAAGGCTGCCGGGACGAGGCCGCCGATGAATATCCCAAGGAAGGCTATCCCTGCCGCCCAAGAGGGCAAGACGCTCTGTATTATGGAGGGGACGACCAAGAGGCCGCTGCCGCCATGTGCTGCCACGAATTGAGACGCGGCCGAGTTCCCGTAGATTACTACCCCGTACAGGGCAAGCAGTGCGAGCCCTATGCCGTAGATCGGGAGGAGGGCGGAGCTCTTCCTCACCTTCTCGGCATCCTGGGCGCTGAGGACCCCGTTCATCGCATGCGGGTAGAGGTAAAGTGCCAGCGCGCTCACGATGAAGATGCTCCAGTAGGCGTTCTCAAGCGCCGGCGCCAGCGTAGAATACACCGGCTTCGCGGTGAAGCCAGCGGAGAAACCTCCGCCGAAGGCTACCACCGCTATCACTGCAATGATCCCTCCGAAAATCAGAATGTCCTTCAGGACGGCCGTGAGCGTGGCTCCCCTGAGGCCGCTCGTGAACGTGAAGGCTGCGAGGACGATGAACGCGATTATGAGCGATATCTCGGAGTCGGTCGCAACGTTGGACACACCAGCCAGCATCGTGTTCAGGACCGCCTGCATCCCCACTATCTGCAGTGCGATGTAGGGGAGTTCCGCTACTATGCCCACTATGGCAATGAGGACTGCCAAGGTCGTGCTGTTGAACGT
>JBJKSN010000019.1:0-7298 GCA_046703945.1 Nitrososphaerales archaeon | reverse complement strand
TTCTTCATCACACTGGAGAAGGGGTCGGTGGCGATAGCCGGGATCCTTACTTTGCAGGGTGCGGCCAACTCCTACGCCGCGTACATGGCAAGGGCTAACATCGGCATTTACTTCGGTCTGGTAGTCCTCGCGCTCGGGGTGGTGAAATTCGGCGTCACCCTCTGGTCAAGGACGAAGGGCGGTCCGGGTTCCCCCGGGCGTGCTTCCGGCATCGGGAGCCAGAGGGCAGCCATGCCCAAGGTCGCAGCTCTCGTCGTGCTGGCCACGACGCAAGGAACTTCCTCATGGGCCAACTCCACCTCGTGGAGCGGCATGGGTTGGTGGGGCGGCGGGTTCCATCCTTGGTTCTTCTCGTGGCTTTTCCCACTTCTGTTCTTGGTTGCGATTGTCGTTGTGATAGCCTGGTTGGCTACCCGGCCGGACCGGAGCTCGGCGAGGGGCGATGCCGGCAGCTCAGCCCTGAGGATCCTCCAAGAGAGATATGCGACGGGGGAGATAACCGTAGAGCAGTTTCAACAGATGAAGAAGGAGCTGCGGGGTTGACATGACGGGGTCGATTTCCGACCCGGCGCTCAAATTCTTTGCCGACCTGTTGCCCATCCTCAGCTACCTTTCTTCGATTTCAACGATTGTAGTCGGCGTTTCACTGACTGTTATCTTCAGGACACGTGGCCACAGAGGTTTCAATTCGGAGTCGGGTTTGATTCACACGTCAAGAGGGGCTCGTCTCTAGCAGGGGGTTGCTGGGGTTGTCAACCATTCGTCGGCTTGTTTTCCTGGTGGCAATCTTGCTCGCTTTCCTTTTCCTCCTTTCTGCTGCCATGAACCTGGGCGCCAAGATTCAGATTGGAGCCACCGAGCTCGGTTTCACCTCCCCCTCCTCGTCCATCGCGGTGTTCGAGGTGAGCATCGGTGTCGTCCTGCTTGCAGCTGCCGTGGTCTCGAACCTCTATCTCTTCGGAGGCGCTTTCCTATTTGCAACGGTCGGAATCGCAGAGGGCCTCCTCTCGGCAGACGTCCAGGGCCTCGCACGCAGCATCCACGAGACCATGCTGCCATTTGCGGTGGCGGGCTGGATTCTGATTGCGCTCGAAGCGAACAGGGTCAACAGGACAGAAAGGCGCCAAGCCTCCGGAGAGAAGAAGCGCGAAATCATCGTTGCCCTCCAGTTCTTCGTGGGCGGACTCGTCACCCTCGGGGGTGCAGCCTACGCGGCAGGGGGAAGCTATCCCCTAGGAACAGCTCTCGGCCTGGTCCACCACTCGGTGGGGCTCACAGGCCTGTTCGGGGGGTACGCCTTCCTCGGAAGGACGCCCTGGTCTCGGAGGTTTCTCATCTGGACTAATGTCGCGACGATAGTCTACAGCGCGTTCTCAGAGAGCCTCGCCCAGATCTACGCCCTGCTTCCTCCGGGCATCACTGACTCGTTGGTAGGGACAATAATCGCGATTTTGGTGGGGGCAGTGATACTCTACCTGTTGCAGTACCCTATCGGACACGGAGAAAGGATGTCCGCTGCCACATCGAAGGTCGGGTCGTCTGCATGACCAAGTATGCGGTATCCAACGGCTTCGTCACATTGCAATACGAGTCTGAGAAGGAGGCCCAAGACGTGATGGCCTTCCTCAATGATGGGGCTCGATGAGGTGCCGCTTATCTTCTTCCTGCGACGGTTGCGCATTACGCTCGTGGTGTCGACCGGATTGACGCTCTCGATCCGGCTCACCTCAAGATGAGGCTAGAATCAACCCATATCGCTAATCGGAGTTCATTCTGAGCTAATTCAGCGGCGACGGTCGGACTCGAACCGACGGCCAATTGGTTAACAGCCAATTGCTCTACCACGCTGCCCGGCCTTTGAGGCCTCTGAGCTACGTCGCCGCGTTTCGACGGGCAAGTAGATGGGCTGAAAAACGTTGTTTACTCCCACGTGCGGGGCACAGGACCCGTTGAAACCGCAAGAACCGGGCAGCGACAGGGACGGCGTCGAAGGCATCGTCAGGGCTTTTTACGAGGCCGGGAGGAACAAGGACCTCACAGCCCTCGCCGACTTCCACTCGTCCAGGGAGTCGTTCACCAAGTTCGACGAGAACCCTCCATACACCCGCCAGAACTCGGACGAGGCCTTCGTCTACGAGCAGGCTGCCTTCGCAAACATCTCAGACTACCGGTACACCATCGATGACCTCCGCATCGACATGCTCGGGGACGCTGCGGTGGCCACGTTCTATCTCTCCTATGGGGGGATGTTCGTCAACGACTATTCCTTCGAAGGGTCCTCGGTGAGCGGCCGCGCCAGGGTGACCATGGTGCTGGTGAAGACGGCCAGGGGGTGGAGGATCGCCCACGAGCACCTGAGCCGGTTCCCGGACTGGTCAGCGCCCGGCCCGGGCAAGCAGACTCCTTCCAAGGGTTAACTAGCGGCGGTCAGCCCTCCCTCGCTGATGTCGCTCGACCTGTACGACGCATGGTACTTCGTGATGGGGTTCCTGCTGGCCAACGGGGTGCCGCATTTCGTCTTCGGGAGGGCGGGGAAGGTGTTCCGCAGCCCCTTCGGACAGCGGTCGCCCCCGAAGACCAACGTCGCCTGGGGGAGCGCCAACTTCGTCCTGGCGACGGTCATCGGCCTGGCGCTGGCGTACCTGGGGCTCTACGACTCCTATTCCATCGCCTTGCTCCTTCTGGGCTTCTGGCTCATGGCCCTGAACTTCGGGTTCTCGATCAAGCGGTTCACGAACGAATAGGGAGGGCTGCTGGCTCCCAAGGCTTCGGGGTTGCTGGGTGCTGCGCTGGCCGTCGTCCTGAGCTTCGGCTCCCTTCGCCCCTTCTCCTTCGGTTGTGAGCAGAACCGTACGTCCGCGACACGGGTTGTGGCCAGGGAGACTGGCGTCCCTGTCGTCAGAGGCCTTCCTTCCCTCCAGCACCCCTGTACTGCCGTCCTTCTGTGAGACTTCAGGTGTCCGCCAGCTCGTGGCGGCGTTTGCGCTTCAGCCTTCTTCCCATGAGATCCCAGAGAGCGAGGCGCCGCCGAATCTAACTTGTGGACAAGCGTAACTCAGGCTCATAGGGGCCACCTTGATGTCCATCGCCTGGGACTGGAGCAGCTTCGCGCCTTGGTCTGCCTCTCCTACGACCAGGGGAGCCCGAGGCGCGCCGAGCCGGCCCAACCATGACCCATACAGAGCCCCAGACTGGCTTGAGGCCGGAACCTGTCCTGATGCAGGCGCTGCAATCGGGTTCCCGTTCCCGGTCTCGACTGGGGTCCCCCTGAAGCACCCTATCGAGTAGGGGAAGTCGTAGGTCAGCACGTAGTGGTACGTCGTGTAGAGCGTCCCGTTGGCCGACAGGATCTGGCTCGTCATGCCGTGGCAGACGTCCAGGTTAGCTGAGTCGAGGTAGTGTCCCGGCGCCACCTCAGGCCCCGTGATGGGAAACCCGTCCAGCGCGTATCCCAAGATGTGCGTCTCGTTGATGTCCTGGAAGCAGGCGCTCAGGTCGTGGTAGTGATAGACGTCAGAGCCGTTCGGGTGCCCGTTACAGACGTCCTGCACCTCGTGGGCCGCCGCGTCCCTCTGCTGGGCGTCCATCCCGTCGAAGAGAGGGACTCCATTGAACATCACCCCAACCATCCCTGGGGTCACGCAGTGCGGGGTCGAGAGGTAGACCGGGTCCAAGGGGAGGGTGATGTCGATGGTGTGGGGCTGGATGCTGTTGGGGTTGGCGTCATACTGGTATGCGGGGTCAGACTTCTGTATCGGGAAGATTCCGGTGGGGTACCCGACGGGGAGCCCGTTCCCTAGGAGCGTCCTCGTCGATCCCGAGATTGTATCGGAGAACTGGGCGCTCGGCCAGCTGACGTTCCCCTCCACGTGCGGCTTCTGGTCAGGGTACCAGCTCCCGTTCACTATCCAGGGAGTCGACCCCTGCGCCCCTCCCCCCGAGGGCGGGGTCCCGCAGTAGTCGATGTTCCCCTCCTGCGGAGCCTGTATCGTGTAATCCCCGTCCCCCACAGGGATGGGCCCGCCGTTCGAGTACCCCGTCCCAGCCATGGCGAGGAGCTCTGCCTGGGTGAGGACGGTCTGCCCCGCCGCGACGGAGGTGACAGTCCCCGCGCCGGTGGATGAGCTCGACGCGCCCGCGTTGGACGAAGAAAACTGGGACGTCGTGGTCGTGGAAGACTGAGACTGCGTGGTCGCGGAAGACTGGGACGTCGTGGTCGTCCCGGGCCGCGGGAGGAACGCCCCATCGTAGGCCACGATTGACAGGACAAGAACCGTGACGACAAGTGCCGCGCCGACCCCCGCCGTCTTCCCGCGCACTCGGCCCCCGTGTTTTCCAGAATAGTTAAGGCGTTCAGACGGGCGACTGGCTTGACGGGGTCGCGGGATAGGCGCCGTTTTCGACTCTGAAAGGACCGAGGGCGCTCAAGTCAGGGCCACGAGGCGTGGCCGTCGCGCCTTCAACTCGCATCAAGGTGCGGAGGCCTTCGCGCCGCTTTCGCGGCTGCCCCCACATCTAAAGAGAAGTGGGCCCGGCCAGATTTGAACTGGCGACCGACCGGTCTCTCCGAGCGGCTCATATGAGCCGGTCGCTCTGACCGAACTTCTCGCAGGCGCTCTGAGCTACGGGCCCACTTTCCCGGCTCCTTGGCTGCCACCTTTAAGCGCCGCGGCCAAACCTAAATAACCCCCGAGGGGGTCCGAAACCCAGTAGCAGTGAGCAAGGATCAAGACGAGGGCTTCGAGGATATCCTGGCAGAACTCGACCGTGAAGAGGCGCGCGTAAAGATTAGGATGGAAATGAGGCGCTTTGGTAAACCTACAACCGTGATCGAGGGGATCAAGATGAGCGACAAGGACCTCCATGAGCTGAACTCCAAGATGAAAAGGGCGCTGGCCACCGGAGGGACCGTGAAGGACGGAATAATGATACTTCAGGGAGACCACAGGGAGACGGCGGCGAAGATGCTCCAGGAGAATGGGTTTTCCGAAAGCTCCATCGAGATAATCTGACTTTTTTCCTGTTTAACTGTTCAAGCTTTTAAAGGGTAAAGCGCGCCGCGCACATTGAAGTCCCATGTCGAAGCCGCTCGTGACCTTCGAAGACTTCGTAAAACGGGTCGTCGTTGTAGTCGCCTTCCTGCTGGTCATCCTGGCGGTCGTCGGCCTCCCTGTCTACTATGTGATCGGCTCCTATCTGCATCTGCCGGTGGACTTTGCCCGGATAGCCACCAACCCCGGTCTTGTATTCGCCTTCGCCCTGCACCTCCTCTCCACGGAGCCCGTCAAGACCATCTTCGCCCTGGTGGTCTTCCCCGGCTTTTCATTCGTGGCCGTCTATGGGACCATCCTGATGGGGTGGGTCGAGAGAAAGATGACGGCGAAGATCCAGCTGAGGACTGGTCCGATGTACGCTGGGAGGGTAGAGGGGATACTCCAGAACGTCGCCGACTTCCTCAAGCTCGCGTTCAAGGAGATGCTCATCCCGAACGGAGTGGACCGGGCAACCTTCCTTGCCGTCCCTCTGGCGCTCATGGCCGTGGCTGGGGCCCTGGTGTCTCTTCTGCCTCTCTCTCCCACGGTCTTCATCGCCGACCCTCCGGTGGGGGCGATCCTTGTGTTCGCCATCCTCGGGTTCACCCCGCTGGTCGTGCTCGTGGCAGGGTGGGCAAGCAACAGCAAATTCCCATTCCTGGGCGGCCTGCGGGCCCTCCATCAGCTGGTGGCCTACGAGATCCCCATGATACTCTCCCTGGTCGGGGTGGTGGTCCTCGCAGGTTCTCTCAATCTCATGGACATAGTCACCGCCCAGACGGGGGTCTGGAACATCATCCCTGAGTTCCTGGCCGCCGTGGTCTTCTACATAGGAGCCCTTGCCGAACTCGAGAGGATTCCCTTCGACCTTCCCGAGGCAGACAGCGAGCTCGTGGCAGGGTGGCAGACGGAGTACTCGAGCATGCTCTTCGGCAGCTTCCAGCTGGCCAACTTCACCAGGATGTATGTCATGGCAGGGCTGTTCACCACGTTCTTCCTGGGCGGCTGGCTGGGGCCCGCGCCCATCCCGCCGGTGGTCTGGTTCTTGGTCAAGGTGACCATCGTGGACATCTTCCTCATGCTCCCGCGCAGCATCATGCCCCGGCTCAGGATCGACATGCTGCTCAGGGCAGGGTGGGTGAAGCTCCTCGCGATCTCTTTCGCCAACATATTCCTCACCATGGTGCTGGTCTCCCTAGGGGTGGTCCACTAGTGGGGACTCTCGGCTACATCAGGGGGGTGCTGGTGGCGACCTGGTCCGGGGTGAGGCACCTCTTCCGCCCCAGGATGACCCTGCGCTACCCGGACCAGAAGCAGGACCTCCAGGGGCAGGGGTACCGGTACGACGCGCGCCAGGGGGTCGGGCTTCCCGGATTCAAGGGGAGGCACATACTCAGGTTCGAGAAGTGCACCGGATGCCAGCTCTGCGCCATCGCCTGCGACGGGGTAGCTGTCGCCATCGACATGCAGAAGGTCGAGAAGGGGAAGCCCCAGAACAAGAAGCAGATTTGGCCGGCCGTCGACTACGGCAGATGCGTGTTCTGCGGCCTCTGCGTCGACGCGTGCCCCTTCGACGCTCTAGACATGACCAACGACTACGAGCTGGCGGCCTACGACAAGATGGGCCTGAAGTACACGCCGGACATGCTCGCCGTCCCTCCCAAGCTCGAGGGCAAGAAGTACAAGGTGAAGTTCGACACCGAGAAGGGGGTGGTCACCTACGACTGACGCGGTCTTCCTGGCCATGGCGGTCGTCACGGTCGGCGGCGCGATAGTCTCGCTGGAGGCGAAGGAGCTGGTCTACGGCGCCATCGGCCTCGCCGGCTCCCTCTTCGGGGTCGCCACGCTCTTCTTCCTCCTCAACGCCCCATACGTGGCCGTCTTCCAGATCGCCGTCTACATCGGCGCCGTGGCCGTGCTGATCCTGTTCACCGTCATGCTGGTGAGGCAGGAGGGATGGGCCAAGGAAGTGAGGCCGAGGTCGACTACTACTGCTGCGGGGCTGATAGCCGCGGTTGCGGTCATAGTGGCGCTGACCTTCGCCGTCCTGGCCACCGACCTCTCGAAGTTCACCTCCATCGCCAACACGGCGACTTACTTCGACGTGGGCAGGCTCATCTCGACGGGCTACGCGCCCGTCCTCGAAGTGCTCGCCCTGGTCCTTGCGGCGTCCATCGTCGGCGCACTGGCACTGTCCAGGATCGACAGGGAAGGAGGAGCCAGTTGAACTCCCTGTCTGACTTCGTCATAGTCTCAGCCCTCCTC
>JBJKSN010000018.1:0-3741 GCA_046703945.1 Nitrososphaerales archaeon | reverse complement strand
CCCTGGCCTCCTTGAGCTTCTCAACGTACATCCCGCCCTTGACCTTCCACCCCTCTCCCATCTGGCCCACCACCAGCCTGGAGTCCGACCTGACAAGGACGTCCCCCGAGAACCCGAGCTCCCTCAGCCTCTTGAGGGCTTCGGCCAGGGCCGTGTACTCGGCGAAGTTGCTGGTGACGTCGTGGCCGGCGACCCCGCACCCCTCGGCCAGCTTCTTCGTCCCGTCGTAGATCAGATAGCCGTAGGTCCCGGTTCCGGGGTTCCGGGGTTCCGCGAGACCGTCGACATAGACTGTGACGGTCAGCGTCTCCACCTCAGAACCAGGGGGCCTGGAGCCGGCTTATCTGGGACGACACCTTGTCGACGTAGTCGTTCATGCGCGCCAGCATCGTCCTCGACGTGATGTACCCTATCACCTTCCCCTCCTCCCTGACGAGCAGGCGCCGCACGCCGTTTTCGGACATGAGCTGCGAAACGGCGGCCAGGCCGGCCCCTCCGTCGACGCTGAGCAGTTCCGTGGACATCAGCTGGCCGAGGGTCGACTTCTCCGGGTCGAGTCCCTCTGCGACGACCTTCGATAGGATGTCCCACTCGGTCACCAGGCCGAGAGGAGCGGCCGGCGTCCCCACCAGGACGAACCCGCGCTTCCTCGCCTTCATGGCTCTGGCGGCTTCGACGACGGTGCTTTCGGCCGTGAGCGACAGGAACTCCTTCTCCACGATGTCCCTGGCGTAGAGGACCATTCGCCCCCAACCATCCTGCGGGTCGATTAAGCCTTTTCGTCTGCCGCCTCGGGGCTCAGGTAAGTTCGCTGGACACGGCCCCGGGGGACAACTCCACGCGGAACCGCCATCCGGGTGCCAGGCCTGTAGAATTCTAAAATCAAAACGGAGCGGCCGTCGTGAAGACGAGCCGCCAGTCCGGGACTAGGGCCTTTGGGGACCCTATGCTCCCTGCTCTTCGCTCTCGCTTGTGGAGGCCTGGCCCTCGGCGCCAGACATGCCCTCAGACCCGCCAACGACCGCGCCGGTGGCGAACCTGTTGGCTACCTGGGTCACCTTGACCTTGCCCTGCCAGCCTTGCTTGGCGCCGGACACGAAGATGACGAAACCGTCAATCTTCGCGATGCCGTCACCGCGCCTGCTGATCTCGGAAATAGTAACATCGTACTCTTTCCCGACTTCCACAGGCTTTGGCTTGAAGGACCTGAAGCCGCCGCTTCCGCCGCTGCTTCGCCCGTAACCTCCTCGTCCGAAACTCGTCTTTTCACATCCTAGCTGCTTTCGGTGCCGCTAAGAAATCGCCTCTCTGCGCCGGTTATTAAGTTTGACTAATCTCGACGCAAAAAATGCTACGTCATGCGAAAAAACAGATGGGTGGAGGGCCGCGGGCCCTCCTCTGATGCTATGATGGTGGAGAGACTAGGTATGGTATGAGGTTGGTGACGTTCGGCGTCCCCCAGCCTGTGGCCATGTCGTAGCCTGGGCCTGCGGAGAAGCCGATGGTCGTCCCGCCTAGGATGTTGTTCCCGACCGTTATGTCGTGGAACGCCTGGCTGTACGCCGTTGGGTTGTTGCCTATGGCATAGATGGCAGGGTTGAGGAACCCGAGCGAGTGTCCGGCCGCCTGGTCTGCGAGGGCCGCGATGGCTGCCCACTGGGGGGAGCCTGCGCTGGTCCCGCCGACGAGGAAGATGACTGGGCCCGAGGCGAGCCCGAAACACGCCGGGCACGCGTCGTCGATCACCAGGACACCCCCGTTGCCGGCCGCGTTGTAGGCCACGTCAGGGGTGGTCCTGCTGGTCAGTCCCAGCCCCTCCTGGTAGGACGGGACTGGGAAGAGAAGGCTAGGCGCCCCTCCGCCCGCAGCCGGCGTGCTGAAGGTGGATGGTTCGTTCCAGACCTGCTCTCCTCCGTAGGTTCCGGGGCAGTAGCTGGGGATGACGACGGTGCAGTCGCTGGAGGTGTAGGTCACCAGTCCGTTGGGGTATGGAAGCCCCATGGTGCCGCCGACGCCCGTCACGTAGGGGCTCGACGCCGGGAAGTTCGCGTTGGCTATGGGTCCGCCGTTGGACGCGCCGCTGTCGCCCGCCGAGGCGAACACGGTGATCCCTTCAGCCATGGCAGTCTGATAGTTCTTCTCGGCCTGCATGACCTGGACGTTGTTGTTGTGGATCAGGAACTCGGGGGTCCCGAAGCTCTGCGACATTATGCTACCGGGGTATTTGGCTATGGCTGCTGCTTCCGCGGAGTTGATCGCATTGCCGCTGGAAGACGGGGCGACGACGAGGACGATGTTGGCCCCTGGGGCCATGGCGTGGGAGTATTCCACGTCAAGGCTGGTCTCAAGGCTCCAACCGAGCGCACCGTGAGGGTTGCCTCCGTACGCTCCGGAGTTGGAGACGTAGCTGGGGGTCGGACATCCGAGCGGGCAGTAGACGGTGAATGACGGTGGTGCGGGGATGTTGAACGTCGAGTCGAAGAGTGCGAGGTCGCTGGCTATGGTCGGGCTGCCGTAGGCATCCACGATGAGGATGGTCTGGCCCGCGCCGTTGAGGTTGGACGGGAAGTTGTACGCCGCGTTGAGGAACTGCGGAGAGTAGCACGTCAGCGGAGGAGGCGCTCCGAACAGGTCGGCGCAGGTGGGTATCTGTTGTGGCGTCGCCTTCATCGTCCCGACCGCCACGTAGTACGAGAACGGTGTGTAGTTGAAGTCCCCACCGTTGCCGGTGGCAGGCGCCGCCAACGCGAGCGGACTCGCAGCTAGGATGAACGAGAATGCAATTGTTGTGAATAGCAGAGTTTTCTTCATCGCACATTCATGCCGTTTCACGTTATTTAGGGACTTCGATTCTCATCGCACCGCTCATGTTCTTAAGCGCCCATGACGGAGGGGGTTCCGTGCCCAGGGAGATCACAGTCAAGGAGCAGTTCACGAAGCTACTCGAGGACGCGACCGAGGTCCGCGTGGCTCGCAAAGGGGACCAGGCCAAGGTGAAGCTGAGGACCAAGGACGCGCTCTACACCTTCAAGACGACGTCGGAAGACGCCGACGCCCTCGTCAAGGGGGTCAAGAAGCCGATCGTAGAGTTCTAGATCAGATATCTGAGGACCACCAGGACCCCCAGAAGCATAGGTATGGGGAGCCCAGGCAGGAGCCTCCGCTTCGACAGGAGGTACAGAGTCATGACCATCCCGGCGTCGATGGCGGCTATGGTGAGCACCGCCGGGAGCGCTCCGAACGCCTGATAGAACTGGAACAGCGCCAGCGACGGGAGCAGGGTGTAGAAGACGATGTCCCCCAGGCCCAGGGTGAACTCCCCTGCCCTGATCGACATGCCCACCAGGGCTATCCCCTGGTTGGTCCCCACCAGCGCCCTGAGCGGGCCCCTGAAGACCGCGTACAGGTCGTAGACGGCGAAGGCGATGGGAAGGGCCAAGGCAGTCCAGGTGGGAAGGGTCACCGCGAAGAAGCTCCCCACCTCGGCGCCTACGAAGGCGAGGATGGCCGTCGCCACCCAGTTGACGTTCTTCACGAAAATCACGAATGCTATGGCCGCCACCACCGCGGCCGGGACGCCGTAGGCTACGGGGAGGACCATTTCCGCGGGCAGGTAGTTGTAGGCGAACTGGGCCGCCGTCACGAGCGTCAGCACGAACGCAGAGAACGCCACAGACCCGAACACCAGTAGCTTGAACGGGAGGACCATCTTCCTCCTGAGCAGCCAGACCAGAACCAGGG
>JBJKSN010000017.1:0-3735 GCA_046703945.1 Nitrososphaerales archaeon | reverse complement strand
CCCCACCAGCACAAAGTCCGCTCCCGCTGAAAGCCCGGACGACGCGTCTCCTCCCTGGGCGCCAACTCCGGGCGAGAAGATCAGACACTCCTTGCCTATTATCCGTCTGGCCTCGGCAATCTTTTCGGATGACTTCGCAGAGACTATGACCCCGTCCGCGCCCCAGTCCTTCGCTCTGCGCGCGAACACGCGGTACAGAGGCTCGCCTCCCTCGAGGCGGAGAGAGTACCCTTCATCGGCGCCCTTGTGGCTCATGTAGACCAGGAAGAGTATGCCTCCATTCTTTGAGTGGACCCTTTCCACCACCCTCCCCAGCCCTTCTTCCCTCCCTACGAAGGGGTTCGCAATGAGCGAATCGAAACCGTAGTCGAGGAGGGAGTCGACTATGTTGAGGTTGGTCGACTCGATGTCGTTCACCTTCAGGTCTGCGATAAGCGGAAGCCCTTCGTCCTTGCAGGCGTCGATGACTGGTCCTAGCCCCTGGAGCCCGAAGGGAAGCAGCAGGTGGTGGTTCACCTTGACCCCGGCTATGTGCTCCTTTGTCTCGCCGAGTACCCGCATGGCGTTGGCGAGCCGCCCTTCATAGGGGCCTGCGAAGTCGAGGGCGAGGACTACCCTGGACCCTCTCCTTCGTGACGCGTCAAGAAGGCGTTCTCTGAAGCCATGCGCCGCCGGCTCGGGACTCATCTCGTGTGCGCCCTTCCGACGAGGTCTTCAAGCTTTGCGAATCCCTTCCTCTCCATGTAGGAGAGGACGCCGACGTTGACATCGTTGAACCTGTCGAACCTCTTGATGGTCGAGGTACCCAGCTGCACCATGTTCGCGCCGGCAAGGAAGAACTGGACCGCGTCCTCCCAGGTCGCCACCCCGCCGCATCCGACGATTGGGGCGTCGAAGCGCTCCCTCAGTTCATACACGCAGCGCAGCGCTATGGGTCTAATCGCCGCCCCAGAAAGGCCGCCAAAACCGTTCGAGAGCGCAGGGTGCCCGCTTTCAACGTCGATGGGAAACGCCCTGACCGTGTTGATGGCAGTCAGGCCGTCGGCACCCGCGTCCAATGCCGCCCCGGCGACCTCCACCAACCTCTCCGTGTTGGGGGACAGCTTCGCAAACACGGGTTTGCCTGTGACAGATTTCACGGCCCTGGTGACCTTGCTCACCTCCTCTGGGAGGTGCCCGACCTCCGTGCCGACGCCAGACACGTGCGGGCAGCTCAGGTTGAGTTCGTAGGCGACGAAGTCGTTTCCATCCAGAGCCCTGACCGTCGTTGTGAACTCCGCTTCGTCCGCTCCGAAGACCGAGACCACGATCGGGAGACCTTCCCCGTCCACCTCAGCCAGCTGCTCTGAGAATCTCTTCGCCCCAGGGTTGGGGAGGCCGGCGGCGTTGACCATCCCTCCCTCGACCTCGACGAGGGTCGGCTCTGGGTAGCCCTCTCGCGCCGCGACGCCAATGGACTTCGTGACCGCTGCCCCGGCTCCGGCTTTCAGCGCCTGCACAACCTTGGACACGGCGCTTCCGTGGACGCCCGAGGCCAGCGCCGTAGGGTTGGCGAAGTGCAAACTTCCGATTTGCACCTCGATTGCACTGGCTTCCGACTATGCCCCCTCCATCTGCTTGAGCACCGCTTCGCGGTCCGCCTTGGTGATCTTCCCCTGGCCATGGAGCGTCTCGACAAGCTCCCTGATGTCTACGAAGGCGGCGAGCCTCACCCCCGCTCGCGCCAGGTTCGCCCCTCCTCCCTCCAGCCTGTCGACCAGAACCAGCGCGTCCTTCACGACGCACCCTGAGCTTCTCAGGGCCTCCACCGAGGAGATGACGCTCCCTCCGGTGGTCACCAGGTCGTCGATAACGAGGGCACGCCATCCCGGATTGACCGCTCCTTCGACCAGTTTCCCGAGGCCGTATCCCTTCTCAGACTTCCTCACGTACACCATAGGTTTCTTGAGGACGTAGGCTAGTGGAGAGGAGATGGTCACCCCTGCGGTGGCGACCCCTGCCACTACGTCGAAGTTGGCTTCGCCAATCTCCCTGGCTACCGCAAGATAGGCCGATATGGCGAGGCCGTACGCTTCCGGGTCGCTGGGAACGACCCTCAGGTCCAGATAGTAAGAGCTGACCTTGCCGCTGGACAGCTTGAACTTCCCAAATCTAAGGGCGCCAATCCGGAAGAGGGCCTCGGCGAGGGCGATCCTCCCGCTTACCTGGTCTGCCAAAAGTCACCCCTCCAAAAACCGGGTCCTGTCAGACTCCGTGCGCTCGCGAAATTGAACCCGCGCTGTATTGCGTTTCAGAGGGGATTTAAGCCTTGGACACTCCGGTGCCAGTCCAGGACAGCCGAAGCCTCTCTGCCGTAGGTTTCGGGGTCGACTTCCTGCACGCTCGCCGAGTCAACGTCTATGAGAAACACCATGTGGACCCTCGCCTGCATCAAGTCGTCCATCGAGATCTCAGGTCTGTTGTAGGTGACGTCGGTAAGCCCCTTGATCTGGGCTGCCTCGGCACGGGTCCTTTTCCGAGGGGGCTTGGCGAAGAAATCGGGGAGGTCCAGCAGGTAGGATGGGGTGGTGCCGAGGGCGAACTTGCCTGCGTGCTTGCTGTACCTGGCGATTTTGCTGGCGATCCTCTTCCGCGCATACGCCGAAGGCTTCAGGGCCGCTTCTGGGGGTATGAACCCTGTTTCTATCTCGACTATCAGGCGTCCGTCGCCCCTCGTGCCCAGCACGTCGCAGACCAAGACGCTGTCCAGCCTGTGTTCCACTTTCACGTCATATCCCTGTTTCACCAGGCTCCTGGCGCACACGAGCTCCAGGGCCGAATGGTTGATCTTCACGAGGTTCTTCTTGTAGAGGCCCACCAGGATGTCCGCGATGGCGAAGACCTTCGACCTCACCTCTTCGCCGTCGTCCCGGCACGCCTTCCCAGCCAGCTCGTAGAGGTCGTCCTTGAACCTGCGGACGTCCAAAGCCAGACCTGGTCTCCTTTTGCGCCGCGTCGGTGAGGGCTCAGTGGCGCCCGGAGGCGCTCTCATCGAGTATCCGCTTCACTTCGATGTCTTCCACCTGACTGAAGTCCTCGTAGAACTCCCCGATGGCCAGGAACGGCCCCGGCGTCGACAGGCAGACGACCCTGGTCCCGTCTTCGGACAGCGCCTGGACAGCGTCGGCGGGGGCGACGGGGGTGGCAACGATCACTTCTTTCGGTCCACGCTTCTTCACCGACATGACCGCCGCGCTGACCGAGCTCCCAGTGGCGATGCCGTCGTCTACTATGACGACCACTTTCCCCGCCAGTCCAGGGTACGGCGCCGACCCCCTGAGCCTCTGCATCCGATCCTTGACTTCTTCCCTCTTCAGGCGAATCTGCTCGTCGATGTACGCAGGGCTGGCCCCCAGCGACTCGGCGGCCTGCCTGTCCATCATCACGTCCCCTTCCTGGGTGACGGCCCCGAGCGCATATTCGGGTTCCCCTGGCGCCTCGATCTTTCTTGTCACAACCACATCCAGCGGAGCATCCAGCGCCTTCGCCACTTCGTTCGCTACCACGACGCCTCCCCGTGGTATCCCCAGCACGACCAGGTCCTCACCTCTGAGGTGCAGGAGCGCCTCCGCGAGCCGCTTCCCTGCGTCGATTCTGTTCTTGTAGAGCAAAGTCCCCGGCGCAGGTGGAATACGCCTCTGATATTTGGTTGCCTCGCCCGGCTCTCAGGAGGGATGTGGCTTTCCTCCGACGGCG
>JBJKSN010000016.1:0-3344 GCA_046703945.1 Nitrososphaerales archaeon | reverse complement strand
TGGCCGGGCTCGCCCTGAAGCAGGGCCCCGGGCAAGGCGTTACTAGCTCCCCGGCCTAGGCCCCACGGCGAGACGCTGCGGACTGGCAGACGATAACGGTGCACTTCAGGGACGGTACGACCGACAGGATGGACACGGCCGACCCTGACTCGGCTGCGGTGGCCATAACCGTCTGGAGGCTCGACCCCCGGACCGTCAAGATAACCAGGCAGGTCGGGAAGGCGCCCCTGGAAGTAGTCTACACGACCTAGCTCGCGCTGGTCGGAGTGAATAGACGGAAAGGTTTGTCCTACGCCTTTGCCGCTACTTTCTCTGCGGCGCCCTACTGGGTCACCTGCTGGATGATCCCGGCGGCAACCGTAGACCCCGAGTCGCGGAGGGCGAACCTTCCGAGTTCAGGGTACTCCTTGAAGGTCTCTGCCACGATGGGCCTAAGAGGCGTGATCTTCACGATCGCCGAGTCCCCTGTCTTGAGGGTCTTCGGCTTCTCCTCGGTGGGCTGGCCGGTCCTCGGGTCGATCTTGGCGACCAGCTCGCTGATGGTGGCTGCCGTCTGGCTCGTCGCGAGGTGCATCACAGGGGTGTACCCTGCGGCGATGGCGGTCGGATGGAAGACCACGATGATCTGTGCCTGGAACTCCTTCGCGATGGTCGGGGGTGCGTTCGACGGCCCCAGGACGGACCCGCGCTTGAAGTCGCCCTTGGCGACGCCCCTCAGGTTGAACCCTATGTTGTCCCCGGCTGCGGCCTCCTGCATCTGGGTGTGGTGGGTCTCGATGGACTTCACTTCAGCTGTGAGCCCTTCCGGCATGATCGACACAGAGTCGCCGACCCTCATCTTCCCAGTCTCGACGCGTCCCACCGGGACCGTCCCTACGCCCGTGATGGTGTAGACGTCCTGGACAGGGAGGCGGAGAGGCTTGTCCACCGGCTTCGGAGGCTCGGTGAACTCGTCGAGCGCCGCGAGGAGTATCGGCCCCTTGTACCACGGCATGTTGTCGGAACCCTTCACGAGGTTCTCGCCGGTCCATCCGGACACCGGTATGAAGCGTATCTTGGAGACGTTGTAGCCGACGGTCTTCAGCAGGTTCTCGATGTCCTGCTTCGCCTCGTTGTAGCGCTGCTCGGAATACTTCACGGTCTGGTCGTCCATCTTGTTGACGCAGACCACGAGCTGCGAGACGCCGAGGGTCCTAAGGAGGAAAGCGTGCTCCCTGGCCTGGCCCCCTGATGCGAGCGCTGCGTCCGCCTCTCCCTTCTTCGCGGAGACGACGAGGACTGCGGCGTCGGCCTCGGAGGCGCCGGTGATCATGTTCTTGATGAAGTCCTTGTGGCCGGGCGCGTCGATGAGCGTGTAGAAGTACTTCGGTGTCTCGAACCTCTGGAAGGCGAGGTCGATGGTAACACCGCGCTCCCTTTCGTCCTTCAGTTCGTCGAGGACCCATGCGTACTTGAAAGAGTCGCCTGCCCCCGTCTTCTCGGACTCCTTCGCGTACTCGTCGATCATCCTCTGGTCGACGGCGCCGAGGTCGAACAGGAAGTGGCCCATGGTCGTGGACTTACCGTTGTCCACATGGCCGGTCACTATCAGGTTGAGATGGGGCTTATCCGCCATACTGAATCAGACTTTACAATGAAGCGACCCTGTTTCAGCGTATATAAGCGTAGCGTAGATTGGAACTGTCCAAGACTGCCGAGGAGTCACTCAGACTCAGTCATCCGGTCTCAAGACATAGTTATCTTGTTCGGCTCCCACCGGCCCGGCGTGCTTGACGTATACCAGACGGCGTCGGTGCTCGTCGGGTTCGGCTCAGCGATCGTGCTGACTCTGCCGACTCTCAAGCCGCCTGTGAAGAGGAGGCTGAGGTTCGGCGAGATGACGACGGAGACCTTCGAAGCCCTGTTCGACTCGATGTACGACTCGGAGCGCTTTGCGAGACAGGCCACGGCGGTGGGACTGGTACTGCTCATCCTGAGCATAGCCTTCCAGGTCGCCGGGGGAGTCTACGCCTAGGTCGGGGAAAAGAAGTTAAACATGGTCGCTCCGGAGGACAATTCGCATGAGCAGTCCTAACGATTGGAACAAGGGTGTCATCGAGGAGTTCCGCGCGAACCATGGGAAGGTCGGAGGCAACTTCGAAGGCGCGCCCATCCTCCTGATCCACCACACCGGGGCGAAGACCAGCAAGCAGCGGGTCAACCCGGTGATGTACCTCAGGGACGAAGGCAGGTACCTCGTCTTTGCATCGAAGGGCGGGGCGAAGACGAATCCAGACTGGTACCACAACCTGATGGCGCACCCTGACGTCGAGATAGAGGTCGGGGACGAGACCATAAGCGTCATGGCAGGCGAAGTGAAGGGCGAAGAGAGGGACAGGCTCTACGCGAAGCAGGCCTCGCTGTACCCGCAGTTCGCAGAGTACCAGACCAAGACCACCCGGAAGATCCCGGTCATAGAGTTCAGGCCGAAGTAGCATCGACCTGCCGGAGGCGGTCTAAGGAGGAAGATGCGGGCCAGCGTGGCTCCCTATCCTGAGGAGACTACCACTATCCTTATTCAGAATGGCGCGAGGTTGGCCGCGTGAACAGGTCCATCGACTGCCACATCCACCTCTCACAGCGGACGGACGACCTCGTCCGCCGCTACGCCAAGCTCAACGGGCTGGAATACACCCTGGACGAGTTGACCTCGGAGATGCGCGGGCACGGGGTCGAGCACGGGCTCCTGCTGAGCCCCCCGATGGAGTCAGGGGGGATACTCCCCAACGAGGACGTCCTGGAGATATGCCGGAGGAGCGGAGGCCTGCTCTCCCCCATCGTCACCGTCGAGCCCACGGAAGAGGAGGCCAAGGCGGCCCTGAAGCTCGCCGAGGAGCACAGGAAGGTCGTGAAAGGGTTCAAGGTGCGGCTCGGATACGTCGACGCCGCGGCCGACAGCCCTGTATTCGGGAGCGTCTACGACTACGCCGAGGCCGAAGGGCTCCCTGTCCTCTTCCACACCGGCGACACGGCGACCAGCGACGGCGACCTGACCAGGTCCCACCCGCTGGCCCTCGACGCCCTGGCCAACAAGAGGGAGGAGCTTACCATGGTCGCCTGCCACTTCGGGAACCCCTGGATGGACGACACGGCGGAGCTGATCTACAAGCACCCGAAGGTCTACGCCGACACCTCCGGGCTCACCACCGGAGGGGGCGCCTACGGGAAGAAGCTGGCGGAGCTCCTCGCCAGGAGGCTGAGCGAGGCGGCATACTTCGCCGGCGGGGGAGAGAAGATGCTCTTCGGGACGGACTACCCGGTGACGCGCTACGAAGACGCCCTCGGGCTCATCGACATGATGGAGG
>JBJKSN010000015.1:0-3012 GCA_046703945.1 Nitrososphaerales archaeon | reverse complement strand
CCAGGAGCTCCACCTGCTTGGAGAGCATCAGCTCGACCACCATCTTCCGGATGAGGGGGGAGACCCCGCTCAGGCACACCACCAGCGTCCCACCGGACGGGCTGAGGTTGAAGAAGTCCTGGAGGTCGAACTGCTGGTGGCTCGAGTCAGTGAAGAGCCCGCAGGCTGCCAGGGTGTGGTACCTGGCGAAGAGGGCGTCCCTGACGAACTCGTTGCACCTCCACTGCTGGATGGCCGCCTCCAGGGTGGCCAGCGACAGCTCGTCCCTGTTGTCGAGGTGCTCCCATATCTTCACGAACTCCCTGAGGGAGGTCCCCGGCATCTCCAGCGAGTGGGAGAGGAGGCTGGTGATGGGCCTCAGCCCGATGCTCCCCAGCGAGAACTTCAGCTCCCTCCCCGGCCTCATCACCTTCACCTTGCGCCCCTGGCTTGTGTCCGTCCCGTCACTCAGCTGCCCGACGGCGCCGTACTCGTCGTTCAGGTCGAACACCACCGAGTAGGCCCCGTTCTCCAGCAGGCCCCTGAGGAGTATCTTGGCCAGGTGCGACTTGCCCGACTCCTTCCGCCCCGTGATCACGGTGATCCTCCCGTCCAGGGCCTCGGCCGGGACCCCGAAGGACGACTCCCCGTCCACGGTCCCCAGCCTGATGTTCCTGATGCCCAGGGGGGCCACGGCCCCGGCCAGGTCCTCTATCATGAGCCGCGTCACCGTGGAGCTGGTCCTGGACGGCATCCAGTTGGCCCTGGGGGTGAGCCTCCCTCCGGATATCGTCCCCCTGGCCTTGCAGAGGAGTATCCGCATGTCCCGGATGATGGTGGAGATGGTGGCGAGCTCCGTGGGGTCGGACGTGACCCCCGGCGCGGACGCCGAGAGGATCTCCTCCCTGGCGATCTCCTCCTCTATCCCCTCGACGTCCAGGTATCTCTCGTCGTAGACCTGGAGGACCAGGCTCCGCTGGGGCTCCGACGCGACCAGATAGTCCCCCACACGGACCATCTCCCTGGGGGAGGCGATGACCAGTATGTCGTCCGACTCCTTCTTGAGTATCTTCACTTCATGCCCCTCCCTTGAAGCTCCCCAGGGCGATCTTCCTCAGGGGGAAGGTGTGGAGCTGCCTCACCCTGAACCGCTTGGCGACGTACGCCTTGAGCGCCTGGTCGTCCGCCCTGGAGAATATCGACAGGTGGTGGGCCACCTTCAGGGAGTCGGGGTATCCGGACGCGAACGCGTCGTTCCAGAGTATCCTCCCCAGGGTCGTCTCGGACGGCTCCTGGGACGCGACGTCCAGCCTGAAGACAAGCCCGTCCGGGGCGAACTTCGCCAGGACTGTCTCGATGGGCCCCCGGTCGAGGGAGTGGTAAGCGGGGACCGGGGACCGTGAGAGGGCGCTGACCGAGTCCTCCGAGAGTATCAGGTTGCTGGACTTCGCGAACCCCACCAGCGAGCGCCCGCCCCCCCGCCTGAGGATGGAAGCCGAGAGCTGCCCCATGGGGTGCTTCAGCGACCCGTCGGCCATCACTATGGTCTCGCCGCCCCCCGAGGAGAGCGCCTCGATTACCCGCCGCTCCACGGTGTTCCTGATGAAGCGCTCGGCGACGGCGTTGTCAGTCAGGAGGAGGTCCAGCTCGGAGGAGGGGACGTGGGAGAGGAGGCCGCTCAGCCCCGACGAGTTGGCGTAGACAAGTATCGGCCCCAGCCTGAAGAACCGGCGCAGGGCCCCGCCGTAGGAGAGACCCACGGCGGTCCTGGCCGCATACAGGGAGCCCTGCGAGGTCTCCCCCAGCAGCACGCACGTCGAGTCGACGGACGCGATTGGTCGCCCTTCTTTGATAGGAATTATGCACCCAGGGACCAATGATGCGCTCGTCGCCTCGAAGTACGGGTACAGCTCCTTCCCATACCTGCTGAAGACGAAGGTCCTCCCGGAGAGCTCGCGCTCTGCGTTCTCCGCGAGCTCCGTGAAGGCCTCTTCGAACTCCCTGGCCAGGGAGTCGAGGGTCGACAGCTGCCCGTCCTGCGTTGGGAAGGTTGCGATGGCCATGTTGCGCAACATGGCCATAACAAGATTGGTATTTAATTATTGCGCATGCGCAACATGGGCAACATATGTAACCCGTCGCTGCACGCACTCTTCGCGCATGGAGAGCGCCGTCGTCCTCGAGCGGTGGACCGCGATGGGCAGTTCAAATAAGGGCATCTTGGACAACAGGCGCAACAAGATACAGATGTCAGAGAACGAGAAGCCTGCCAACGTCACCATCAAGCTGAAGCGCGGGTCCTGGGAGATTGAGATCACCACCCAGGAGGGGCGCGTCCAGAGCGACGTCGAGAGCGTCCTCGCCGCCATGGCTTCGAAGGAGCCGGCTCTGGTCGAGCCCCAGAGCCCCCCTCCGGGGGAGAGGAAGGGGGAGACCAGCAGGAGCGTGATCACACTGATGTGGAAGGAAGGGTGGTTCGCCGCCCCCAGGTCCCTGTCGGAGGTCCACGAAGAGATGAGCCGGCGCGGGTACCACTACGACCGGACGGCCGTCTCCCACACCCTGGTGGACCTGGTCCGCGAAGGGTCCCTGTTCAGGGACGGGAGCATGAGGAACTACCAGTACGTCCAGAAATACCCGTTCAAAGGGCAGCAGGGAACTTCTTAGCGAGCTGCTCGCCGAGCCTGCTGGCGCCCACGGTGGTTATCCTGTACTTTCCGCCCTGGTCCGAGTCGACCCTCTCGACGTTGGCCGACTTCGTCAGCTCGCTCAGCCTCGAGCTGATGGTCTTGGCGTAGAGACCCGTCGCCGCCTCGATGTCCCCCACCCCCATGGCGTCCACGGCCGACTTGCCGCTGAGGTTGGCGATCCTCGCCGCCACCAGCTGGAGCATTATCACGTCCCTGTCGCTGAGCTTCTTGTCCTGTACCCAGACCCTGGGGCCCTCCGGGGTGACCCTGACGAACTCCCTGAACATCTGGATGAGGTCGTTGAGCGAGTGGTTCACGCTGATGGCCCGGGCTAGGTCCATGT
>JBJKSN010000014.1:0-10621 GCA_046703945.1 Nitrososphaerales archaeon | reverse complement strand
GCCGGGCACCTCCGCCCCAAGGTGAGGCTGATGTCGGCCGGAGGGTCAGAGATAGGGACCGTCGAGCAGGTGCAGAACAACGGCAAGGCGGTGGGCGAGGCGAAGGAGGGAGACGAGGTGGCGATCTCTGTCCAGGGCCCCACCCTGGGCAGGCAGGTGAAGGAGAAAGACGTCCTCTACGCCATGCCGCGCAGCCACGAGGCGAAGCTCCTCCGGACCAAGCTCCTAGGCTCCCTGACCGAGGGTGAGAAGCGGGTGCTGGATGAGATAGTCGCGATAAAGTCCCCCACCGACCCGATGTACGGGTTTTAGACTTAATTACCCGACGTAGTCAGAGCCGACTCCAATGGTAAGCTTCAAGCTGGTCCTTTCGGACCCCAAGACCGGGAAGTCCGAGGCCCAGGAACTGAAGGACTCTCCCGCCCAGCTCCTGCTCGGGAGGAAGATAGGAGACGTCCTGGACGGGACCACCATCGGGCTCGCAGGGAAGATAATGATCACCGGAGGGAGCGACAAGGCAGGGTTCCCGATGCGCGCCGATACGCTGGGGGGCGGCAAAAACTACGTCCTCATGACCAGGGGGGTGGGGTACAGGACGAAGGAAGACGGGTCAAAGAAACGGAAGCTCGTGAGGGGGAACACCATCACAGAGGAGACGTTCCAGGTGAACGCCAAGCGCGTGGACGAGGCAAAGGCCAGTTAGATACCGAAAGTCAGAGCCGGTTTCAGCCAAAAGTCACGGACAATCGGCGTGAAAAGCAGAAATATCTCGTAGCTGAAGAGGGGCCAAGGGACCGGGTTTGGCCAGGCTCGACGACCTCGACATGAAGATACTCTCTTCCCTCTACACGGACGCGTCGGTGTCGGTCCCCAAGCTCAGCAAGGAGCTCGGAATCAACCTCTCCGTGCTCTACAGCAGGATAAAACGCCTCCAGAAGCGGGGGGTCATAGAGCGGTTCACGGTGCAGGTCAACGAGGACATGCTTGGCATGCAGGCGGGGGCGCTGGCAGGGCTCAACATCGACCCGAAGCTGAGGGAGTCCACCCTGAAGGAGGTCGAGAAGACGGAGGGTGTAAGGCTCGTCAGGGAGGTGACCGGCCGGTTCGACGTCATCGTCAACCTCAGGGGTAGGTCACTGGACGAGCTGCACAGGGCTGTCTACGACGTGATAGGGAAGATACCGGGCGTCATACACACCGAGGTCTTCATGGAGGTCTCCCGGCACTACCCTCCAGTCAACTTCAGGCTCACCGAGTGACGCCTAAGGTTCATATGCATCGAGCCGCGGTCGCGTCGAGTTGGACCCTCTGATTCTTCTCGACCAGGCTGTGGCTCAGGAGAAGGTTCCCAGGGCGATGGCCAAGAAGGTCAGGCTGAGGATGAAGTACCTCCAGGCCGCGGTCGAGCGCGTCGAGAAGGCGAGCGGCCTCCGCTACCCTCCCTACTACGTGGAACCTGCCCTTCCGGTCTCAAAGTCGGGGGGCGAATACGGCCAGATGGGAGTCCTGTTCGCCAGGGTGATGCCGACCCCGGTCAACGGGGGCGTCATGATCCTGGTCCAGTTCACGGCGGCCCTGGTCGCCTTCGGGACCAAGGGGACCCTGGACGCCGTCGCTGCCCACGAGTTCACCCACTACGTCGACCTCGTCCGCAGGCTCAGCACCACTAACGTCACCAGCGACGAGGCCGCCACAACGCTGTACGAGGCGGCCTTCGCCGACGCGGAACGGGTGACGCCTCCCAGGCTGATCTTCGCCGACAGACCCCTCGTCTCCCTGATCACCCGGAAGTTCAAGAACGAGCTCTCAGACGAGGCGCTCAACAAGAAGGTGGGTGCCTCCAGGATAGCGAAGAACCTCCCCATCCGCCTGGTCGGGCCGGAGGAGAACAGGGTCAGCCTCTCGATGGAGGCGGTGGCCGCCACGAAGTTCGACCCCGCGGTCCTCGCGAAGGTGGCCGAGCTCAGAGAGAAGGCCGGCCCTTGAGGCTCACAGAGGAAGAGCGCTCCACCGTGGCGCGCCTCGCCGCGGCCCTGGTTGACCCGTCGAAGACCGCTGGCGTGGCGGCCTACGGCTCCAAGGTGGCGGGGTACGCCAGGCCAGACTCGGACTACGACATCGTGATCGTGGCAAAGCGCTTCAGGGAGGGGGTCCGCTACAGGTACGTGGACGACCCGGTCCCCGCCTCGGCCCTCCTGGTCGACGAGAGCGTGTTGTTCCAGGACGCCCAGTCTTCCTACCTCGGCGAGTTCGTGGTGGGAAGGCTCCTCAACGTCTACGAGCCCCTCTCCAACCCCGGCCTGTTCCAGGCGGTCGAACACGAGTACAAGAAGAGGGTGATCGTAGAGGCCCTCCTCGACCTCGCCTCAGACTACGGGGAGTTCAGCAGCAGGCTGGTGGTCCCCTACGACTACTTCCTCTTCGACAAGCTCCACAGGCGCGCAGCCATCTATCCGCCGGCCCTCTACAGCTACGTCCACACCTACACCTCGGCGCTGGGAGACGAGAACCGGGAGGCGTCGGTGGATGGGTTCCGCGCTGCTGCCGAGTCCCTCCAGCCCCGGGGCTTCCTCATCGCAGGCCCGGACGGCGTCAGGCTGGTCCCAGAGAAGCTGAAGGGGGACGCGTTCACGAGGGTGCAGTCGCTCTTCTCCGTCACCGCGAGGGGGGTTGCCCAATACGCGGTACACGGTTATGCCGGCAGGGTCGGGCCGTCGGTCTTCAGCAGGGAGGCGCTGTCGAAGCTGAGGCGGATGAGGGATGCGCCGCCGAAGTTCGCCCCCCTGGAGGTCCCTCGCTCCCTGCTGCGGCTGGAAGAGGGAGCAGTCATCCCGGACGCGTCGTTCCTGGTGAAGGAACTGGCGCGGCTGCTCGGGCTCGACACCTACTCCACCACCGAGAAGGACATCGGTGAGCCCTACTCTACCACCAGGGTCCTCACCTTCAGGAGCGGTGAAGCCGAGAGGTCAGTTGTGGTGAAGAACTACACCGACGTCAGGTCGCTGAAGTGGGCCCTCCTGGGGGTCTGGGCCTCGACCGCGAACAAGTTCAACGCCGGCCCACTCATAAGGATGGACCGGGAGTACGGGGCGACCCTCGCGCTGCGGGCCAAAGGCGTCCTCGTCCCCCAGGTCCTCGCTGTCGCGCCGGCTGAGCGGGTCCTGGTCAAGGACTTCGTCAGAGGACCCACCCTCGCATCGGAGATCAACGCCTTCCTGAGGGGGGAGGGCACCATCCCACAGGTGGGCTCCTACGGAGGGCTGATGGCCCGGATCCATGGCTGGGGGATGGCCCTGGGGGACGCCAAGCCGAGCAACGTCATCATGTCAGGCGAAGGGCTCTACCTTACGGACCTGGAGCAGGCGTGCCAGGGAGGGGACCTTGCATGGGACCTCGCCGAGTTCCTCTACTACACCGCGAAGCTCTCCAACAGGGAAGACGCCATGAAGAAGGTAGCCACGGCCTTCCTGGACTCCTACATCATGGAAGGAGACAGGTCGCGCGTGACGAAGGCCAGGGGGTCGAAGTATTTCGGGCCCTTCAGGCCCTTCCTCACTCCCGGCATGGCCAAGATGCTCAGGGAGCTGATGGCCGCCTACGCCTAGGCCTTCTGGGTGTAAGTCGTGTATCCGCAGTGGCCGCAGGTCAGCCTGTCGCCGTGCTGGGCCATGAAGTAACCCTTGCCGCACCTGGGGCACTCCTTCCTCAGCCTGGTCAGTGCGCTTTCGCCGACCTTGTAGAGCTTGTGGACCTGTATCCTCCGCTTGGGGGCCTTCGGCTTCTCCTTCTTCTCCGGCTTCTTCTCTTCGACCGGCGCAGGAGTCTCGGCGGGGGCGGCCGCAGGCGCGGGCGCAGCGGCTGGGGCCGGTTGCTTGGACATGGCTACTTGGCCCCGGCGGCCGCAGGCGCGGCCTTCTTCTTCCTCTCCTGCTTCAGCTTCTCGCGCTCCTCCTTGGAGAGGGTCCTCTCTCCGAGGTAGCGGAGGTGGATCCGCTTCTTGGACTCGGGGGAACCGTAGACGTAGAACTTCCCCAGGACCCTGGTGGTCCCAGACTGACCGTCCATCCTGATTATCGCGACGTTCTCGGCTGCGACCCCCATCTCCTGGGCCACGGCCGCGATGGCCTCCTTCCTCGAGACCTTCCCTGCCCTGTCCTCCAGCGACAGCTCCACGTAGGACCTGTCGAGCACCTTGGACTGGGACTTCTTCTCTACCTGCAAACCGGAGCACCCGATTTTGGCGAGGATATTAAGTTGAGGCCTCTAGAGCATCTCGATGCCCATCGCCGCCAGTATGGACCTGTTCCGCGACTTCGACACCCCGTTCACCTTGACTGCGACCACCCCCACCCCTGGCTGACCGTAGAAGACCATGGCAGAGACGGGGGCCATGGCTATGGCCAGCATGGCCATGAGGTCCTCCTCCCCGTCCACCATCACCCGGACCGGCTTGCTCCCAGCGAACGCCTCCCTCATCCCTTCTATGGCGTCCTGGGTCAGGGTCCCTGCGGGGTTCTTCACCCTGACCAGCCGCGCGTGGGGTACGTCGGGGGGCTCTCTGACCGACCTCCGCTCCACGCCGTCGACGACGTGGACTGCCGGGGTCGTCCCGAGGGAGTGAAGCGTCTCCGTGACCCTGTCGCCGACGGTGACCACCATCGAGGCGTCCCGTGCCAACTTCGCGAAGGCCTCCCCGGCGATCTCCCCGGGGCCGAACACCTCCCCCAGGGGCTGCGACAGCGTCGGTCTCAGGCCTTCAGGGAGCTTGAACACCCTGGTCAAGGGCCTAGCTTACCTTGAGGGCATAGCGACCCGGCTTCGTGATTGCCAGGGTCTTGGCGACCTGGGACTTGTCTGCGTTGATGATTACGATGAGCCCTGACCACTCGTTGCTGAGCTCCGTGGAGCCGTCGTTGGGGCAAGCCTTCTCAGTCGTTAGCATCCTGCACTTGCGGCAGGCCAGCTCTTTCAAGGTCCCTACTTCTCCGCCCGTTCCGCTGCCTTGCGGGCCTTGCCGGCCTTCGTTACCTCCTCTTCGATCCACTCGACCGCCCCAAGGAACGGCTGCCTGCAGGTCACCCCTATCTTCCCCATGGAGATGCCGTGCCCGAGGCTGACGGCCGTGATCCTGACCCTCACCTTGCTCCCGACCCGGAGCGTCCTCTTGCTCTGGGAGGCTGTGATGATCCCGGACTTCACGTCGCTCGTCAGGTAGTCGTCCATGATCTGGCTGAGGTGGAGGAGGGCGTCGGCCGGCCCTATCCTGACGAACGCCCCGAAGTCCGTGACTTCGACTATTTCGCCTTCGACTATCTCCTGCTTCAGGGGGTAGAACGAAAGGACTTCGAACCTCACCCTATGGTACGTGGCGCCGTCCCCGGCTATGATCTTCCCGACCTTGTCCACGTCCACCTTGGTCACGAGAACCAGGTATCCGTGGTCCGGGTTGATGGTGCTCTCGTACTTCAGCTTCAGCAGGTCCATGGCGACCTTCTCGAGGGGGGACCCGAAACGGTCCGGGGGCACCCTCACCACGTCTTCGAGGTTGACTAGCTCAAACATAGACTACTCAGAAACCGGGGCACCCCTTCGGCTCAGCGATTTTAATCTTTGGCTGGTGTGAGAGGATTGGCTGATATGAGAGGAGCCGGGGCTCTTTCACGCGAGCGAGGGGGGGACGGCCCTCTTGTGGGCCGACCTCCGGTGCATCTCCACCGCCTTCTCGACGGCGTCCCTGGCGAGCCCCGCCTCGGCGGCCGCCCTGTCGACTCCCTCCTTCAGGTCGAACAGGCGGTGGAGGGCTACGTCCAGTTTTTCGTACTCCGCCGGGAGCTCGTCGCTGGCCATCTGCCCCGGCCAGAGCTGGGGGGAGGCCGGCTTGTCGACTATCTGCCTGGGAATCCCCAGGTGGGCGCCCAGCCGCCGGGTCTGCGTCTTGTAGAGGTGGGCTATGGGTAGGAAGTCGGCGCCGCCGTCGCCGAACTTCGTGTAATATCCGAGCAGCAACTCGCTGCGGTCGCCCGTGCCTGCCACCAGGTACTGCAGGGAGTTGGCGAAGTAGTAGGCGACCGTCATCCTGACCCTCGCCTGTACGTTCGCCCTTGATACCTTGTTCCCTTCCAGATTGGCTGACTCTAACAGCGCTCCCACGACGCCCGAGATGGGGACCGTCTCGGACCTTATTCCCCAAGCGCCGACGAGCCCCCTGGCGTCATCCATGTCCTCGGCGGGCGTGTGCTCCGAAGGGAGGAGGAGCCCCAAGACCCTCTTCTCTCCCAGGGCCCTGACGCAGAGGGCCCCGACCACAGCGCTGTCTATCCCCCCGCTCAGGGCGACCACCGCCCCCCCTGCCCCTGACTCCTCGACCGTCTTCCTGATGAACTCCGCCGCCCGTTCCGTCTCGATGGCTGGGTCTATGTCGAGCTCCTCGGGAGCCATGCCATCGCGCCCCGCGCCTACGTTTTAAGCGAATGCAAAGAGCGAGAGGGCGTCAGGGGAGGCGGACCCTGCCGCCGCTGAGGGAGACCGCCCTGACATGGGCCTCCTTCAGGAAGGCCAGGAGCTCAGAGTCTACGGTGGCCGCGAAACTTCCGGACGTCCTGGCCGCCGAGACTATCTCGTCGTCCACCCTTGCGCCCCCGCAGGGCTCTGACGCGAACTTCGACGACAGGTCCAGGGCCACCCTGGCCGTCCGGGACCTCGTCCCGCCGCCAGACGCGAGCTGCTCGAGCTCTCCCCTCACGCAGGTCAGCAGGACCGGCTGGAAACCGCCGACGAGGTCGACCATGTCCTCGAACCAGGTGGTGGGCCTTTCCGCCACGGCCATCAAGAAGCTGCTGTCGAAGATCACCTTCTGCAATGTCCCACTTGCCGCTGGCACTTACCATAAGGAGAGTTAAATATATGGCGTCTTTGGTTTTGTATGGTTATGACCGAGACTTCCACAGTGACGAGCAAGAGCATGGTCAACATCCCGGCTTCTATTCGGAAGAAGTATGGCATCCATGAAGGTGACAAGATCGCCTTCGTCGAGACGGATCATGGGCTCACTATCATCCGGATACCTCCATTGACAGAGGTCTACGGCAGCGGGGTCCACGAGCGGGATAAGATAATCCAGGCAGTCCGCGAATTGGAAGCGGAGCATCGCAGGGAGACTCAGGAGTGACATCTTTTGTTTTTGACACCGGTACGCTATCACTCATCTACGCCAAAGATGAGCGACTTTACGCCGTCGTAGAAAGAATCGAGTCTGGCGAAGCTGAGGGCCTCATCTCATCGGTCACCTTGGCCGAGTTCTACTACAAGACATGCCAGTCATCGGGCAAGGACGTCGCCCTCCTGAGGTCCCAACAACTCGTCGAACGCATGACCGTGATGGAGACGAGTATAGGCCAGTCCAGGGCGGCGGGTATGGAAAAGTGCCGAAACAACAGGCTGTCGCTTGCCGACTCGTTTGTCCTGGCCCTCGCAAAAAGACAGAGGAGCACAATCCTCACTACAGACGGTGAGTTGGCCAAGGAACGCGACGTGAAAGTAAGATACCTTCAGGTATAGGCCGCACGAGCACCTGCAGGCAGTCGACCAGACGGGCGATAGGTCTACTTCAGGACGCCGGAGCCGATGAGGCGCCAGCGCTCCGCTATCCTCCTGCTGATGGCGGCCCTCATCCCGCTTTCGACGGCCACGGGCTTCTTGAGGTCCAGCTCTACCACTTCCCCCCTCACCGAGGTCGCCACCGCCAGGGTGGATGCGGTACCCAGGTTCAGGCGGACGGTCTCCGAGAGCCTGACCTTCTCGACCTTTACGAGCTGGGCGGCTCCGACGGCTGTCTCCAGGAGGCTCACGTCGAGTGTGATGTGCCCCAGCGTGTCCGGGAGGGTCCCCGGCTTCCCTATGACGCTCCCGACCATCTGGTCCCCCTTGACGAAGGTCGGGTCGAGGTGGGTCCCCACGGCCACCAGCCCTCCGGGACCGACCCGGTCGGCGGCGCCGGCGCTGGTCTGGAGGCTCGACACCCTCGTTATCACCGGCACGAACTTCCCGCTCCTTTCGTCTACCATCCCAGGCCTCAGCTCCATCTCGTCCCCGACCTTCAGCTCCCCCCTGGTAAGGCTCCCGCCCAGGACACCGCCGGATAGCTCCCCGACGGCCGCACCTGGCTTGTTCACATCGAAGCTCCTGAGTATGTACATGAGAGGGCTGGCCCCCGCGTCCCTCTTCGGAGTCGGGACCACCTCTTCGAGCGCCTCGATTAGCGCGTCGATGTTCAGCCTCTGCTGGGCCGAAATGGGGACTACGGGTGCCTTCTCCGCGACCGTCCCCTCGGTGAACTTCTGGATTTGGGCGTAGTTCTTCTCGGCGTCGGCGTCGGTGTCCAGGTCGACCTTGTTCTGCGCTATCACTATCTTCTTCATGCCGAGCATCTGGAGGGCCTGCAGGTGCTCCCTGGTCTGCGGCTTGGGGACCTGCTCGTTGGCTGCGACCACCAGGAGTGCGCCATCCATGAGGAAGGCGCCGGCGAGCATGTTGGTCATGAGGCTCTCGTGGCCCGGACAGTCTACGAAGCTGATCGCCCTGAGGAAGGCAGTCTTCGCCCCGCACACGGGGCAGACCGGGGTGGTGGAGTAGGACGCCACCCCGTGGTCCTTGGCGCATTTGTAGAACGCCGCGTCGGCGTAGCCCACCTTGATGGTGATCCCTCTCTTCAGCTCCTCGCTGTGGGCGCTGGCCCAAACGCCGGTCAATGCCTGGGTGAGGGTGGTCTTGCCGTGGTCGACGTGGCCGGAAGTGCCGATGTTCACCTCGGGCTGCCTGGGGAGAGGAGCCTGGGGCTGCACTGGCTCGGCTAGCTTTTGCTCTGACAAGACAGAACAGCGTGACGCGTGGCCCTTTTAAACTCGGTCTCTATCTTTCTAGGAATCTCGCGTGGGTCCGACCCACGGAGTGCCGTGTCCTGCCGTCCAGTCAGGGAGGGAGAATGGGCGCCTGAAGCTCTTCCTCTCTCCTACAGGTGCATTTCTGCACGCCTGGGCGTTCCGTTGCGTCAGGCTAGACTCTCCAGTGCACATGAGCGGGCTCGGAAGGGTCGACTCAGATTGGCACACTCATTAACTAGGAATCCGGGGTGGAGAGGCCGATGGAGTCGCGGTTTGAGTCATAGTGGTTCCAAGAGCTGGGCGCATCAGGTCGCTGTAGTCGCCCGCTTGGTAGCGGCGATGCGGTCGTATCGATTCTCCCCTGGGGAACTCCGCCGGCTCCAGGATGAGAAGTTGAAGCGACTTCTAAAGCATGCCTACTCCTCGGTCCCCTACTACAGGACGAAGTTCAGGCGCTCCGGACTCACTCCAGATGACTTCAGATGCGTCGCCGACCTCAAGAAGATCCCTCTCTTGACCAAGGATGACATCCGTCGCAATTCCTCCTACGGTCTGCGGGCGAGGGGCGTGCAGGCTCAGTTCTCGAAGGTCACCAGTGGTACCACCGGCGCCTCCGTCGGCATAGCTTATTCAAGGGAGTTTATCCTAGTGAGGGACACACTCTACCTCAGGCGCTTGGTGAACTTTGGTCTCAAGCCTTGGGACACTGTTGTTACAATATGGGATCCTGAGCGACGATGGCGCAGCCGTATTGCCCAGGACGGGTCGGTGGAGAGCACCACGCAGCTGTCCGAAGTCCCATTTGCGACTTTCCTCGGCCGACCCATCCCTCAGGTCAAAGTCGTCAGGAGCATCCCTGCGGGCGCCAGGGCGGAAGCAGAGGGGCTTTCAGAGCTCAAGCCTAGCTTCATCTTCTGCAGGCCTAGCCATCTGAGAAGGATAGGGGTGGCGATGCGCGCAGCGGGTCTGAGCATCGCCCCGAAGGGGCTTGTCTGCACGAACGAAATCCTCACAGAGTCTTGCGCGAGGGAACTCGAAATCGGGTTCGGAGCGAAGACGCTCCGCATGTATGGCTCAACAGAGGCAGGAAGCATCGGTGCGGACTGCAGATTCAGGACGGGCATCCACCTGAACGAGGACTACTCGATCTTCGAAGTCCTCAGAGACGGCGAGCCAGTCGCTCCTGGGGAGATTGGAGAACTGGTCGTTACCCAACTCCACAATCCCTCAATGCCACTCATCCGGTACCCTGTGGGAGATTTGGTTGAAACGGCCGAAGAAGGCGCTTGCGCCTGTGGGGCGAGTCTTAGGCGTTTGAAATCCATCCAAGGAAAGACCAACGACTCTTTGCGTGGACAGGATGGGTCGTGCGTCACGGCGTTCCGGCTTACTGACCACATGGAGTCAGAGTTTGGTCTCCGCGATTTTCAGGTCGTCCAGGATGGGCGCACGAGGTTTCGGGTTCGTGTTCCGCCCGGACCTCTCCCCCCGGCTAGCGTAGGAAGTGGGATCGAGGGGTATCTCTCTTCGGTCATCGGAGAGCGCGTTGAGCTTACAGTCGAAACGCGTGACGAGGCTGAACTCTGGTCGAAGGCGCGGCCGCTGGTCAACCTGACCAGAGGCGTATGATTCAGGCAGCTCCCGGCTATCATTCATGATTGCCCAAGGACAAACCTGATATTGCCGCCATGGGACATCCCAGCGTTTGCTTCTGGCAAAGCCTCCTGGTATCGGTCGAACCA
>JBJKSN010000013.1:0-13081 GCA_046703945.1 Nitrososphaerales archaeon | reverse complement strand
CACGCTTTCGCGCATTGCGAAGTTTTCGCGCCTGATGCGCCCCGTAGGGCCTGGACCCTTGTCTCAGTGTCCATCTCCGGGCTCCTTCTCTCAAAGCCCGTACCGGTTACAGGTTTGGTGGGCCATTGCCCCGCCAACAGCCTGATCGGCCGCAGTCCCATCCTGGAGCGGTTCGCACAGAGCATACCCGTGCGCCCTTTTGGACGGCCTCTCCTTCCAGATGAGGCCATCTATCGCGGATAGGCCCCAGTTTCCCGGGTTTGTCCGCGTCTCCAGGGCAGGTTGACTACGTGTTACTGAGCCGTACGCCGCGTCCCCTGTAGCCAGGGGACGCACAACTAACATGGCTAAATCCCAATCCGATAGCAGTCGGGTCCGGCAGGATCAACCGGAGTCGATTATCGCGGAGTAAGACCACGCATTTCTGCGAGGTGTAAAGCACAACCTACGTCAGATCTAACCGGAGTCAGATCTCCACTTTTGTACGCGCATCTGGAGGTCGTGCGTTTCACCGCGTCAGGGCTCGGCCCTTTTGCTCGAGGCAGACGCCGCCAATTAATGCGCAGAAACGCCCACGGTCTGGGGTTCGTATATATGCATTCCCGTGTGAAATCGTCACAGGCCAGGCAACGGCCGCGGGGGATGCGGCCGAGGATTCTCAGCGGGCCCGCAAGGGCGGAGACGACCGTGCGGGGGAAGGTCTAGGCCCCTTCCTGCTTCTGTGGGCCGGGACCTTCCAGGGCCTTCAGCCTCTTCTCCAGGGCTACGATCCTGTCGTGGTCTCGCCAGATGAACCAGCCCGCTATTGGTACGAAGAAGATGAGCACGAGGTCTGGGTAGCCGACAGCCAGGACCGCGATGAGGATGAGGAAGAGCAGCCTGGTGAAGGTGCCCATGCTGAACCCGGGCTTTTCGCTCAAGGACCACCTGTCCCCCATGCCTTCTGATAGGTGTTTTGAGACGGAGGAGCACGGTCGGGGCCCGGGGCCGCTCTCTGCCAAGTCGGTCTGCCTCGAGGCAGATGGAGGTGGGCCTACAGAGAGTATTTGATCAGGAAGCTCCGCAGGACGTCGGCCACGTCTTCAGCCTTGTCCGTGGTGGTCTCCAGATACTCGTAGATCTCCTTCTGCTTGATGACGTCGAAAGCGGATGTCCGCTCGGGCTCGGCGAAGAGCTCTCCGAGGCAGACGTGGATGAGGTCGTCGGCCTCGTTCTCGAGCTCGTGGATCTTTATGGCGGCAGCGTCAAGGACGATGGGAGCCTTTGCCCCCTTCAGGGCGACGATGGCACGGCGGATCTCCTTGGCCTGGGCGAGGATTATCTCAGCGAAGCGCACCACTTCGGGAGAGTAGTTCTTCATGTGGTAGATGCTCATCCTTGAAGCGGAGGCGTCGATGAAGTCCAGGGTGTCGTCGAGGGTCTTGAGTAACCTGCTGATGTCGTCCCTGTCGATGGGGGCGACGAACTTCTTGTCGAGCCTGGTGAAGGCCTCGTGGACGATGTCGTCTCCGGCGTGCTCGAACTCCTTCACGGCCGAGGCCATGGCCGCGACGTCCGGAGCGGGCTCCCTTGACCCCAGAGCGACCTGGTCGCGGAAGGTCTGGGCCGCGGCCTCGAGGTTGGCCGAGATTCTGTCGAATGTTTCGTAGAACGACTTGAAGATCTCCGAGACGTCGTCGAGGGAGAGGCGTTTGGTCTCGATGCCCATGATGAGGGTCAGCCCTCCGCCTGCGAGGCAGGCCAGGCCGACGATGGTGAGCATGGCAGGCGCGCCGAGGGCGAGGAGTACCAGTGGGAGGAAGAAGGTGGCGGCCACCGCTCCTATCTTCCCCACCGTGGCGGCGAGGCCGTGGCCTGTCCCCCTGAGCCGGGTGGGGAAGAGCTCCACCGGATAGATCCAGGTGGTGGTGTTGGGCCCGGCGTTCTCGAATATGTAGAAGACGGCGAAGAGTATCACGATGAGCATCAGGGACGGGACCCATAGGAGGGCGGCGGCCAGGAGCGGGATGGCCATGCCGAAGAACCCGACGATCTGGAGGGGCTTCCGGCCCACCACGTCGGTCAGGGCGATGGCTGAGAGGTAGCCGACCCCGGCGAACGCAAAGAGCTCCACTGAGGTGACGACTGAGGCGAGCAGGGGGACGGAGGGGCCGTAAATCTCAGTGAGGAGGGTGGGGGTGAGGATGCCAATCCCGTAGACGCCGATGTCGACCAGGAACCAGCTCACGGAAGTGAAGATCACCCTCCGGGAGTAGGGCGAAAGGAGGAGTTCCCTTGTCGAGACCCTCTCTGTGACCACCTCGAGCTTCTCCTTCGGAACCTGGTAGCCGAAGAACCCAGACAGGACGTTCTGGGCGTCGTCGACCCGCCCGTGAGAGAGATACCAGCGTGGTGTCTCGGGCATCCTCGTCCTGGCAGTCAGGGCGATGAGCGCCGGGACCACCCCGGAGAGGAGCATCCATCTCCAGACGTCCGCTCCCAGGTTGAGGTTGATCAGGACGATGCCGACGGCCCCGGCGCTGAGCAGACCGAGGCCCTGGAAGGAGAAGACAGAGGCTATGAGCTTCCCGCGGTGGCGGTTGCTCACGAACTCGGTGATGTAGGATGCGCTGATCGGGTAGTCGGCTCCGATGCCGATCCCGAGGAGGAACCTGAAAACATAGAGCTCCCAGAGGTTCTGAGAGAAGGCAGAGGTCGCAGCGAAGACGACGAAGAAGACGAGGTCCACCACGTAGAGCCTCTTCCTTCCAAGCCGATCGGCGAGGTTGCCGAAGAAGACGGCGCCGAACACGGCCCCCAGGAGAGCGGCCGAGGTGATGAGGGCGGTGTCGAACTTACTTGTGTTGAACGGTATGAACAGGACCGCGACCCCTATGATGAAGAGGTCGTAACCGTCCATGAACACCCCGGCCCCGGAGAGCGCGAGTACCTTGATGGTCGACCTGGAGACTCTGCTGGACTCGAGCTGTTCGATGAGCGAGCTGCCGGGTGCCTTGTTCGGTTTCTTGTCGGATTCCATCACTAGGGCCGCAGATGGCCCCGGCCTCTCTCGACCCGTCTTAAGGCTGACACCAGGCGCCTCAGAGGCCGTAGACGTCGCGATGCAGCCATGGGGCCAGGGCTGTGACCACGCACTGCTCGGTGAGGTCGGCCCTCGAAACCTTTCCGTTGGTGAGGAAGTGTATCAGGCCCCCCTTGTCCCCCACCTCGTCAACTCCGCTGACTTCCTCGGCCCAGCGCTCGAGCTCCTCCCCCTCGGCGAAGAGGCGCTCCATGGCCTCGCGGGGAAGGGAGTAGCCTGCGGAGTGGCCGAGGGAAACCCTGCCGGACCTGTCTGCTATCGCTGCGACCTGGTTGTCGAAGTAGACGTCCCCGATGGTGAATATGCCTGCCTCGACCCCCACCCCGAACTCTCCGCCGGCTTGAGAGAGGGCGAACTTGGCCCTGGCTGTGGCTCCGGCTGTCATCTCGTCCAGGCCCCTGGGTTGGGCCTTGGCCACGGCGGCAGAGTCTATGGGGCGGACCTCGACTTCGGGGAAGAACATGGCGAAGCCCCTCCTGACGCCTTCGACCTTGGCGGGGTTCCTCGAGCCCAGGGAGACGATCATGGTCCAGGGGACGGGGGGACCAGTATTAACCGTGAGAGCTGGCGCGAGACAGCGGGTCCAGGAAGGCGGCGAGGTGGTTGACGTAGGGCCCCCTGGCGTCCCACATGGAGCCGTGGGAGACCCCCTTCATGACCACGAGTTTCGACCTTCTGATCTTCCTGTGGAGGACCCGATGGAGCCGGGGGGTGAGGAAGTCCCTGTCGCCGCAGATCACCAGGCAGGGGACGTTCAGGGAGGACAGGCGGTCGGTGACGTCCCAGTATCTCATGTTGCCGCTGACCGCGACCAGGTTGGGGCCGAACATCGTCATGCCTACCGGCGGGGTGAAGTTCTCGAAGGAGTACTTCAGGGTCTCGGGCCAGGGGTCGAGCCCCTGGTGGGTGTGATTGAACTTCTCTATCGCTGCTAGGTACTCAGGGTTCTCGAAGTCGCCGAGGGCCTCGTACTTGGTCACGGCCTTCCTGACGTCGGGAGGAAGGGTCCTGAAGACCTTCTCACCCTCGGCCATGAGCATCGGGACGCTGGGCGTGGTCCCAGAGAGCAGGAGGCTGGCGAGGTTGGCCTGGTGCTTCAGGGCGTAGGCCTGGGCGAGCATCCCTCCCCAGCTGTGGCCGAAGAGGTGCACCCTCCCGAGGCGTAGGGCCTGCCTGACCCCCTCGGCCTCCTCGACGTAGCGCTCGATGTTGTAGAGGGAGGGGTCCTTCAGGCGCTGGGACTTGCCGCCGCCGCTCTGGTCGTAGAGGACCACTCGGTACCCCTTTTCGGCCAGGTCGAAGAGCGGGGTGAGGTAGTCGTAGGTGCCGCCAGGGCCCCCGTGCAGGCCGAGCACGGTCCCCCGCCTTGGCTCGCCCTCGGAGCGATAGAAAAGGCGCAGGCCGTTGACGACGATGAATCCTTCGGGGTCCATGCGACGGAGCAGGAGACGTCCCGCTATAAAACGGGAGCCGGGCCTAGATCTTGAGGTCGTCGAGCAGTTTGCTGATGTCGGCCAGCGGGGTCCCGTCAGGGAGGGCGATGTCCTGGGCCGCGGGTGGGTTGGTCTTGTACGAGGGGCTGCGGCCGGCCAGGCGGTCCCCGTAGGTCGACACGAACTCGTTCTGGTAGAAGACCCCGATGGGGGTGTGGTCGCCGAACTCGAAGGACTTCAGTATGGCCTGCTGGACCTTCTTCTCGACCTCCGCCGGGTCCGCGCTGTGGACCACCCCGTCGTATCCTGCATCCTCCATCTTGTAGGTCCTGGGGAGCTGCTTCCCTGAGCTGTCGAGGTTCCCCTCGCCTGCCCAGTACTCCTTTGTCAGTATGTCGTTGTAGGTCGGGCAGGGCTGAAGGACGTCGAGGAAGGCGTACCCTTTGTGGCGGATCCCCTTGATGATCAGGTCCTTCAGGTGGCGGACGTCGTAGGAATAGCCCCGGGCCACCCAGGTGTACCCCGACGCCATGGCGAGCATGATGGGGTTGATTCCCTGGTTGATGTTCGGCGATGGCAGGGACTTCACCTTCTTCCCGAGCGCCAGCGTGGGAGAGGCCTGGCCCTTCGTGAGGCCGTAGACCTCGTTGTCATGGACGATGTAGAGCATGTCGAGGTTGCGCCTGCCCGAGTTGACGAAGTGGCCGGCGCCGATGCCCAAGCCATCGCCGTCGCCGCCTTCGACTATCACCTCCATGTTGGGGTTAGCGAGCTTGATGCCCGTTGCGAAGGGGATCGCCCTGCCGTGGAGCGTGTGGACCCCGTAGGTCTTGATGAAGTGGGGGGCCTTGGAGGAGCACCCTACCCCGGAGACGACCACGGTGTTGGACGGGTCGGCGTTCATCTCAGCCAGGGCCATCTGGACCGCGTTGAGGATGCCGAAGTCGCCGCAGCCGGGGCACCAGTCGTTGTGCGCCGTCGTCTTCAGGTCTGAGAGCTTAAGCGCCACGCCTCAGCACCACTCTCTTCGGGGCCTTCCCTTCGTGAATCATCTTGATGGAGTCGTATAGCTCCTCGGACGACATCGGCCTGCCGTTGTACTTCACGACCAGCTGCTCTATGGGGATGCATGTCTGTTCCTGGACCACGCCCACGAGTTGGGCTGAGTAGTTCATCTCGATGCCCACGACCTTCTTCGCCTTCGAGAGGAGCTTGGTCACGTACTCCGTAGGGAACGGGTTGACGAGCCTGATCTGGATGAAGTTGACGGTGACGCCGTCCTGCTTGAGCCACTCCATGGCGTCGAGGATGGCGCCCTTGGTGGAACCCCAGCTGACCACCGTGACGTCGGCGTCCTCGGGACCGAAGAAGTTCACCCTCTCGGAGATGGGTATCTCCTTCGCGGCGAGGTCGATCTTACCCATCCTCTTCTCCATCATGTAGTCGCGGTTGGCGGGGTCCTCGCTGATGTGGCCGAGCTCGTCGTGCTCGTCGCCTGTGTGCCAGTAGACTCCCCCCTTGGTCCCCACGGGCGCCCTGGGCGATATGCCGTTGGGGGTGTGCTGGAAGCGCTTGAACTCGCCATTGACCGCGGTGGTGATCTCCTTGAGGAACGAGCCCCTGTCGATCTTCACCCTGTTGACGTCGAGCGAGGGCATCGTGGAGTCGGAGTTGGCCAAGGCCTTGTCGACGATGTGGATGACCGGGGTCTGGTACTTCTCGGAGTAGTTGAACGCCCTGACGGTGTCATAGAAGGCCTCCTCCAGGTCCCCGCTTGCGAGCACGAAGCGTGGGAAGTCCCCGTGGCCGGCGTGGAGCGCGAACCTGAGGTCCCCCTGTTCGTGGCGGGTAGGGAGACCCGTGCTGGGGCCGCCCCTGGAGTAGAGTGTGACGACGACCGGGACTTCGTTCATTCCGGCGTAGCCGAGCCCTTCGGCCATCAGCGAGAATCCCGGGCCAGAGGTGGACGTTGAAGAGCGGACGCCGGTCATGCCTCCGCCTATGGCCATGGTGACCGCTGCTATCTCGTCCTCAGACTGGACGACGGCTATGCTCCCCTTCTTCATCGCGGCGACCTCGGCTGAGCGCGGGTCGTCCCTGGCTTCCCCCTCGAGTGGTATCTCCGAGTGCGCCTCGAGGTATTCGCTCTCGTCGCTGGCGGGGGTGATCGGATAGTAGGTCTGCAGCCTGCAACCGGCGAGCTCCTTGGCCATGGCGACCATGGTGTTCCCACGCACGAATAGCTTCACGTCGTCCGACTTTGTCGGGGAGAGCTTGTAGGAGAAGCTCCCGGCGTACTTCTCCACGTGGTCGTAGGCGGCGCCGACCGCATCGGCGTTCATCTCTGCGACCTTGGGCTTCGACCTGAAGTGGTTCCTGACTGACGCCTTCACCACCTCCTCGTCGTAGCCCAGCAGCGCGAAGGATGCGGCGACGGCGACTACGTTGAGCATCCTCTGGAGGGCGCTCAGGGAGGACTCGCCGTGTTTGGCGCCTACGTCCTTGAGTATCGTGCTGTAGGGGACCGGATAGATGTGGACACCGCGCCTCCTGGCGAGCTCGACTATTCCCTTGACGTCTGCAGACAGGCCTGCCTTCGCGAACTCCGCGGTGAGGGCGGCCTTGACGTTGGCCTCGATGGTGGGAATCTGGTCCAGGCGCTTGGGGTCCTGGTCGGGGTCGTAGATTAGCGCCCCCTCGCTCCTGACCTCGAGCGCGTGCCTGAAGATCGTCTCCTCCTCGAAGGTTGCGAGCATGTCCACCGTGTCGACGTGCGAGTGTATCGCACCCTTGGAGATGCGGACCTGGAAGTAGCTGTGCTCCCCCTTGATGTTAGAGTAATACTCCCTCTTCCCGAAGACGTGGAGCCCCCCCGACGCCGCCGCCCTGGCGAAAATGGTCGCTGACGTGTCTACCCCGCTCCCCTGCACCCCGCCGATCATCCATGAGAGGTCGTCCCGCTTCAACCTGAATTCTACCTAACCAGTGAGGCCTGGCTGGTTGTTTAAGAGTATACTATATTAGGTATATACTCGCAAGGAGTCTGCATGGACGAAGTGCGCCGGGTGCAGAAGGTGGGGAAGTTCACGCTGACCGTATCGATCCCCCGAGAGTACGCCAAGAGGATGGGTCTCTCGGCGAAGGACAGCCTGCTGATGCGGGAAGACGTGGACGGGACGCTCCGCCTCATACCCGCGACCAGGGCCAGGGAGGCGTCAAGGGCGACGCTGAGGGCCGACCAGGCTGGGACCAAGGAGATGCTGACTATGCTGGTGGTCGGGGCCTATGCCATGGGGTACGACACCATCGAGGTGTCGGGAAAGGAGCCCCTAGACCATGCGACGGTCGACCAGGTGCTGGGCACCATCAAGAGGCTCAGGGGCATGGAGGTGGTGGAGTCCGATGAGAAGCGGATAGTGGCCCAGAGCCTCATGGACCCGACGAAGTTCCCGGTGGACTCTCTGATCAAGCGGCTGCAGATCCTGGTGTCTAGGAGCCTGGAGCGCGTGATGGACTCGCTGGAACGCCGGCAGACCTCAGGCCTGAACGAGGTGTCTCGGGTCCAGGAAGAGATCGACGAGCTCTACTGGTTGATCCTAAGACAGCTGCTGGTGGCGCTGAGCAGGAGAGAGCTTGCTTCGGAGATCGGCATAGAGTCGCCGCTTCACGCGTCCGGGGACAGGGTGTCGGCGAAGGCGCTCGAGGAGATAGGTGGCATCATCCAGGATGCGGCGGAGGAGCTGGTCAGGCTCAGGGGGATGAGGGCGAGGATCGACCCCAAGGTGACGGCGAGCATGCAGAAGCTGGCGGCCAAGACCAGGGAGGCGTTCAACACAACGGTCGAGAGCCTGCTGACTCCCGATATCAGGCTCATCGGGAAGTCGCTGGCTTTGGTGGACGAGACTACGCAGTTGGAGAAGCAGGTCATGGACGAGATGCTCTCCACGGCCAGGTCAGGCTACAGTAGGGTCCTGGTGTCGTATTTCGGGCAGCTGGCGAGGTACTGCAATATCATCATCGAGATATCGTCGCACCGGCTGCTGAGAAAGACGAGCAGGGTCGCCGCCGTCCAGCAGTGATAGACTCTATATCGGAAGTCGGGGAAGCGCGCCCTGCGCGGGGGTAACGAAGCCTGGTCAACCGTGCGGGACTCAAGATCCGGCCTTGCTTCGGATGGGGCATCCCGTCCCTCAGGGGTTCGTGGGTTCGAATCCCACCCCCCGCATCCCCATTAAGTCACCTTGGGGTCGACTGATTGAAAGGAGCAGCGGCTACTGTTCGACGCCCTGCTAACTCAACTACTTTAAGTATGGTCGGGCCTAATACGAGAAAGATGAATGCGAGAGGTGCGAAGGTGCTCGAAGCGTGCGCCGTCGCCCTGCTGCTTTCTCTCTCGTTCATCGCTTTCGCGTCGCCTTCGGTGTTTGCCTCGTCGACGGCGTGTGGCGTCAGCATCTCGACCTCGACAACCCTGACGGGTAACGTGGGCCCATGCCCCGGCAACGGGCTGATCATCTCGGGCAACAATGTGGTGCTAAACTGCAATGGGTATACTGTCACTGGGTCTCCGGACAATGGAGGGACAGGTATCCAGACAGCTCCGGGAGTCTCCGGGGCAACGATTGAGAACTGTCGCGTGACGAATTTCATCTATGGTATCCTCCTTGGCAACGGTGGCGGTGACAGCATCATAGGCAACCAGGTGGTTTCGAACACTGTCTTCGGGTTCTTCATCGTCAGCCATAGCAGTTTTGTCGTCAACAATGTGGCTTTGAAGAATGCCCAAGCCGGGTTCGCGTTCTACGGATGCAACCTAGGATCGGAGTGCCCAGGAGGCATCTCGTTCGGTTACGGCAACCAAGTGACGAACAACAAGGCAGTCGACAACGGACAAAACTCCGGTAACAGCGGCTTCGGATTCCTGGGGACGGTGGGCGACACGCTGACCAACAACAAAGCCGTGAACAACCTCGGGAATGGTTTCACCTTCGGGTACAATGGCGGCTCGAACCCAGCGACGGGGAACACCCTGACAAGCAACAAGGCTGTGCACAACGGAGCCTTTGGTTTCTTTGACGATAACCCCGGATTCGGGACTTCGGGGACGGCGAACACATACTACGGGAATGTGTGTCAAGCTGATGCGTCGGGCCCGTCGAGTCCTCCTGGCCTGTGCTAGCTTCGCTGTCTTTGAAACCCATCTAGTATCACCTTCCTGACAAGACTGCCTCGCATCTTCTGAGTAAGGTCAAGCCGTATTCAGTCGGATGGAAACGAGTGGCGAAGATCAACCGTGCGGTCTAGTCCGCTTGTTGGAGGCGGGCTAGGCCATAGGGCGACCCGAAGCCTGACAGCGTCTCGTCAGGCGCCAGGTTCAGGCTTGAGAGGAAGGCGAGTTTTTATTTCACCGAGGCGCGTTTCGTTGGTGTTGAAGCCGCGGGTAAGCGTCCTGACCCTCGGAGTGGACGACCTTGAGAAATCGAAGGCGTTCTACGAGAAGTTGGGTTGGCACACCGAAGGGGTGATTGGGAAGGAGTTCGAGCATGGCTCCGTTGTTATGTTCAATACGAAGGACGGCCTGATACTAGCTCTGTACCAAAGGAAAGACCTCGCCTGGGATGCCGAGGTCCCCCAGGGTGAAAAGAGCGTGACCGAGTTCTCCATCGGCCACAACGTCGGCAACAAGGACGAAGTTGACGAGGTAATGAAACAGGCTACGAGCGCGGGGGCAAAGGTGGTCAAGAGAGCGCAGCCGGCGTTCTGGGGAGGGTATTCGGGCTACTTCCAAGACCCGGATGGCCACCTTTGGGAGGTGGCCTGGAACCCTCAGATACCGGTGCAAGAATAACCCGACCAGAGCAGGGTACAAGGAGGCCTCGGCAGGAGGTCGCTGGGCCTAAGGTACTGGGCTGAAGAAGAGGTCAGCTACACGCTCGCCAAGAACTTCCGGACTCAAGTCGGAACGGTTGCAGAGGACCACTATGGTCAAGTTGTCCTGGGTGAAGCGCTGGACGCCGGTGCGAAATCCAACAGTCTCGCCGTGGTGCCACATGCGAGGATGACCTTTGTAGGGGTTCAGGAACCAGCCGAAACCGTAAGCGGTGGACCCGCCGTCGGAGTCGGCGGGGTTCGTGTTCGGGACGGCGACGGGGGTGAGGGCAGGCCGCATGTCTTCCTCACTGAGGAGTGTACTGTGAGTGAGCGCGTTGTCCCACTTGGCCAGGTCATCAAGGGAAGAGTAAACGCCGCCGTCGCCCAGGGTTGCCGAGGTGGCGTCCTGGTCGGTTTCTATCCAACCACTGCCCTGCTTCGAGTGCCCATAGGCCCGGTGCGGGACGTTCCGGCCCTTGGTGTAGGCGACGGTGTTGGTCATGCCGAGGGGGGCGAAAATGCGGTCGTGGAGGAAATCGGGAAACGGCTCGTGGGAGACCCTCGTGACGACTTCTCCCAGAAGTACGTAGCCGGAATTGCTGTAGGCCCACCTAGTTCCTGGCTGAAATTTCGTGGAGGCTTGCCCGAGGATGGCGAGCACACCGGCATCGCTGATTTGGGCAGGGGGACCGGACGGAGTGTTTGGCAGAGCCTGGGATATCGAATCCTCGTAGTCAGGGAGGCCGGAGGTGTGGGTGAGCAGGCTGCGAATGGTGATCAGATTTCCGTGGGGAGGGAAGTCAGGGAGGACGTCGGTGAGGCGCGTGTCGTAGGTGAGCAGGCGGTCGCGCACGAGTAACATGACGGCCATGGCGGTGAATGGCTTGGTGCATGAGGCGAGGCGGAAATTTGTAGCTGGGGTGATCTTCGTGCGCGTGCGGAGGTCACTTATACCATATCCTTGTTTGAAGACGGTATGGTCGTCTTTGCGGACGAGTAGTGCGAGGCCAGGAGCGTTGACCTCGAGGTGGTCGAACATGGAATCAATTCTACCGGGTGTGAGCCCGTAGTCAGGCGGAGAGTCAGGAGAGCGCAGGGTCGTCGTAACAGCCAGGCGATGGTCGATGTGATAATATGGTTTCGAGTGGCCTCTGCTGTCTTTGTGGGTGACCTGCGCCCAGAGGCTAGGGTGCGCTAGCCGACCCCCAACAGATACACAAAGATGAAGACCACGAGGCCTGCGAGGGTCATCAGTACGCCCTGTAGCACCAGGTTGGTATCCGATATCCTGGCAATGAAGACGCCGAGTGTGAACAGGATCGACAGCACACAGATGACAGAAGTGATCACGGCGGTCCCGAGGGGCATCAGTCCGAAGAGCGCGACAACTATTGGGGAGAGGCAGACCAGGGAAGTGATCAGCGGCGCCAGGCCGTCTACAAGGGCTATGAGGAAGACAGCCGTCCGGGACGCTTCTACTATCGTCGAACCCCGGAGAGATGTGAACAGCTCCGTCTCAAGCTCCTTGATCGCTTTGATTCGCTCCGCCCTCTCAGTCAGGTACGCCCCCCAGGCCCCGGAAATCCCCATGGCCGTGCTCGCTCCCAGACCAGCAGCCAGGATAATCCTCGCGCTGGTCGCCCCGGCAAAGTACGCCCCGGCCACTATCCCCAGCGTTGCAAACACGCCGTCGAACGAGTTCAGCACGAGATACCTCCGCGCTATCTCGTCCGCCCTAACGGAGTGGAGGTCCCTGCGGAGTTTCTTCAGCGAAGCTGCCAACCTGCTCCACCTGGGAGCAGAGATGAGTTAATTAGCTAAGCCCGAAGTGGCTCTAGACAGGTGAAAGCGCGGTTGCCTGTCTCGATAAAGCGGCTCGTCATCGACTCCCTGAAGCCTCGTGAGACGACGGTGGTGGAGCTCTCCAGGGCGCTCGCCGAGAGCAAGGGGGTAGATGAGGTGGAGATAGTCGTCACAGAGGTGGATGCTAGGACGGAGACGACAAAATTGACAATCAGAGGGATGGACATAGATTACGAGACCGTGCTCAATGTCATGAAGGAACACGGCGCCACGGTCCGGAGTGTAGACGAGATTAACGTGGCGAAGTCGAAAATCATACCTGGAGAGAAATAACCACCGGCCACCGCTCCAAGGACGACATGGGGCGAGTCTGTCGAATCGCTTATGTAGCCAGTTCCCTGTCTGGATAAACTGTATCACCATGAAGTGGGTAACCAGAGAGAAGGCGAAAGTGGACAGAATCGCATGCCCGTGGGTCATCAAGAAGTTCGTCGACCCCCAGGCCGAGTTCCTGTTCGTCCCGAGAGAGAAAGTCCTGGAGGTGGCGAAGCAGGAGAACGCCACTCCGTTCGACACCCAGGGGGCAGAACTGATGCACTACAAAGAGAACGGGGAAGACAGGGTCAGCTTCGACGCAGTCATCAAGAAGTATGGGCTCAAGGACCCGGCGCTCCTCGAGCTGGCGAAGATAGTCAGGGGGGCAGACGCCAACATACCTAACATGCCGAAGGAGTCGCCCGGCCTGGAGGCGGCCGCGCTCGGCTTCAGGAAGACGGCGAAGGACGACTTTGAGAACATGAAGCTGCAGTTCCCCTTCTACGACGCCATGTACAACTACTGCCAGCAGAGGCTCGAGGAAGGGCTCAAGCTGGAACACTCGGCGTAGGCCTCC
>JBJKSN010000012.1:0-9560 GCA_046703945.1 Nitrososphaerales archaeon | reverse complement strand
GGAAGACCTTCACCCTCACCGTGACGATAACCAACCCCTCGGCCGTGCAGGTCTCGGGGGTCACCTTCACCCTCCCTGTCCCTCCTGGGCTCACCTTCTCCAGCCTGCAGAACATGCAGGCCACGTCCAAGGACGTCACGGTCTACTTCTCCAGCCTAGGTCCGAGGGGGACGGCCGTGGCCAACGCCAGCGTGGTGGCCGGGTCGGGCCAGACCTTCTCCATGAAGGACGCCAAGTTGACTTTCGTCTACGCCGGAGTCACGATCAACGGGGCGGTGCCGACCTCTTCCTCAGTGACGATAGCGGAGAACATACTCCTCCGCTACACCATCCCTTCAGCCATCGTCCTGGTGATAGCGCTGGGCGTGGCCTTCTACATCAGGAGAATGGCGGCTACCGCTCCCGCTTCCCAGAAGTAAACTCTTCAAAGGCCGCCTTGGCGGCCGGGTAGGGCATCTGTACCGGCGGGTGTTTGAAGCAGAATGCGGAAAGGCTCTCCAGCCTCCCGGAGACCCCCCGGTCCAGCGCCAGCTTCGCTCCGCGGATGGCGTCGACCATGACCCCTCCGCTGTCGTAGGCGTCGACGACGTGCAGTTTGACGTCGACCTTCACAATGCTCCCGCCGAAGTACCTCCCCTTCATCCAGATGTAACAGACCTTGTCGTTGTCCAGGAACGGGACGTAGTCGCTCGGTCCGATCCTCGTCGGCACCTCGTAGGGAGACATGGCCCTCACGGCGCTGGTCTTACTCTCCCTCTTGTCCTTCAGCCTGCTCTCTTCCAGCATGTTCAGGAAGTCTGTGTCCCCGCCTATGTTCAGCTGATAGGTCTCGTCCACCTTCACGCCCCTGTCGACCGCCATCTTGACCAGTGTCTTGTGGAGGACTGTCGCCCCGACCTGGCTCATCACGTCGTCGCCGGCCACGGGCAGGCCGGCGGCCGCGAACCTGTCGGACCAGCGTTTTTCTGACGCTATGAATACAGGTATCGCGTTCACGAACGCCACCTCTGCCTTCAGAGCAGCCTCGGCGTAGGCCTGGGTCGCCGCGGTGCTCCCCACCGGGAGGTAGTTCACCAGCACGTCGGCACGGCTGTCCTTGAGTTCCTGTACAACGTCCTTGGCCGGCTGGGGGGACAGGGCCACGACGTCCTTGAGATACTTCCCTATCCCGTCCAGCACCGGACCCTTCGTCACCTTCACCCCCATGGTGGGGACGTCTGCCACCTTGACCGTGTTGTTGGGGGGCTGGAAGATCGCCTGGGAGATGTCCTTCCCCACCTTCTTCGCGTTGACGTCGAAGGCTGCGACGAACTCGATGTCCTTGGGCGTGTATCCTCCCACGTCCCAGTAGGTCAGGCCCTCGTCTGGGCCCTTCTTCGAATAGTAGCGGAGCCCCTGGATCAGCGCCGAAGCGCAGTTGCCTACCCCAGCCACGGCTACCTTGATCTTCGCCATCTTCCGCTCCCTCTCTCCCTAGGGTATATCAGCCCCTATTTTACCGTTGTAAAATATACGCTCCCGGCCGTCAGTCGGCCAGCAGGGTCCGCAGGTATGCCTTGGCCTCTCTCACTTCCTGCCGGCCCAGCTCCGTGATGCTGTAGTACTTCCTCCTGTCCTTCGCCTCGGCAGTCACCATCCCGGACCTCTCGAGGTCGTAGAGGACACGATACGCCGTCACGTTCCCGCTCCAGAAGCCGAACTTTCGGTTGATCAGCTCCCTGAGCTCGAACCCGTACCTCTCCTCGGACGAAAGGAGCAGGAGGATGAAGAACCAGAGGTTCTCCCTCTGGACCTTGTCCTTCAGCCTCTCTACGAAGCGCACCCGGGTCGCTCCCTCAGGTCTGCCGGGGACAACGACAGCCGAAGCGCCGGTGAATCATATTAATCCGTCGCCGCAGTCGCTGCGGCCATGGAGGAGAAGTCCGCCGGGGCCGTGATATTCAGAGAGACGCCGGGGGGAAGGATGTACCTCCTCCTGCTTAACGCAGGGCGCTGGGACTTCCCAAAGGGAGGGGTGGAGAAGGGGGAGAGCGAGCTCCAGACCGTCCTGAGAGAGGTGCAAGAGGAGACGGGACTGAAGGGGATCAAGATGGTCCCGGGGTTCAGGAAGGTGATAGAGTACTACTACCGCAGAGACCGGAAGAACGTGCACAAGCAGGTGGTGTACATGCTGGCGTCCACGGACAACGAAAGCGTCAAGATATCATTCGAGCACCAGGGCTTCGGCTGGTTCAGATATGAGGAGGCGCTGCAGAGGGCGTCCTACGACAACTCAAGGTTCACCCTGATGGACGCGGAGAAGTACATCGGGGGCGGGCTCAGAACTCCACCAGGGGGTGGGTCCCGACCAGTTTCACGACCTTGATGTAGTGGAACCCGGGTTCGTCGGTCCGCCGGACGTAGGTCGTCTCAGTGATCCTGTCGTAGGTGTACTTCAGGAAGCCGGAAGGCTCCTCCTTCACCCTCGCGTAGAAGAATATGGACGCCTCTTCGTAGTCGTCTATGCGCGCGAAGGTCCCCAGGACCCACCCGCCCCCGTCCCTGAAAGCGAAGAGGGGGAGCGGCGGCTCCTCGAAGAGGGTCTTGTACGCGCCCACCTTCACTAGGCTCGGCACGTTCTCCACCTCCACCGACATGAACTTGTCGTTGAACCCGTTCTTCTCCTCCAGGGGCTTCGGCATCTTCTGGACCCTGATCACAGGGGCGTAGAGGTAGGAGGCGTTGCTGGCCGAGCTCACGAACTGCACCTCCTCGCCTTCTCCGGTGATCCTGTAGGCGAGAAACTCGTCGACGGTCCCGTTGTCAAAGTAGTAGAATATCGGGGTTCCCATGAACAGGTCTGCCTGGGCGGCGATCCTGGTCGCCTTCCCATGCTTGAACGCGAACAGGGGGAAAGGGGCCCTCTCGAGGGCGCAGGAAAGCCTGCCTAGGTCGAGGAGCGAGTCAAGGCCGATGTAACATGCGCCTCCGATCCTCTGGTCTTCCTTCTTCGGCAACCGACGCCGGCCGCTCCTCTCTTGGTTATAAATAATCGGAAGCGGGAACTGCCCCAATGCGCTCCGTCGAGGATGGGTCTCCCTGAGCAGCTGGCGGGCGGAGACGACAGAGGACCTCGCTGACGCCGCCGGGACGCTGGAGTCTGTCCTCGCCTCGGTGTCGGGGGAGCCTTCGGAGGCGCAGGTCAGGTCGATCTGGATGGCCTATCTCAAGGTGGAGAAGAGCATAGCCTTCATCAGGCTGGACCTCGACGAGGAGAACCCCGGACGGTTCGTCAAGTTGAGACAGTATGCTGTCCCGGACGAGAGGCAGGCGATCAAGTTCGCCCTGGGGGGCCTCAGGAAGGGGGCCGATGACTTCGCGCTGGGCGACTTTCGCCAGTCGCTGAAGTGGCTCCGCGAGTCGAGGAACTATCTGCGAGCGCTTCTGAGGGCGAAGCGGCTGAAGCGTGCGCGGTCGGCCAGGGGTCCTTAGGCGTCTTCGGACTTCTTCTTCTTGCTCGCCCTAGGCTTCTTGGGCGCTGCCTTCTTCGGCTTCTCTTCTGGCTCTTCGGCCTCGGGCTCGGGGGCCTTCGCTTCCTCCTTGGGGGCCTCGGGCTCCTCTGGCTCCTCCGTCTCGGGCTCCTCTTCGGCCTTCTCTGGCTCCTTCTCCGGTGCCTTCTTCTCCTTCTCCTCCTCGGCCTCCTCTCCCAGCACTATCTCCTGGATCGTGAGCTCCTTCCCCGAGACGAACACCCTGTACTTCTTCCTGACCCCGTTCATGAACAGGAAGCGCTTGATGTAGGTCTTCACATGTCTGGGCCTCAGTCCTTCCCTCATGCTGTCGTCCTCGATCTCCATCGAGTCCCCTGAGACCGAAGGCTTGGTCCCGACCCGCGGCTCGAGGAATGCCGCCAGCTCGTCCCCCTTGCCCTTGAGCGTCCCCAGGGTTACCTTCAACTTAGACTCCCTCTCGCCGGGTCATGCTATATGTTTTCTCATCGCCCATACCTTCGCCTTCGCTTCTGGTATGTCCTGATGGCCCTGAGCAGGTCGATGTACCGGAAGGCGGGCCAGAATACGTCCACGAACACCAGCTCCGAGTAGGCGCCCTGCCAGAGGAGGAACCCGCTCGTCCTCTCCTCGCCAGACGTCCTGATGATGAGGTCTGGCTCCTGGTTGGGGAGGTACGCGGTGTAGAGCCTGTTCGAGACCGTGTCCTCCGTTATCGCCTCAGGGCTCAGCTTGCCGCTCTTGACGTCCTGGGCGACTGACTTCACCACGTCGGTGATCTCTGCGCGCCCTCCGTATGCCACCGCTATGTTGAGGTAGTGGTCGCTGTATCCGGCCGTCTTCCGCTCGATGGCCGAGAGGAGCCCGACTATGGACTCCGGGAGAAGGTCCAGGTGGCCTATGGCCCTGACGTTGACCTTGTACTTCACTATCCTCGAGTCGCTGAGCAGCCTGCTGAGCCTCGCCTCGATGAGCCCGAAGAGGGCGGCCAGCTCCTCCGACGTCCTGTCCAGGTTCTCGGTGGAGAGCACGTAGAGTGTGACGGTCTTGATCCCGAGGTCGTGGCACCAGTCGAGTAGCTCTTCCGCCCTGTTCGCCCCCTCTTCGTGCCCGAGGCCGTCGGAGATCCCCTGGGTCTGGGCCCAGCGCCGGTTCCCGTCGAGTATGATGCCGATGTGGCTCGGTATCTCTTCTCCTTCGACCTGCGCCTTCAGCCTCCCCTCGTAGACCTTGTAGGCGCCCAGATACCTCAGCGCTGACTCTAGCATGGGCTAATCGGTTTCTGCCGGCCCTCTGGTGCGTACCCGAGGGTAGATGGCTGTGGTGAGTGCGAAGATCGCCGCCAGTCCGACCAGCACCGCAGAGATCAGCAGGAACGTCGACTCGGCGTTGCCGCTAACGAGGTACGCCGAGAACGTCGACAGGGGGAGATAGAGTATGGCGAGCATCACGAGCACGAAGACGTCCCTGTTCCACCGGGTGCTCCCCCTGGCCAGGTGAGACAGGAGGGCCCCGGCGGCATAGATGGCGATGCCTCCCCACACGAAGTCTATGCTCCCTCCGATGAAGTCTCCCACCAGGACCCCTCCGTAGACGAGGATGTTCGCCGGGTTCGCGGCCACCGCGTTGACAGCCACGGTGTCGCCGAGCATGGAGCCGTATCCGCTGATGATGCCCACCAGCGCCACGATTATCCCAGCTACAAGTGAGAAGAACCTGAGGAAGCCTGTGGGGCCCCTGTGGAGGAGGCCGGTGACGTTCCTGTCTATGCTGAACCCTCTGACCAGGAACGCCCCGCCTATGATGAGGAGGGCCGCTATCCCTGCCTCGAAGGTCCTGTTGGCGACTATCAGGATGCCGGTGAGGACGAATATGAGCCCCGGGACTCCGAGCGCGTACTTCGAGTAGTGCGGGTCGAAGACGAGCATCCTGAGGTACCTCCCGAGGATTTCGTAGGTCTCTTCCACCGTCTGGCTGTGCTTCACCGTCACTCTCTGCACCGAGATGATGGGCCTCTGATTCTGGATTATCGGCACCACCTGTTCGTCTTCCCCTCCGTCTGAGACGAGCACCACGCCTGCGTAGTCGCCTCCCTGGAGGACGGACGCTATCTGCCTCCCGACCTTCCTGTCCGCCTGGAACCCCCTGTCGGGCGCACCGCACACCACCGCGACCTCGCAGGGCGTCTTCGCCCGGACAAGCTCATCATACTTCTTGACCGCCGCGAAGATGGCGTTGGCGTCCGCCTCCTCGGGGTCAGCTAGGGCGAGCTTCGTCGCCGCCTCCACCGCGGCCTTCCTCCCTACCACAGGCGACTCGACCTTGGCCTTCGACCTGAGGTCGTCGTCCCTGTCGACGCAGAGGATAAGATACTTCTCCTCAGTCTCAGGCATGTTCGGGCTCGTCTCATCACCGCGGCCGTCCATACTTAAGCCTAGACCGTCTCGCGGCCCCTTCGGGGATACCCTTAAGGCAAGTCGGAGGATCTCGGGTGCCGATGCCGGAGCCCCTCGAACGGCCGTGGCTCAAGGCGCAGGTCGGGGACAGGTACTCCCTGCCCAGGCCGAAGGTCAGGCCGCTCTATGCCCTGCTCACCGAGTCGGCGAAGCTCCATCCGCAGGACCGCTGCCTCCACTATCAGGGGAGGGACTTCACCTACGCCGAGGTGGACGAAGTCTCTTCCAGGTTCGCGTCCGCCCTGGCAGGGCTCGGCGTGAAGAAGGGGGACAGAGTGGCGGTCTTCCTCCCGAACATCCCGCAGCTGGTGATGGCCTACTTCGGCATCCTGAAGTGCGGCGGCATAGCGGTGATGTGCAACCCGACCTACAAGGAGAGGGAGCTGGAGCATCAGCTGAGGGACTCGGGCGCGGAAGTGGTGGTAGCGAGCCGGACCGTGGCGAGGGGCATGGACCTGTTCAGCAGCCTCGAAGGATGCCGGGGGAGGCTGAGCCTCAGGCACGTCATAGCCACGGGGCTCGGGGACTACCTACCGGGCCTTAAGAGGCGCCTCGCCGGGCTCGCCGGCATCAAGGACGTCCCCCGGAGCAACACCCTCGACTTCGAGACGCTGGTCAGGTCGAGCGCACCGATGGCTACCTTGCCCTCCGTGGACCCGGTCAACGACGTGGCCGTGCTGCAGTACACCGGAGGGACCACCGGCGTGTCCAAGGGCGCCATGCTCACTCACTACAACCTCGTCTCCAACGCGGAGTACGGCGTCAGCCTCTTCCCCATCACGCGGAGCGACATCTCCCTCTGCGTCCTTCCGCTCTATCACATCTACGGGCTCACGGTGACCATGAACGCGCCGCTGGCGGCCGGGGCAGCCATGGTCCTTCTCCCGAGCTTCCACGTGGAGGAGGTGATGAAGACCATCCAGGGCCAGAAGGTCACCATATTCTCGGGCGCTCCGGCCATGTACATAGCGATCAACAGCAAGCCCGAAGCAGGGAAGTTCAACCTGCGCTCGGTCCGCGCCTGCCTGTCGGGAGGGTCGGCTCTCCCGCCCGCCGTCAGGAAGAAGTTCATCGAGCTGACCGGGGGGAACCTCGTCGAAGGGTACGGGCTCTCGGAGACCAGCCCGGTCACCCACTGCAACCCTGTGAGCGGGGGCGTGGTCAAGGACGGCTCCATAGGCCCTCCTTTCAGCGAGACGGACGCCATGGTCGTCGACCTGGCCGACAGGGAGAAGGTCCTCGGCGTCGGGGAGGTGGGCGAGCTCGCCGTGAAGGGGCCCCAGGTCATGAAGGGCTACTGGAACCAGAAGGAGGAGACAGACGCGGTCCTGAAGGACGGATGGTTCATCACCGGGGACATCGCGAGGATGGACTCCGAGGGCTACTTCTACATCGTCGACAGGAAGAAGGACATGGTGAACGTGGGCGGCCTCAAGGTGTACCCGAGGGAGGTGGAGGACGTCCTCTTCGAGCATCCTGACGTGAAGGAGGCTGGGGTGGTCGGGATACCGGACGAATTCAGCGGCGAGGCTGTGAAGGCGTTCATCGTCCTGAAGGACCCGGCCAAGAAGGTCAGCGCGCAGGAGATCGTCGAGTTCTGTCAGAAGAGGCTCGCGAAGTTCAAGGTCCCGAAGGAGGTGGAGTTCGTCCAGGAGCTGCCGAAGACCCTGATAGGGAAGGTCCTCCGCAGGAAGCTGAGGGAAGTCAAACCTCCACAACCATAGAGACCGCGTTCCCGCCTCCCAGGCAGAGTGTGGCGAGCCCGGTCTTCTTCCCCTTCCGCTTCAAGCCGTAGACCAACGTCGTGAGGACCCTGGCTCCGCTGCAGCCCAGGGGGTGTCCCAGGGCCACCGCGCCCCCCCAGACGTTGAATCTGGACTCGTCGATGCCCAGCGCCCTCCTCACCGCGATGGACGCCGTGGAATAGGCCTCGTTGTGCTCGAAGACGTCGATGTCGTCCACGCCCATCTTCAGCTTCCTCAGGAGCGCCTTCGTGGTCGGGATGGGCGCCTCCATCACCCTTGCCGGCTCGAGCCCCCCGGTCCCGTAGCCCACGATCCTAGCGAGGGGTCTGACGCCGAGCCTGTCTGCCGCCTCCTGCGACGCGACGACTACGGCCGACGCGCCGTCGCTGAGCTGGGAGGAGTTCCCGGCCGTCAGCACGCCGTCGGGCTTGAAGACAGGTTTCAGCCGGGGCAGCTTTTCCCTGGTGGTGTCGCCTCTCACGCACTCGTCGGCCGAGAACTCGGCGATCTCCCCCGCTTCTCGCTTGATTTTCACTTTCACCTTCTCCGGCTCGAAGGTCCCGTCCTCGGACGCCTTGGCCGCCTTCATGTGGCTGGAGTAGGCGAACCCGTCGGCCTCCTCCCTCGTGATATGGAACCTCTTCGCCACGTTCTCCCCGGTCACGCCCATGTGGTAGTCGTGGTAGGCGTCCCAGAGGCCGTCCACTATCATCCCGTCGAGGAGCCCCGCGTCTCCGAACTTCGTCCCCCACCTGACGCCCTTGGCGAGGTATGGGACGTTGCTCATGTTCTCCATCCCTCCGGCCACCACCACCTCGTTGTCGCCTGCCTTGACAGACTGCGCGGCCAGCATCACCGCCTTCAGGCCCGATCCGCAGACCTTGTTGACGGTGAAGGCGCCCCTGCCGAAGGGGACCCCCGCGTGCACCGCGGCCTGCCTCGCCGGGTTCTGGCCGAGGCCGGCCGACACCACGTTCCCCATCACCACCTCGTCGACCTCCCCGGGATGGACCTTCGCCCTCTTCATCGCCTCCTCTATGACCAGGGCGCCGAGCTCCGTGGCCGCCACGCCGACCAGGCCTTTTCCGAACTTCCCGATGGGCGTCCTGCAGGCAGACAGTATCACTGGTTCGGCCATGGGCGATACTTCGTCAATGCTTCGTTTTAAACGGAACCGATTAGGGGAAATCGCTTTCTCTAAATATCATATCCCCCGGCCGAGCCTAGGCATGAAACCACAAAAGAAGATCTGGATGGACGGGAGGCTCGTCCCCTGGGACGACGCGAAGATACACGTCCTCACTCACGGCCTCCACTACGGCATGGCGATCTTCGAAGGGATAAGGGCCTTCAAGACCCCCAGAGGGACCGCGATCTTCAGGCTCCCCGAGCACATAGAGCGATTCATGAACAGCGCCAAGATCTACAGGATGGAGCTGGGATTCTCGGCGAAGGAGCTGACCCAGGCGTGCATCGACCTGGTGAGGGAGAACCCGGCCGAGGAGTGCTATGTCAGGCCGATCGCTTACACGGGCTACGGAGAGATGGGGCTCAACCCTCTCACCAGCAAGATATCCGTGGCGATAGGCTCCTGGGAGTGGGGCGCCTACCTGGGGGACACCTCAAGGAAGGGAGTGAGGGCGACGATCACCAACTGGGTCAGGATAGACTCCAGGGCGATGCCCGTGCAGGCGAAGTGCGCCGCCAACTACGCCAACTCGGCCCTGGCCAAGATGCAGGCCGTGGCCGCGGGGTACGACGAGGCGATACTCCTGAACACCAACGGGATGGTCGCCGAGGGGCCAGGGGAGAACATATTCAGGGTCAAGGACGGGATACTCAGCACCCCTCCGGCCAGCTCGGGGATACTG
>JBJKSN010000011.1:0-5671 GCA_046703945.1 Nitrososphaerales archaeon | reverse complement strand
GTGTACAGCAGGCTGGACGACCCGGTCCTGGCGGTCTTCGCCCTGGCCCCCGCGTACCTGGGCCTCCAGGAGGCGCTCAGCATGAGGGGGGAGTGGGAGCAGGAGACCAACGTGGTCCTCGTGACGTCTGGGAAGGCGGTTCCGGGGGAGAGAGATGTCCTTGGAGCGAGGGTGATCGTCCACAGGGTAGCGCCCAAGTACTTCTTCGGGTTCGACCACGTCCCCTACGGAGAGTTCGACGTCCCGGTCTCCGACCTGGAGAAGACGCTCATCGACCTCGTCTACTTCGGGGAGCTTCCCGGAGGAGACGTCTTCGCCAGGCTCCTGGAGAAGGCGGACGGGAAGGTCCTCGACCGGTATCTGGGCCGATACCCCCGGAGGTTCTTCACCCGGTTCTGGGCGCAGGTGCGGCCGGAGAGCGCGGACGATCACCCAGGGAGAAGTCCTGCCCGCGGGGGCGGCGAAGTGAGCCTGCGCAGGGATGCTCGACCGTTCTGAGTTTTATGGTCATTTAGACCACGTTGAGTCGACCCTTCCTGCTTCACCTGCAGGCACCGTCCCCGAGGGGACTGCGACCTCCTGCATCAGACAGGCACACCCCGCCGAACTGGCGGTGGCATACCACTCGAGATTCCTCGAGGCATTCAAATCCCGGTCGATGACCAAGCCGCACTCCTCGCACCTGAAGACCCGCTCCGACAGCGGCATCGCATCCTTCACGTGGCGGCACCTGGAGCACATCTTCGTGGACGGAAAGCCCCTGGGCGCGACGACCAGTCTGCTTCCGCGCCACCTCGTCTTATACTTCAGCTGCCGCTTCAACTCGTAGGGCGTCGCTTCATAGATGCTGCCTGCGAGGTTGTGGTTCTTGGCCATGTTGGTGGCCGCCAGGTCCTCGATGACGATGACTGACTTGGTTCTCGCCAGCATCGTCGTGAACTTGTGCAGCCCATCAACCTTCACGTTCGTAATACGATACCAGAGCTTCTGGTAACGGAGCAGCGCTTTCACGTGATTCCTGCTCCCCTTCGCCTTCCGACCCAACGCCTTCTGGGCGTGCCTCTCCATCCACTTCAGCTGCTCCAGCCTGAAGCTCCTCTCAAGGGCGGTCCCGTCACTGACTGTAGCAAGATGTGTGATCCCCCAGTCAACGCCGACGACCGGACCAGCGTTCTTCTCAACGCGGAATCTCTTCCTCGCACCCACGGAGACGTACCATCTTCCTGCCTTCCTTGACACCGTGGCGTAGAGGACGTGGTTCCTCGTCGGGAGGTACTCCCGCTCCTTCAGCTTCACCAAGCCGAAGGTCGGCAGCTGCACCGACCTGGTACTCACGTGGATTGCCCCGGTCAGGGTGAACGACTGTTCGTCATCATACCTGGCCTTGAACCTCGGCCACTTGAAGTGATCATGATTCTTGAGGAAGTTGTGGAACGCGTTACCGAGGTCCCTCAACGCTTCCTGTGGCGCGCACTTGGAGACCTCATACATCCAGGGCCAGTCAGTCTCCTTCCGCCGGTTGAGCAACTTGTGCTGGTCGGCGGGGGACTCGTACCTGATCGGTGGGTGCGGCAGTTGGTTGTAGAGCCAGATGTTGTTGTTCCGTTCGAGGCCCCAGTTGTAGGCGAAGCGGGCGATGCCGCAGGCCTTCCTGAACAACCTCTGTTGGGCTCTCGCCGGTCGAAGCTCGGTCTTGAAGCCCTTGGTAACCTGCACGGGAAGATAGGCGTGAAACGATATTTAAGACGCCACGCGTTTCAACGATATCGGAGACCATATACGGCGCAGGTCGGTATCAAAAGAGCCTAACCGCTGAGCCCTACTTCGACAGGGTGGCCTCGGGGAGGGCGTCCGGCAGCGTTTCAGAGGTCAACCTGGCGGAGTTCTATCATCTGACAGGCCAGCGGTTCGGCCCGCAGACCGCGGACGCGAGGCTCGGCCTCGTAAGGAACTCCAGGGTCGAGCCGATCCCCACCGATGGGAGGGCGGTGGTGTCGTCGGGGGGGGTGGAAGCTCAGGGTCCCCGCTCTCTCCCTGGCCGACTGCTTCGCCCTCTCCGCCCTGGAAGCGGAGGCGGACGTGCTCCTGACCACCGATGCCGTGCTGAAGGAAGCGGCGGGCCGGAAGGGAGTCCTCTTCAGGGTCGAGTGACCTCCTCTGGAGAGCGGCGCTGACATAGTGTGTTTATATGTATGTTTAAACATACAATCCCGACCTTGGTCAAGACCCTGACGATAAAGGACGAAGTCTACGACAAGCTCGCCGCGGTCAAGGACCCCGGCGAGAGCTTCAGCGACCTGTTCTCCAGGCTCGTCGAAGGCGGGAGCTCCACGGAGGCCCTGAAGCGGCTCAGGGGGACGGTGAAGTTCAGCGACAAGGAGGCCCTGCTCTCCGAGCTGTCGTCCAGGAGGGAGGAGAGGAGGTCTTGATACTCCTGGACACGGACGTGCTGGTCGAGATACTGGACAAGGAGTCCTCGAAGGGGGACCGGCTGCTGGCGTCGCTGGAGGACGCCGGGGAAGAGGTGGGGACTAGCTCCGTGAACATGCACGAGCTCCTCTACGGCCTGAAGAAGTACTCGAAATCCGAAGCGAAGGTGACCCAGCTCCGCGTCTTGCCCTACACGAAGGAGGACGCCGAGCTCTCCGCCCGACTCGAGCTAGCTGCTGAGAAGAGGGGGAAGGCGGTCAGGAGAACGGACTCGATGATCGCTGCCGTGGCCATGAACCATGGGGCGAAGCTGTCCACCTTCGATGCGGCCCACTTCGGCCAGTTCGCGAAGGACGGGCTCGAAGTCTTCGCCCCTGGAACCTAGAGTCCCTTCCCTCGAAGTGCCCTGACGACCGACGCCGTGCTGAAGCGGACACGGGCCGGAAGGAGGCCCTCTTCAGGACCTTGACGTCCCGGTCCTCGCAGCGTTCGCCTCGCCCCGGCCTACTCCGGGTCGGCCGCAGCGGCCCGCAGCTCGGAGGCGGCCTGCGTCCCCTCCCCCGTCAGGCTGACGACCAGGGTCCCCTGTTCGTAGCCTACTAAGCCGGCGCACTCGAGCTTGATGAGGTGGGAGTTGAGCTCTGGGGCGGTCACCTGGGTGACGTCGACGAGCCTGTCGAAGTCGACCCCGCCCGGGGGGATCGCGAGGAGTATCTTCTGCGTGGCTCTGCTCAGGTCCTTGAAAGTCATGCAGGGTCCACCTTGGTGGTCCGTGCCCTGGCGGCATCTTACGCCTTTCGGCCCCGGGCGACCGAAGGGGCGGGGGTCGTGCGCATGGTGGGCTTGCGCTGGCCAGTGGGTGGGCCGCGAGTTTTACCCACTGGCGCTAAACGCGTGGGAGCCCCTTTACGGCTCATGTCGGTGGTGGAGATAGGCGAGAGGGGGCGGTTGACCATCCCGAAGGGGATGAGGGTGGACGCAGACAGGGCGCTCATAATCCCCACGGGGGAGACCTGCATGGCCGTGCCGATCCCCAAGGCGCCGCGCCCCTCATCTCTGCCCTCGCCCGCCCCTCCGGTGACCAAGGCCCTGTCGGCCATGTGCCTGCTAACCCCGCCCCCCGAGGAACCACTTCCACGCAGGGACGACCTCTACCGTCTTCCCTCCCTCCCGGAGGGTATCCTCCTCCCTCGACGTCACTATGGTGAGCCGGTCCGTGCCCAGCTCTTCCGAAGCCTCAAGCAGAGCCCTGACCTCCCTCGAATAGGTCGCCGCATCCGCGATGCTCGATGACACCTGCACGAGCCTGACCCCGCTCTCCCGGCCCTCGACGACGAAGTCGACCTCCCTCCCGCTCGCCGACCCCTTCCAGTAGGACACGGCCAGCCCCCGCCGGACAAGCTCGACGAACACCTGGTTCTCGAGTCTCTTCGACAGGTCGCCACCGACCAGCGCCAAGAAGCCCGAGTCGAGCGCGTAGACCTTGGGGTTCACCCGCCTCTCCCTGGGTTTCCTCGAGTAAGGGTACGCCCTCCGTATCATGAAGACGTCCTCCGCCCCGTCCAGGTAGCTCAGCGCGGTCTGCCTCCCGACCTTCAGCCCTTCGCCGGCGAGCCAGCGGGAGATCGACCGGGCGGAGAGGGGACGGCAGGCCGAGCCGAGGACGGCCGCGACGAAGGCCCGGAGCGCTGACGGGGTCCTGACCCTCAGCCGCTCTATCATGTCCCGCTGGATGACGGTGTCGAAGAGCTCCTGGATGATCCTGAGCTTGAGCTGGGCCCCCTCGGCGAGCACCACCGCCGGGTAACCTCCGTACTCGACGTACTCGTCCGCCAGCGACGCCACGGCCCCGACCTTCTCAGGGGTCATGTAACCCCCGGCCTCGGTCCCCCTGGCCCTGAGGGACTCGGCGAAGGAAAAGGGGAGGACGAGGGTGTTGAGGGCTCTCCCCCTGAGCACCGAAGGGAGCCTGTCGGTCGAAAGCTCCGAGGTCGAGCCGGTCACCACTATCCTGTACTTCCCGGAGTCGTTGAGGGCCCTCACCCAGCGGGCCCAGCTGGGAAACCTCTGGACCTCGTCGATGAACAGCCGCACCTCCTTGGCCGTGTCGGGCCTGTAGAGCCTGAACACCGCCTCTTCGACCTTCGGCAGGTCGACGGCCGTCATCCCTTCGAACCCGACATCCTCCCCGTTGACGAAGACCTTGTTGCTGGGGGGGAGGGACAGGCCGTCCATGAGCTGGAGCATGAGGGTCGTCTTACCTGCCCGGCGCGGCCCTACGATGGCTGCCATGAAACTCCCTTCCTCCACGGCGATCTCTCTCCTGATCATGGCATGGGGCGCGGTCATCCCCCGGTACCTCGCGATGGCCAGGTCGATGTCCAACAGTACGGGCGTCTGTTTGGCAAGAATATAATTCTTGCCCAATGGCAGTGGACAAGCCTGCCCTGCCAGTTACCAAAGCGTTGATGGCCTCACGCTCTCCTCTTGCTTCAGAACGACCGGAGGTCCATCGTCGAAGTGGACGGCTCGGAAGGGAGGTCGTGGTCGGTGGTGACCAGGGGCTGATTCGTGCTCTGGCGAAGGTTTCAGCAGGGCAGTGTCCGTTCTGAGCAATCCGCCATTCCAGCCCAGCTTGTGCATCTAACGACCCCGACTACGGGCTCGCTTACCCAGGGCTGAAGCGCCTGGGCTTGCGCTCGCCACCAGGTCAGGCCCCGAAGGGCTTAACAGGGCGGAGCGGACCGCGGCGCCATGATCTCTGTAGAGAACCACATCCCGGTGAAGAAGGAGTTCGGCGACGCCTTCGAAGCCAGGTTCAGGGAAGGGACGCACCACGTGCAGAAAGCGCCGGGCTTCCTGCGGAACGAGGTCCTCCGCCCCATACAGGGGGACCACTACATCGTCAGGACGTACTGGGACTCCATGGAGAGCTTCGAGAGGTGGGCGAAGAGCGACGCTTTCAAGCAGGCCCATGGGAACCCGCCGTCCGCCGACATGTTCGCGGGCAAGAGCTTCGTCACCATACACGAGGTCGTGGCACAGACGGCTGCTCCCTAGAGCCAGAGCGCTCTGCACCTGGGCCCGCGCGGGTCCGCCCTGTCCCAGGAACTCATCCCCGGGGCGGGAAGTTCGGCCGCAGAGGGCTCGGCTAATGGGCGGCATCCATGGGAGGCGCCTCCAGGCTCACGAGGGCGGCCCCGGCCACGATGAGGCCGACGAAGGCGAGGGTGGAGTATAT
>JBJKSN010000010.1:0-14061 GCA_046703945.1 Nitrososphaerales archaeon | reverse complement strand
TCGGTGAGGAGGTCACCGGGGTGATGCTGACCCCCCTCGACTCCGCCACCCCGTCGGCCGCTCCGGGGGAGCAGGTCATACTCCTCGCCTCGACCCAGACGGCCGGAGGGGCCGGGGTGTTCACTTCCAACGTGACGGCGAAGATCTACAGCCTTGCCGGCGCGCTGATGGCCTCGGTGGACCTGGCGCCGTCCCCCAACACAGTGCAGTTCAGCGTCTTCAACTTCTTCCACTACAACCAGGCCAACTACACCATCCCCAGCAGCTTCACCCCGGGGTTCTACAAGATCCAGTTCCTCTCGGCCTACCAGGCCAACAAGACGGCCGTGGTGCAGATGGGCAACTTCACCACCGGGTTCTACGTCTCGGGCCCGTCCCTCTCATACAAGGTCTCTGCCCCGGCCGCGGTGTATGAAGGGCAGACAGTCACCGTGGAGGCCAAGGTCACCAATTCCACCGGAGGCCAGGTCGGTTCCGGGGTCTTCTTCGCGACCGCGATACCGTCGGGCTACACCTTCGAGTCCTACCTCACCGACGCCCTGGGCGACACCGGGACGCCCATGCAGTACAACTCCACCCTCGGCGAGTGGGTGGGGGTGATCCAGGTCCCCTCTGTGCTGACGTCCTACAGCCCGTTCATCGGCAACATCCCGTCCCTGGCCGCGGGGCCATGGACCGTCTTCGTCACCGGCCAGTCGGCGTCGGCGGCGAGCGTCGTCCCGACCATGTCCTACCTTGACGTGCTCCCGTACATCTACTACACCAACGACACGCTGACGCCATCCAACATAGCGTCAGCCCCCCTGGTAACGGCCAGCGGCGGAGGGTACACGCTCTCAGGGATCCGGGCCGACAGCCTGTCGGTGACCGGGATCAACATCACCCTGGTCGGCTCGTCCATCGGTCACCTGACGGTCAGCGACGCCACGGTCACCCTGGTCGGGTCGCAGGTCTCCAAGCTGACGGCCAGCGGGTCCAAGCTCACGCTCCTACAGGGGACGGACGTGGCCGCCCTCAGCCTGTCGTCCACCTCCCTCACCTCGTCCGGCTCTTTCTACGGGACCCAGGCAGCGTCGTCCTCGGGCGGGTCCCTGGTCTACGGGCTCGCCGGGGTGGCCGCGGTGGCGGTCCTCGCCCTGGTGGTGGCCCTGCTCACCTACCGGAGGAAGCCTGTCCCAGCCGGTCCGGGCCCCGTCCAGCCACCGCAGGTTTAAGACCGGTTCCAGCCGGGCAGATTCAGGCTTGAAGATAGTACCCCAGGGGAGCAGGATCGACGGCACCTCGCTGATAGCGGGGTTCCACGGCATAGGGGCCACCGGGTACTGGACCGTGAAGTTCCTGGTCACAGAGCTGAAGGCCCAGCGGCGTTGCTTCATCGACTACGAGCACGCTCCGGCCGTGGCGTCCCAGGTCGACGGGAAGATCGCCACCCCCTACGAGGTCTACTCCGCCGGGGAGCTGTCCCTCCTGAAGGCCGAGGTCTCCCCTGTGAGGGAGAAGGAGAACGAGTTCTACCACCAGCTGGCCGAGTGGATAATGTCCTCGGGGGCCATGGAGGTCGCCCTGGTGGGCGGCCTGGACGAGTCTCTGAGGACCGACGGCGGGACCTACAGGGTCGCCATGACCGGGGCCATGTCGGCCCTGGGCGGGCTCCCGGGGGAGCCGGTCTTCGAGGAGGACAGGATGATAGTGGGGCCGGTGGCCTCCCTGCTCAACGCCTTCGAGATGAACTCCTTCCCCGCCTTCGCTGTCCTCGCCTACTCCAACACCGAGAGGGTCGACCCCAGGGCGGCCGCGGCGGCCGTCGAGTTCCTCGCCAAGAGGTACAAGTTCCCTGCCGACACCGCCCCGCTGATCAAGGGGGCCGAGGTCATCGAGGGCGAGCTGAAGATGATGGAAGAGAAGGAGAAGCGCCCCACCGGGTCCGTCTATTCGTAGGCCGGCTCTTCATCCCTGGGACGACCGGCCCATGCCCGGTCGCCTGCTTAAATAACAAAGCCGCGGCGTAGCCAGTGCGGTTTGGCCCGCAAGACCGTCCTCGCCACCGTCCCCGTCATGCTCATCCTTTTCGCCATGGCGTCTACGCTGTCCATCCCGGGCCCCGTCGCCCACGATCAAAGAGCCGAGTCGGCTCATACGCCAGCGCCGCCCCCGGGGTACAGCATGACCTTGACCGTGATGCTCTGCGAGGTCAGGTCCGGGAGCGTTGACGCGCCTTCCTGCGCCGCGACGCTGGCTGCAGGAGACTACTCCGCCCTGTACGTCGTCGTGTCCCAGACCGGCTACAGCGTACTCGCGAACGACTCGGTCACGGTGTCAGGCTCGAGCGGGATCCCACTCGCCTGGACCTCTGCCTGGAACTCCCAGTCTTCCTGCGGCGGAGCCCCCTGTGAGAACGGGTTCTACGGCGCCGCGACCGGGAACGGAGGCAGCTACGGGGGGTACTCCTACTGCGAGCCGGCATCGGGGAGCACCTGCGGCTACTCGGGCCAGGGGGCGGCCGCGGCCCCGGCCACTGGGACGTTCACGGTGACGGTCTGCATCCCGGCAGGGAACCTGTGCGCGTCCGCCGCCGTGGGGACGACCGGGTCCACCACGACCACCTCCGCGGTCACGAGCACGGCCCCAGGCTCCACGACCACCACGGCGACGGCTTCCACCTCATCTGCGGCCGCGGTCCCTGTGTTCCTCTTCCCCTCAAACGTCGGCGCCTACGCGTTCCTGAACGCGACCCTGGGCGACCGGGCGGCGACCGGGACGGTCGACTTCAACGGCACAGGCCCGAACGGGGTGAAGACCACGTGCACCGGCGGATGCGCCATAGGCTGCGCCGTCCAGGACGGGACCTGCGGGGTGACGCTGCGGGTGCAGCCCGGGAGATGGACCTTCGAGGCGAGCTATGGCGACCAGCACTCCTACGCTGACCTGACCGTCGCGGGGGTCACGACCCCCACAGGCTGCTTCGGCAACGGCGCCATCTCCCAGTCCTTCACCGGGAGCTACAACTCCGGATTCACATACACCGGGACTGGGAACACGGGGAACTACCTCTACGTCGCAGACAAGGGGGGAGCTCGATTTCCCAGTACGGGGTCCAATGGGGGAGCGGGGTCGCCGCCCAGCTCTGCTCCCTGGGCCCTCCGGTCCAGCTCCCAGCAGGGACTGACCCCACGTCGATGACCTACGTCGGGACTACCTACACCGGGTACAACAGCGTGACCGGCACCCTCCTCGTCCCGTCGGGGAACACCAACTGCGTGATCGGCCTCTCCCCAGACTCAGGGGACGGACACCTGGTCTTCGGCACCCCCTACGCCAGCGCCTCCCCAGGATCCTGCATGATGGCCGGGGGGAACAGCGGCCCGCTGGGCTCGACCTCCATCGTCTACGACCCGCTGAGCTCCGCCGGGTGCGCATGCGTATACGTCCTGGAGGGGGTGAGCCCGGCGATCGCGACCTACTCCTACGGGCAGCCCGGGTACACGAGCACCCCGTCCATCGCAGGGGCGGCGAAGATCGTGTCAGGCGAGTTCGTCGGGTCAGGGTTCAATCTGGGTTACGCGAACGAGTTCTGCGTCTTCGTCGACAGCCCCTCGGCGGTCCAGGGGTACCTCGCCCAGTTCGGGACCTCCGCGCCGCTTTTGGCCGGAGCCCCCTATGGCAGCCCTTCGGGAGGGTTCGGGGCGATGGCCGCATCCCCGGCGGCCGGACAGGAGTCCCAGCCTCCGATGCTCTACGTGGTCAGCCCGGCCTCGGACCTGGTCTACGTCTTCCAGGTGCAGGCCAGGTGCGGCCTGAGCCTGCAGCAGACCCTCCCGACCGGGGTGGACCCGGTGGGCCTGATCACCGCCGACTCCGGGACCTCGCTCTTCGTCCTGGACCAGGGCGCCGGGAGCGCGCCGTCGAGCATCTCGTCGTACTTCATCCAGTCAGACGGGGACATCCAGGCCGCTGGGGGGGCCACGTTCGCCGGGTCGGGGGCCGTGGCGATAGGGGGCGGAGACCTCCTGGGGAGCCTGTACCCGTACTTCGCCGACGCCGGTTTCTTCTACGTCGCGGACGGCGGCCAGTCCACCATCGACGAGTACTCGACCAGCAACCACCTCCCAGTCTACGTCGGCTCCATCGCGGGGACGGTCGCCTCGGGAGACCAGGCCAGCTTCGGCGCCGCGGACACGATCGGCGGAGGGTGCCTGGGGTGCAGATACTCCCTCAACTACGACGAGTTCGGGCTCACGGCCCTCTCCTGCGGGACCCCCGGCACCGCATACTCGGAGGCGCTCGCCCTGAACCAGGGGTCCATCGACGGCGCTGGCCCGTTCGCCCTGTATTCAGGGAGCCTTCCGCCGGGACTTGCCCTGTCCGTCGCCGGGGTGCTGTCGGGGACTCCCTCCAGCGCCGGGACCTACGCCTTCTCCGTCGAGCAGGACGGGACGGCCTCGGTCCTGACCGGCGTCTTTTCCGTCACGATAGCCTCCGCCGGATGCACTCCGGGGACCCAGGTCGCGACCAGCGCCACGTCCGCAGCCTCCACCACCTCCGTCCCGTCGACCGGCGCGCAATCGACCGCCACATCAAGCCCCGCGTCCAACGCATCCTCCGCCTACACCTCCGCCAGCTCTTCCTCGCCGCCCTACCAGTCCAGCAGCACGGCTTCGGCCAGCCCAGAGACCACTGCCAGCGGCGCCCCGCCCACGGTGGGCTCCACTTCGGCGTCGGCGTCAGCCTCCACCTCGACCGGGTCGAGCTCGAGCGCCTCCCGGTCGGCCGCCGGGAGCGTCCCGGAGTTCCCCTTCTTCGCGGCCGCGGTCATCGTCGTCACTGTCTTCGTCCTGGCCTCGTATGCGCTCGCGCGGAGGAAGGCCGCTTCTTCCTTCCTTCTCCGCCCCTGGCGGTCGCTCCGCCCTTGGCCCGCTCGCTCTTGACGCGCTTGGTCCCGGCCGTCCCCGCCTCCCCGCGGCCCAGGTCGACTTCGGTCTGGCTGAAGGGATACTCGAACTCCAGCTCCAGGGGGTAGGGCCCCAGCACCGGGTGGAGGCCGTACGCGTCGCCGGCCGCCGTCCTGGACCGCTTCGGCGGCCCCATGACCCCCCTTAGCCTCGCCCTCGCGATCGCCAGCTCGGGCCTCAGGAGGTCGAGGTCGCTCCTGACGAAGAGGCCCCTGTCCTTCATCGCGGGGGTGCCAGCCTCGAGGTCCTTGGCGTACTTCGTCATCCGCACGAACCCGTCCTTCAGCCTCGGGTGCGCCATGGCCCTCTCCTCCACCAGGTCCCACAGCCTCCCTTCGGCGATCGCCTCCTTGCACCCCTCGAGCTCCTCCCGGAGGACGTAGAGGTTGTGCAGCGACAAAGCCCTAGTCCTCTCCGGGTGCTCGAGCTCGAGGAGCTCCCTCACGCTGGTCCTGGAACAGACGGGACAGCTGCAGGGGAGGTACTTCATCGCCTGCAGCGTCAGGACCCCGCTCCTGGACATGTACCTCCCGGTCCTGGCGAAGAGGACGTAGCTGGCCGAGTCGAAGGTGTCGCACCCCAGGGCCACGGCCAGGGGCATGGTGAGGGGGTGCCCTGCGCCGAAGAGGTGGAGCGGGACGGAGTAGGGGATGGCGCGCCTCGCCGCGGCCACCATGTCGACCAGGTCTGCGAACATGTAGTTCTCCATGACCTGGACGGGGCTCCCCAGTGCCAGGATGCCGAAGCCGGCCCCCACCAGGGACCTCGCCGACTTCCTCACGAGGTCGGCGTAGAGCCCACCCTGGATGGGCCCGACCCAGGCGGTGGGCCTCGTCCCGTACTCTTCCAGGGTCGCCTTCGCGTTCTTGAAGCTGTAGTCCACCGTCTCCTTGGCGACCCCCCTCCTCTGGGGGTAGCCGGTGGGCCTGTCGAGGGTGACGGCGAGCTCCGTCCCTATCCCCGCCTGGAACTCGGCCACGTCCCTGTAGCCGACGTCCAGGTCCCCGTACTCCAGGACCTGGTACCCCCCGGAGTCGGTGATGAACATCCCGTCGAACTCGAGGAGCCGGTGTATCCCCTTCTCGAGGGCCTCGGCCCTCCGCCGCTTCATGAGTATGTAGGAGTTGGTCATCAGCCCCCGGAACCCCATGGACAGGAGCTCGGACGGAGGGACCAGCTGGTTCACCGGGTGGATGACCGGGAACATGTAGGGCGTCTCCAGGGTCTTCCCCCCCACCTTCAGGGTCCCCACCCTCCCCAGGAGGTCCGACTCTTTGACTTCGAAGGAGAGCCCCAAACTTCGGGGCGCGGAAAGCCGGGGCGCTATAAGCTATGGGCGGGGTCTGTGCCTACGCACGAGTTCGGGACGTCATGCGCGGCACACGTCTTGGGACGACCCGCCGATGACTACCGCTATGTCCTGTCGCCGAGCGCGGCGGCCCGTGGAAGTGCAGCTTTGTCAGGCGAGCCGAGTGGCGGGCAAGAGATATTAGGACAGGTTCCGCATCACAAACTCGAACGAAGCTGAAAGCTGGTCTGATGGGTTGCGGTTTCATTGGCGAGACTTTGGCCAAAGCAATCGAGCAGGAGCTGAGTCCGCACCTGGAGTTGGTAGCCGTGTTTGATGGAAATGCGTCAGTCTCGCAGTCGCTCGCAGAGAAGCTCAGGACGAAGCCCGAGGTAGTGAGGGACGCCGACGAGATGTTCGCGCACAAGAAGGTCGAGTTGGTGATCGAAGCGGCGTCTCAGGCTGCGGCGAGGAGCTACATTCCAAAAGCGCTCGCTGCAGGCAAGCATGTGATGACCATGAGCGTCGGTGCCCTTGCCGACAGAGAGTTCTATGACGAAGTCACGAAGACGGCCAAGGCGAAGAAGCTCAAGGTTCTGATTCCGTCTGGCGCAATAGGAGGACTAGACTGGATACGGTCCGCGTCGCGCGCAGGGCTGGACAGCGTTTCAATAACTGTCCGCAAACCACCCAGGGGGCTCGAGGGTGCGCCGTATGTCGTTGAACATAAGATTGACCTGAAGGCGATAAAGACTCCGACTCAGATATACGAGGGGAAGGCGGCAGAAGCGGTGACTGCCTTCCCTGCAAATGTCAATGTAGCAGCGGCACTCAGCCTAGCAGGCATCGGCGTTGAGAGGACGACGGTCCGAGTGATCGCAGATCCCACAGTTGAAAGGAATGTCCACGAGATAACAGCAGAGGGGCCTCCGGGCCGGCTTCACGTGACGGTCGAAAACGTGCCTGCGCCAACGAATCCGAAGACCAGCTGGGTGGCCGCCTTGTCCGCCATCCAGAAGCTGTCAGAGATCGAGGAATGTCCGTCCTCGGACCCTTGAACTTGCGACCATGGCATTCTGGGTCCTCGGCCCCTGAACTCTTGAAACTATCCCGGTCGGGTACTGACTACGCCCTCTCAGAGGCGGCTTGAACAGAAACAGAGGCTGACAGTGAGGTAGCGCAGACACCTCGGTTGCTTCACCGCGGGCAACCGTTATCAGACCATCGGTTTCTTTCAGAGTTCGAAGGACGAGTCTTCACTCGTCGAGAAGGTCCTCAAGGTTGGCAGCGTGGCCAGCTCGGGATACTTGCTTCCACCACCTGTGTTGTAGAGCAGGACCTTCTCATCCTCATCGATCCACCCTTCTTCAACGAGCTGCTCCATCCCTGCGAGCGTCGCCGCTCCCTCGGGACAGACGTTCATCCCCTCGTCTCTTCCAAGACTCGCCATGGCCTTCACAATCTCACTGTCGTCGACCTCGACTGCGCTTCCGCCGCTCTCTCTCAACACTCTCAGGATTTGTTCACTCGCATATGGGGAGGGGACTCTTATTCCGCCAGCGATGGTCTTGGCATTCTTGAACGGTTCGACCGACTCCCGGCCCTCCTTGAAGGCTTTGACAACGGGTGCACAACCCTTTGATTGGACTGAGACCATCCTGGGCTTCTTGCCACCTGCAATCCACCCTAGTTGCTCGAGCTCACTGAATGCCTTCCACATGCCAATGAGCCCCGTGCCACCCCCTGTGGGATAGACTATGACATCTGGGAGGTCCCACCCGAATTGCTCGGCGATTTCATATCCCATGGTCTTTTTCCCCTCCACACGATAGGGCTCCTTCAAGGTGGAAAGTTCGAACCAGGAGAATCTTCTGCCTCCGTTGATTACGAACTTCGCGGCGTCGTTGATTAGTCCGTCGACTAGGTAGAGATGGGCTCCAGTCTGTACGCACTCCCTCATCGTCTGTTCCGGAGCGTCCCGTGGCATGAAGACGAAACACTCGATTCCCGCTCTCGCCGAGTAGGTGGATGCCGCTCCCCCGGCGTTCCCTGCTGAGGCCAGGGCGACTCTGGAGATTCCGAGCTCTTTGGCTTTGGAGATGGCGGTGGTCATGCCTCTGCTCTTGAAAGTCCCGGTGGGAATTATGCCGTCGTCCTTCATGTATAGCCCTTCGAAGCCCAGTCGGCCTCCCGTACGGCCGATCCTTGTAATGGGGGTGAGTCCTTCACCAAGCGTTACGATGTTGGCCTCGTCTCTTACTGGTAGCATCTCCTTGTACCGCCAGAGGCTGGCAACCCGGCTGGACAGCAGGCTCTTTGTTAGTCTCTGTTTTGCTTGCTCGATGTCATAGACTGAAAACAGCGTCCCGCCGCAAGAGGTGCAGACTGTCTGAATCACGTTTGGGTCGTGCGCCCTTCCGCATCTGCTGCACCTTAGTTCGGTCATGAGAGAGACCGACCCCGGTCCGTTCGGTTCAGGCGAATTCATGACAGAGCTACCCAGACAATTTGGCCTCCTGCAGTCCGCTGTTTAGCTCTTTGGGTCGATGGAGGCGCTTCCCTCGGCAGACGTGTCTGTCACCTGACTCGCGCAACGCCAGTTCATCGAGTCGCGCTTGGAACCTTTCTCTTTTGGAGAAGTATGGCAGGTTTGGTGGATGATGCCATGGGGGGCGAAGGGCTTCACGTGTGGAACTTCGAAGGGTCGCCCAGGCACCCCTCGCCCGGAGCGCGCTGAGTGAGGAGGGTTCTGCGGCCGGTCATCGCATTGAAGCCTTCAAGCAGCTTATACCAAGACCGCCTGTTGAAAGCCCAGGCGCTCCTAGTTCTTCTTGGAGTTGACATCGTAGAGCCAGCAGGCACACATCGACTCATTCGAAACGGCCAGAGGCGGCTCCTCTCTCTGACATACCTCCATCACATATGGGCACCTGGGCCGGAACCTGCATCCGGAAGGCGGGTTTGCAAGGTCGGGGGGCTCGCCTACGATGGGCTCAATCTCCCTCTTCTCGAAAATGCTCCTGGCCGAGTTCATCAGGCCCTGAAGATATGGGTGCTTGGGCCTCAGCAGTGCGTCACTGGCACTGGAAGACTCTACAACCTTTCCCGCGTACATCACATAGACTCGGTTGCACATTTCTGCCACAACGGCAAGGTTGTGGGTTATCAAGATGACCGAGAGGTCGTGTTTTGCGATCATCTCCTTCAGCAGAGAAAGGATCTCCGCTTGGACGGCCACATCCAGAGCCGTGGTGGGCTCGTCAGCAACCAGCAGAGCCGGTCGACAAACTATCGCCATGGCGATCAAGACCCTCTGCCTCTGACCGCCACTCAACTGGTGAGGGTATTGTTCAGAAAAATCCTTCAAGCCCACTTCCTCGAGAGCCCTGACCGCTTCCGGGTACGCCTCTTCGCCTCTCTTTCCTTCGTGTATGCTGACCACCTCGGCTACTTGGTCCTTGACCCTCTTCAACGGGTTGAGGAACGTCATGGGGTCTTGAAAAATCATTGAGATGTCATTGCCGCGTATTCTGCGCATGTCCTCCTCCCCAAGCTGCAGCAAGTCTGTCCCGCGAAAGAGAATCTGGCCCCCTACAATCTTCCCTGGGCTGTCTATCAGTTTCATGATGGACCTCCCCAGAGTAGACTTTCCACAACCGGTCTCTCCAACGATGCCGACTACGTCTCCCTTCTCAATCGAAACATCGACTCCGTCCACTGCTCTTATGGTGCCCCTGCTCGACTCGTAGTATGTCTTCAGCCCAACGATTCTGAGGAGTTCCATCTCATGCACCCGACAGCTTTGGATTCAACGCGTCATTAAGCCCGTCTCCAACCAGGTTGACGCCCAGGACCAGGAGGAACAGTGCAACCCCCGGAAAGAAGGCCATCCACCAAGCTGTTTGTAGAAAGCTCTGAGCTTCGTAGAGCATGAGTCCCCAGCTTGCGACGTTCTGACTCCCGAGTCCCAGGAAGTTGAGACCTGCGGAGATGAGTATGGCATCTCCCACCTGCAGTGATGTGTTGACGATGAGCGAAGCAAAGCCGTTTGGCAATATCTCACGGAAGACGATCCATGAGGGGGTCTCCCCGATGGCTCGCGCCGCTTCAACATACGGCCTTTCCTTTAGCGAGAGGAACTCAGACCGAATCAGTCTTGCGTTCACCGGCCAGCTCAGCACCCCAATCACAATGATGACGTTGAGGGTACTGCCGCCAAAGAACGCGGCCACGACAATTATGAGGAAGAACGACGGTATCACCATGAATGCGTCAGTGATCCTCATCAACAGGCTTTCGACTCTGCCCCCTGAATATCCAGCGACCGCTCCAATCACGGCGCCCAGCGTCCCGCTTATCAGGGCTGCAGTCACTCCAATCAGAATCGACGTCCGACTGCCATACAGGACTCCGCTCAGTATGTCTCGCCCTATGTTGTCGGTCCCCATCGGAAACGCGAAGTCCGGCGGGTTGAACGCCGGACCTGCGGCGACGCGTAGGGGCGGGTTCGGGTCAATCACCCCAGCAAGAATGGCTATGGCCGCAAAGGAACTGACTATCGCGAAGCCCACCAGTGCGGCCTTGTTACGACTGTAGTTGCTCCAAAAGGCCCTCAGGTTGAGCATGAACCTTTCGAAGTCGTTCGTGCGGCTCATTGCGAGACCGGCCCAACTCTGATTCGTGGATCGACACGCGCGTAGATGATGTCTGTGATGAGGTTAGCTATCAGGACTGCGACTGTCACAACGATGAAGACGCCCATCACCACCGGGTAGTCTCGCTCGGTAATCGCGGCATAGAGGAGGCTTCCGATTCCCGGCCAGGCAAACACTATCTCAGTCAGGATGGCCCCCGCGAACATCGTGCCGATCTGATAACCTATGACCGTTATGATGGGGAGAGACGCATTCGGCAGCGCGTGCCCGTAGAGAATCCCACTTTGGGTTTGACCTTTGGCTTTAGCCGTCAGGATGAAGTCCTCGCCCAGCGTGTTCAGCATGCTGGCGCGCGTAAGCCGGGCAAGCAGAGCGAGGCGGACCACCCCCAAAGACAACGCAGGGAGGAAGAGGTGCCACGCCACGCTGAGTATGTAGCCGAGCCCTCCGGAACCCAGTCCGGACGTCATTCCTTCGACTGGGAAGAGGCCCAGCCCCACAGCAAGGGTGATGATCAGCATCTCTCCTAGCCAAAAGATCGGGATGGAGAAGCCAACGACGCTGAGCGCGGTGATCGTGTTGTCCAGGGTTGTATGCTTGTGAGCAGACGAGACCACGCCAAGAATTATGCCGAGGACCACCGAGAAGAAGATCGCAGAGCCCATGAGGATCAGCGTAGCAGGGAGGCGCTGAAGGATCAGTGTCGAAACAGGCTCGTTGTAGTAAGTGGAATAGCCCAGGTTACCCTGGAGGAAGTTGCCTATGTATATCAGGAGTCTCTCCCAGACGGGCTTGTTCAGTCCGAACTGCTGGGTCAGCTGTTGTACCAGCTGGGGGGACGCGACGCCGTACTGGCTCATGATGTAGTCTATGGGGCTTCCAGGGGCGAGGTTGATGAGGAGGAAGTCGAAGATCACGACGCCGAAAAACACAGGGACTAGCTGAAGCAGTTTACGAATGACGAACCTCAGGAAAGGATGGTGCCTCTTCTCAGTGACCATGCTCGATCAGTACTGAGTTTGGGAGGTTATATCGTCGAGGGTGCGGTGGCGCTCTCCCGGCAAGCTTGCCTTGGGGGTGCGTGCATGCGACGAGCGCAATTCGCCCATTGGAGTCTGCGACTCATGCCGGCCTTCCTTCGAAGTTCCGCACGTGAAGTTCCGTGTTTGCCCCCTTACGATTGTTACACCTTTACTATCCTGTTCTCTTTGGTATGTGTTAATATACGTTTACCTTAGACCATAAGCGGGATACTATGGGTTCAGACGAGACTCACGCCGTGTCTGACAAGGTTAACGCCATGCTCAATGAGAACCTGACAAGGCGGAAGGCGATATCGCGAGTAGGGAAGGCCGCCATCGTCACAGCGGTAGTGTTGGCGGTAGGGGGAGGAGGAGCGTACTATTACGAGTCTACGGCGGGCTCTTTGAGCAGCAAGCGGACTCTAGTGATCGGGTACCCAACCGACCCCGCACAGCTGAACCCTGCGATAACGACGGCCATCGCAGACTGCACCGTCGCGGGTCAGTTCTACCGAGGGTTGACTAGATACCTGGCTGACCCGTTCATGGAGCAGGTCCCTGATCTGGCTCTGACATGGGAGTCGTCTTCCGATTTGACGTCGTTCACATTTCACTTGGTGAGCGGCGCTACCTGGCAGGACGGTCAGCCGTTTACGTCGGCTGACGTCAAATACACCTTCGAGCAGGTCTTGAGCAAGTACCATCCCATCGGGATCGTTCAGCTCGCGAACCTGGTCAGCGTGGACACGCCCGACGACCAGACCGCTGTCATCGTGTTGTCTCAGCCGAACCCTTCGATGATGGACTGGATGGGGACATACGCCGCTTCAATACTCCCTGAGCACATATACAGCGGAAGCGATCCAAGGACCAACTCTGCAAACTCCAACCCCATCGGGCTGGGGCCGTTCATCTTCAAGGAGTGGGTAAAGGGGGACCACATCACCATGACGAGGAACCCCAACTACCATCTGAAGGGGTTGCCCTACTATGACGAAGTCACCTTCAAGATAATCAGCGACGCCACGACCAGGACGCAGGGTCTGATTTCAGGAGAGCTTGACTACGTCCCACTCTTCGTGAGTCTCTCAGACGCGAACACTCTGAAGAGCAACCCCAACCTGGTTGTCGCGCCCTATGGAGAAGGCGCCTTCGCTACGGAGCGGTTCATTTTCATAAACGTCAGAAACTCTCCACTGAACAACGTAAAGGTCAGACAGGCGATCGCCAGCGCAATAAACCGCGACCAGATTATCAGTCTGGCCGCCTACGGGTTCTACAATCCGGCCTACAGCGTGCTCACTCATAACAGCCAATACTACCTTCAGAGCGCTCCACAGGTCATGCCCAGTTTCAGCACCACAACGGCGAAGCAGCTCCTGAGCGACGCGGGCTACTCCTCGGGTTTGAGTCTAAACCTCGTTGCAGGTAACGGCGGAGGCGCGGATGTGCAGGATGACGGCTCCATATTGCAGAGCCAGCTTGGGGCTGTTGGAATAAACGTGAACTTCACTTTCATCGATGAAGCCACGGCGCTGGATGAAGTCTTCACCAAGTGGAATTTCGACCTCTACTTGGCCTCAAACATCGGGACTGGTCCTGACCCGAGCCGCATAGCCACGTTTCTGACCACGTCTGCCATCAAGTCGGGCGTTCCTTTCAGTAACGCGATGGGCTATTCGAATCCAACCGTCGACCAACTCTTCGCCCAGGCTGACGTAAACACGAACCTTCCGCAGCGGATACAGCAGTTCCAACAGATCCAGCAGGCGATTCTCACCGACCTGCCCGTGATTCCACTGATGGAGGTAACCTCGCTAAGTGCTTGGAGGAAGGACATCGTAAACCTGCCAGAAGTCTGGAACCCATGGGCTGGCCCCAGGGCAGGACTGGACTTTGCTCGCCAGTCTGGCTGGGCCCCTGTCACAGAGTGGGAGCAACAGGACCACATCCCAGGCACGTCGAGCCGCTCAACAACGTCTTCAACAACATCTTCGACTTCTACTTAGCGCCACTCCGCGCCACAGGCTGTCTCCTTAGATCAGCGGCTGCTTGTAACGCGCGGCGACCCCTAGTCGGCCCAGTGATGGCATGCTACATGGTGTCCATCGCTGGACTCTACGAGGGGTGGGTCCACAGCCTTGCAC
>JBJKSN010000009.1:0-7483 GCA_046703945.1 Nitrososphaerales archaeon | reverse complement strand
TACGGCGCCATCGCGAACGTGACCATCGCCTACGGGCTGCGGGTGCTCTACACGGCCAACCCCAGAGAGACCGCCCTGGCCATCTCCGAGCTCCTGGTCCACGCCAGGGCGAAGCCCCTCGCTCGGGTCCCCTCCGACGTCCCTCCCAAGGCGAAGAGCACCCCCCTGCAGCAGGTCTACCTGGTGTCTTCCCTTCCTGGCGTAGGGAGGAGGCTGGCTGAGAGGCTCCTGTCCAAGTACGGCACCCCCCGGCGGGTGATGGCCCTCACCTCAGGCGAGTTGGCCATGACCGGCGGCATAGGCTGGAAGAGGGCGGAGAAGATCAAGGAGGTGCTTGACTCGAAGTACTCGAGGTATAGCGAGTCGTCTCCCCAGTCGAGGCTTGAAGGATGAAGGTCGCGGTGCTCGGCGGGACGGGGCGCATGGGGCGCGCCATAGCCCGGCAGCTCTCCAGGAACAACGAGGTGGTGATCGGCTCCCGGGACCCGGCCAGGGCCAGGGAGGCGGCAAAGGCGGTCGGCGTTGCCGGGGGGGCGGACTATCTGGGCGCGTCCGAGGCCGGTGAGGTCGTGGTCTTTGCCATCCCCTACGAAGCTCTGGGGACCGCGGCTGGGCTCGCCACCGCGCTCTCCGGGAAGACGGTGGTCTCAGCGGTCAACCCCCTGAAGATGGACGGCGGGCTCCTGGGATTCGGCCTGGAGGAGGGGTCAGCCGCAGAGGAGCTTGCCAGGCTCGTCCCGGAGAGCAGGGTGGCCACGGCGTTCAACCACGTCTCTTCCCTCTTCTTCGAGAGGGGGGAGCCGGTCGCCATGGACATACTGGTGGCCGCTGACTCCAAAGAGACGTTCGAGGTGGTCGCGGGGGTCGTGAGGTCGGTTCCGAACCTCAGGCCGCTCTACGCAGGACCCCTCTCTCAGGCCAGGGTCATCGAGAGGATGACCCCTCTTGTGCTCAACTTAGCCAAGCTCAACAGGACAGGGAGCCTGACCACGAGGTTCGTTTCGGTGCGGAGAGAAGGGCAGACAGGGCCCCAGACGCACGCGACGACACAGGGCTGAGTCGGACCCCCGTTCTCCTCCCGCAGGCAGCGTGCGGGAGCCCTGGGCCCTGGCCGGGAGTCGTCAGTCCCTGACACCGGCGCCAGGGTACTGGCTCAAGCCGCCCTGCCAGCCGGCATAGAGGATGGGCCTGTACCTCCGGAAGTCCCAAAAATCGTCGAAGGCGTCGGTGGCGTAGGCTGCCTCCACCCGGCCGACCATCAGCAGGTGGTCGCCGAGGCTGCGGGTCCCCTGCAGCTTGCACTCCAGCGTGGCTACGGCTGCGCCGAGCACCGGGACCTTCAGCTTCGTCCCGTCCCTGTGCCTCAGCCCTGCTTCTGCTAGCTTGTCCTTGACCGCCGCGCCGCTGGACGTGGCCAGCTTCGAGAGCGCAGGGGCATGCTCCCTGCCGACCGCCGAGAGGGAGAAGCAGCGCGCCCTCCTGGCGAGCCTGCAGGTGAAACCGCGGGGGGCGCACGCCAGCGCGACCAGCGGCGGACGCTCGGAGACCGAGAGGTAGGACACCACGGGCATGGCTGACACACGCCCCCCTGCCTTCGCGGCCATCACCAGGGGGACCTGGGGGTAGAAGAGGCGGTGGACCAGCGAGGGGTCGACGTCCATGGGCCAGAGGACGAGCCGCGGGTTAGTTAAGGGGAGGGCGCCGAAGGCGATTCAGGGGCGAGCTGCCGGAGCCTACTTTCGCGGCCCCTCCAGGAGCCGCCTGCGGGTGCGGGAGTTTATGCGCAGTTGTTCAAGAGCCCTGACGAGGCTGGACCCGCCCAGCTTCATCCTCCTGCCAGAGAGGAAGCGCTTCACCTCCGCCTCCCTCGCCACCCCGCACACCGGGAGGATGCGCATCATGTAGAGGTAGAACTGCTGAGACCCCCCGTACATGTCATAGATGTCGTCGTAGTGCTTGGTGAGCCACTCCCAGTAGGCCTCTCTGGCGCCGGTGTTGAGGGCGCCGTAGGCCATGGGGTAGGCCGAGTCGGAGCGGCTGACCTCCCCGCTTATCCCAAGGTTCAGGGTCTCCTCGACCAGGCCCGGGTCCCTGAAGGAGCAGAGCGCTCCGTAGATCTTTGCCCTGTCGACCTCCCCCTGCAGCGACTTCACCATCTCCAGGAGCGGCCCCCTGGCCTTCTCCCCGTAGGTTATGGCGTAGGCCGACGCGACCGCTCCCTTGAGGTTCGGGTCGAGGTCGCGATAGTGATCGAACCTCTTGGCGAGCTTGGCAGCGTAGGCGTCGTCCACGTCCACGTACTGGGAGGTGAGCGCCTCCCTCGCCGCGCCCAGATAGTCCGGCTCGCCCGGCCTCGGGTCTTCCCCGATGCTCTCTATGAGAGACGGATAGAACTTCGGATAGACGGAGTGGAGGCTCGGAGCGTCCCAGGCGATGGCGTGGAGGAGTCGGAGCTGGTCCGCGGCCACCTGGATCGTGGTGTTGTCAGGGGTCCCGCCGCAGAGGCCCAGGAACCTGAAGTACTCCGCAGGGTCTATCTCCCCTGCCTGCAGGAAGAGGAAGAGGTCGTTGATCAGCCCGGCCCTGTCGTGGGAGTCCAGGTCGGCGAACCCTGCCGCCAGCCTCTCGTATCCCTTCTTGTCATAGAGGGTGACATGGAAGCCCTGCCGCCCGGGGTTGAGGAGGACGTCCGGGCCCTCGACGTCGACGGTCATGGACTTCTTGTCGAAGAAGACCTTCCGCTCTTTTCCCCCGGCCCTGACGGCCGTCGGGATGGGCCAGGGGGCCGCTGGGACGCTCCCGGTGATCAGGAACCTCTTCTGGGTGAGTTTGAGCTTCTTCCCAGCCGAGCTGACCTCTACCACAGGGAAGCCCGGCCTGGTCAGCCACGCCTTGGCCACCTCGGTGACCGGGAGGCTCGACGCCCTGCCAAGGGAGTCCCATAGGTCCTTCCCTGAGGCGTTGGAGAAGCTGAACTTCTTGAGGTAGTCTGACACACCCTTCCTGAAGGCGTCCTCGCCCACGTAGGATTCGAGCATCCTCAGTATGCTCCCCCCCTTGTTGTAGCTGACCTGGTCGAACATGTGCATGGCGTCCTCGACCCGCTTGACGTGGGCCTGGACGGGGTGCGTGGTCCTGGCCGCGTCCAGGTGGAGTGCCAAGAATGTCTCGTCCATGAGGAAGATGCTCATGGTGTCCCACTCCGGCCTGAGCCTGTCTGTCATCTTGTATCCCATGAAAGTAGCGAAGCTCTCGTTCAGCCAGAGGTCGTCCCACCACCTCATGGTCACCAGGTCGCCGAACCACTGGTGCGCCACTTCGTGGACGATGGACATGGCCCCCCTGTTCTTCTGCCGGAAGGCGGCGCCCTCGGTCACCAGCGCGTAGCTCTCCCGGGAGGAGATGGCCCCCCAGTTCTCCATGGCCCCGGTGTGGTATTCGGGGAGGGCTACCACGTGGAGCTTCTTCAGGGGGTAGGGGACCCCGTAGTACTCCGAGAAGTCGCGGACAGAGCCCACCGCCATCCTGAGGGCCAGTTCGGAGTTCTTGGCCTGGCCTGGCCTGGTGGCGGTGATTATCTCGATGTCCCCCGAGCGCGCCCTGGTCTCCTCCAATTCTCCGATGGCGAAGAAGAAGAGATAGGTAGACATCCTGGGGGTCTCTTCGAACACGTGCCTGGTCCTCCCTCCCATGTCCTCGGTGCGGGCCGCCGGGGTGTTGGCGACCACCTTGAGCCCGGACTCGGTGGTGATCTCCAGCCTGAACACGGCCTTGTACGAGGGCTCGTCGACGCAGGGGAAGACCGTCCTAGCTTCGGCTGGCTCCAGGTCCGTGGCGAGGATGTAGTCCTTGCCATACTTCGACTTGTACAGCCCGAATATGACGTCGTCGGCCACCTGCTTGGTGTAGGAGATGTCGACCTTCGACAGCTTCTTCGGCACACCTGGCACTATGAGCTTTGACCTCTTCTTGTCCTGCCTGAACCTGGCCTTCTTCCCGTTGACCTCGACCGACCCGACCTCCACGGCCGAGCAATCCAGCGACAGAGGTGCGGTAGCCCCTCTTACCTCCACGGTCTCCTCCCCCTTCACGAAGGCCTTCCGGAAGTCGATGTCGAGCCTGAGGTCGTATGATATGATCTCCGTCCCTTGCCACCGACCTCCGGGGCGTCGAAAGCCCCCTTAAAGGATGCCTGACAGCCTACTCTCTGTCGATGAATTCTTCTGCCTTCGGTGGGTCCGGCGGGAGCCCCTTGCGCTTCCTGATCTCAGTGACCAGGCCCCAGAGCATGTTCTGTGGGACCGCCTGCCATGTCTTGAAGTGGGTGTTCCAGACCGCCTTGCCCGCGGTGGCCCCTCTCATCTTCTCGCTGAGGTCGAAGGTCTCTGCGGCGGGGATCTCCCCCTCCACGACGGTCATGACCTCCTTCTGGTCTATGTTCACGAGCTTCCCTCTCTTGCCGCTTATGACGCCGGTCACGGCCCCGATGAGGTCCGACGGCCCCTTCACCTCAATCCCCAGGATGGGCTCCAGGAGGGTGGGGTTAGCAGAGAGCATCGCCCCGAGTATCGCGCGCCTGGATGCGGGCATGAGCTGTGCATAGGTCCTGTGGGCCGGATCCTCGTGGGGGACGAAGTTGGTGAGCGCCACCTTCACTCCTCTCGTGAACTCGTAGGCCAGCGGGCCGTTCTTCATGATGTCGTCGAACCCGGCCCTGATGGAGTCCATGGACTCCTGCAGGAACTGGACACCCTTGGTCACCTCGGTCAGGATGTTCCCGCGCTCGTCTATCCCCTGGAAGTTGCGCGCCTGGTCCGGGTCCCAGCCGTGGTCGCGGAGTGTCTTGATGACCGCCTTCTTTTCGACGTTCTCGCCTATGGTGCCGTTGCGGACCAGCTCGATGACCTCGGGCTCCAGGGGCTCGACCTCGATGAAGATCTTGTTGTGGCGGTTAGGGGACCTTGACATTATCGGGCCCGCCCTGGCCCGGATGGTCTCCCTGTAGTTGATTATGGGGGGCGACGTGATGATCTCGAGGCCAGCCTGCTGGATCTGGGTGGTGGCTATCTCCAGGTGGAGGACGCCCATCCCAGACATGAGGGTCTCGCCGGACTCCTGGTTTATCGTGACCACGAGGTTGGGGTCCTCTATGTTCAGCCTCCGCATCACCTCCACCAGCTTGGGGAGGTCGCGGGGGTGCTTCGCCTCGACCGCCACGGTGACGACCGGTTCGCTCACATAGTGGATGGACTCGAAGGTCGCGACGTCCTTCAGGTTTGATATGGTCTCGCCGGACCTGATGTCGAGGCCGAGGAGCGCCGGGATGTTGCCGGCCGGGAGGGAGTCGACTATCTCCCACTGGAACCCCATGAATATCTGGACGGATTGGATTTTCCCCTCCCTCTTCGAGTTGAGGAGATACACCGTGTCGCCGTTGCTCACGCTCCCTGAGAAGAGTCGCCCGGTGGCGACTAGGCCAGCGGCTGGGTCGACCACCACGTTGGTGACCATCATGACCGTGGGTCCGTGCTCGTCGCAGGCGAGGAGAGCCTTCCCCACGTCGCTGGTCAGGTCGCCCTGAGGCCAGATCTTGGGGATGCGGTAGGCCTGGGCCACGTGGGGGGGCGGGTGATGCTTGACCACCATGCCGAGAAGCGCCTCGTGCAGCGGGAGCTTCTTGCCCAGTTCCTCTGGAGTGGAGGTCGTGTAGGCGTTGATGATGTCCTTGAAGGACATCCCCGCGGCCTTCGCCATCTCGAAGTTGAAGCCCCACTTGTCCTTGGACGAGCCGAAGGCGACCTGGGCGTCCTGGACCGAGTCCTTCCATTTTTCCTTGTACTCAGGCTCGGCATAGGTCTCCACCAGGCGGTTGAAGTCCTTGACGATGCCGAAGAGCCACTCCTGCATCTTCTCCGGAGTCAGGCGGAGCTCCTTGATCAGGCGGTCGATCTTGTTGATGTAGACGACGGGCCGCACCCTCTCCTCCAGCGCCTGGCGGGTGACAGTCTCCGTCTGAGTCATTATGCCCTCGACGGCGTCTACGACCACTATGGCCCCGTCCACGGCCCTCAGGGACCTGGTGACCTTCCCGGTGAAGTCGATGTGCCCCGGGGTGTCGATGAGGTTGATCACGTAGGGGGTGCCGTCCTTCTCGTAGTACAGAGTCACGTTTGCCGCCTTGATGGTCATCTGCCTCTGCTGTTCCAGTTCCATGTAGTCCAGGGCGAGCGCCTGGCCCGCCACCGAAGGGGACAGCATCCCCGTGGCTGCCAGCAGGCTGTCGCTCGTGGTGGTCTTCCCATGGTCCACGTGGGCGATGATCCCCAGGTTGCGAATCTGCTCCTTGTTGTGGACTATCTTGAGAGCCTCAGCTGTGGTCTTGAAACGCGCCACGGTAACATACGACCTTTGAAACGACCTTTCGGGAACAGGTTATGAAGCTTTCCGTGGGCGCCTGGCCCGCTGCGCGTCGGGCCTGAGCTACGCCGTCCGAGCGGCTTCCCAGGTCCAGGCCATCCACAGGCCTCAGCGTCATGCTCCGACTACGTGATAGTTCGGGTTCCTGGCGTAGGCCTGGCAGCTACACCCTTCCACGGTGCACTTGCCCCGCTTGGTCGCGTATATGGTCTGGAAGAGGACCTGGTGGGCCTCTGCAAGATGGCGGCAGTTGCACACCCCGGTGCCTGTCTTCTCGTGAATTCTGCCCAAGGAGACCGCTGCCACCAGCCGCCTCACCGCTTATGAAACCTCGCTTTGGTCTCCGAGACGCGCGGTGCCGGCCCCCGTCTCAGGCGTAGATCCGGGCCACAGCCCTCAGCTGTGCCCTGGTGAGTTTCACCCCCACGCCGTTCGGGGTCTCGACCGCCACCCTCCCATCCATCTCTCCCGCGGTCCTGAACCTTTCCGCGAGCGGCTCAGACCTGGTCGCGTCCATGGCTGCGAGGAATGAGGAGTATTCGTCTGGTCCGGGCCACCCATGCCCCTCGCCTATCTTCTCCACCACCTCAGCGAGGAGCGGCGGCCTGAGGACGGAGAGGTCCGGCCGAGGCATGGCGGGCCCGCCCGCTTCGATGGCCCTGAACTCCCGATGGGACACTACCAGGCCGCCCTCGGCCCTGAGGACGAGGACGTCGAAGGAGGTAGACGCGACGGCATCTAGGTAGTCGGCGGCCGCGCCGAGCCGCTTGAGCGAGAGGGAGAGCCGTCCGGCGGCCTCCCCGCTGTCCAGCGGGAGGAGGTGCCCGCCCATCCGGGAGAGCGCGCCTGCGCCTCTTCGCAGGTCCTTGACCATCCTCTCCTCGGCCTGCCTGTAGCCGATGGCGTTGACATACAGGACAAGGAGCGCAGCAGGAGCCTTGCCGGCGAAGACGAGGAGCGTCCCGTCGAGGGCGGTGATGGCCCGAGGCTGGTCCGGGGCCTCATGCTTGACCTCGGCGACCGCGTACCACCTGTAGGGGAGGAGCCTGCTCCTCAGAAGGACCGA
>JBJKSN010000008.1:0-6304 GCA_046703945.1 Nitrososphaerales archaeon | reverse complement strand
CGCTCCAGCCATTGCTGGGGCGGCCAGTTCGCTTGCTGGGAATGCGGCTGCAATTGGTGCGACTGCCCTTGTCGGCGGGCGCCCTACCATAAACCCGGAACAGTTTATGCTAGATTCGGCAATCGGCGCTGCCGCGCCCGGGGTGAGTTCCAAAATCACCGACGAAGTCACGGGTGCTCTCGACATTTCCTCAATAGGTAGGCCCGCCACTCGCTTGACCACACTTGTTTCCGGATTCTTCAATCCATCCGAAAACCCCCGCGCGGCATATCAGGTGTATTCCGGCCTGGTAGAGACCGTCGTTGGGTCTGCAGGAGGGGTATTCGTAAGGACCTATGGATTCAGGTGAGAGATAATGCCCCGATTTGAAACAAGAGTGAAGGGAAACGACTGGGTACTGCTTGCCGGCGTCGCGATAATGCTTGTAATCAACATCGCATACATGACAGTGTTTGTTCCCGTACTTCCGCTTACCAGCATCTCCTTGATTTCGCCGAGAATAGTCGTAAACCCCGAAGTCTTCTGGCCGTCTTATGCCGCATGGGTCCTAATAGGCTTCTTACTCCTCATTCGGAACGCACCCGAGAAGAAGAAGTACCCCACTTGGGCGACAGTGTTCGTAGTGCTGCTTGTAGGATCATATGTAGTAGCCGGCGTATATCCAATAGTTAGCTCGTTCACCTGGGCCTTCTTTGGAGCCTGGCTGGGCGCTGGATTCTATCCGGTAGCAATTGTCATCGCCAGGCACTCGAAATAAGAGGATTTGAACGAGCGCGGACAGCAGGATGGAACGGGGCGATGCGACTACGCTTACTTACGACTCACGACTCTGCTCACGAGTGTTACCCATTCGGGCATCTAGGTCCAGCAGAATTCCTACAACGGAGACGGCAACAGGGTCATACAGTCGGCAGGGAGCGACACATACCTTTACTCTTGTCAGGGGACCAGCATCCTTTACGCCGTGAACGTCACCTCCAGGACGGCCACCAAGAGCTTCTACGCCGGAGGCCTGCAGGTGGCCCAGATGGTGGGCTCCGGGGTCTACTACCTCCACCAGGACGCCCCTGGGGAGCACGAGGCTGGTGATGCCGGCGTCCATGTTCTCATCATTCAGCTCGAACTACGTCCCCTACGGGATGAATTACGCTATGACGGGGGAGGAGGCGTTCCAGTACACCGGGAAGCTCCTGGACGAGGCGACGGGGCTCTACTACGAGGGGGCGAGGTACTACGACCCGACCACTGGGAGGTTCGTCACGGAGGACTCGGTAGTCGGTTCGACTTCAGACCCACAGAGCCTGAACAGGTACGTGTACGCCAGGGACAACCCCATGAAGATAATCGACATGAACGGCCACGGGTGGTGGGACCCTGTAGCGGATTTGACTACCGCCGCATTTGACGTGGCGGGGGCGGCCACAAACTTGGCGAACGAGGCGTCGAACGCGTGGAACAGCCTGCCGCCGAGTGAGCAACAGGCGATTGAAGTCACTGCAATTGTTGCAATCAGTGCTGTCGCAGTAGTGGCAACGGCTGGGTTAGCCGCACCAGCGGTAGCGGCTGCAGACGCTGCTGGCGTGACCACCATCATAGGCGCGGGCGCGGCAACGACGGCTGGCGGGATGGCCATTGGGGCTGCCGCCAGCTCCGCTGTCACCCTTGGAGTTGGTCTCGCTGAGGGCAATGCAAATCCCCAGGGGGTCGTCACCTCTGCTGTCCTCGGAGCTTTCGGAGGAGGCCTTTCTGGTGTGGCCAAATCTGTGCTTCCAGCAGCGGCAAGAGGACTAGGTACTTTCTTGGTTGGCCAAGCCGCCGCAGGCGCGCAAACGAGCTTGCTGCAGGTTTGGATGGTCTGGTAACCAAAGGGTTGACCCATAATTGGTGGTGGTGTCTCCATATAGACTCCATACAGTGCCGTTGGAGCTAAGACTCCGAACAGCCTTGCGACTAGTCCGACCAATACGCTCCAGGCTATCACCCAGGACGTTAGTACCGGCACTTGAGTGTCGAGCCCCTCGACATTCATAGTGGTACAGCGCCCTTAGGTTCCGGGATTTGGGGATATAGTTCTATTTTCCCAGAACGTGAAGGGCCTTCGTGAGAACTTGTTGGACAGTTTGCATATGCTGTAGACCGGTCCTCTGGGTTCGCCAGAATGAGCCAATAACAAGCCCTATTGACCAAACAGAGTTCATTCTGAGCTAAAATTCGACGGCGACGGTCGAACTCCAATATACCGCTTGATAGGATTGAACCAAAGACGGAACGCATCCACCTAGGCAACGCGGCCCTTCGTCCTGTATGTTGACCAGCGACCACAAAGAAGCGAAGAGTACCGCGAAGACACCGCTCGAAACCAACCCCGAACCTATGATTATACGCCTCAGCTGAACTATGCCCCTCATCAAGAAGAGAACCAGTGAGAAAATCACCCCGAAAGCAAAGAACCAGCCGGAGGCCGTGAACAGAACGAATGAGGTCCACCCATAGGGCTGATAACACTCAGGAAGGCCGTTTGGCTGGACCGCCTGTACCATGAGGCCTGTAAGCGTCGAAAGAACGAACATCGAAGCGGAACCGAGGAACAACAGGACCGCTATCGGCAGCGTCCTCATTTCGAGGGGAAAGACGCTGGACCTCGCGTTAAGAGTGAAGCGTCCGGCTGAAAACCGCCGGACAAGTCACCAGAGCATATCACAAGTGCCCCATCGTTATCGGCCGCGTCGCAGCCCCGGCGGCCTCACCTGACAGCCAGCGGGAGGTCGAGGACGGTGATGAGCCCCGCCTGGGCCCTGGCGACCCGCTCCACGGCGTGGACCACCATGGCGACGGTCGCCGACTCGGCGAAGACCCCCTTCTCGAACCTCACCTTGATCACCGGGTCCCCAGTCACCTCTATGACGTCGAAGTCAGCCGAGGTGGTGGTCATCTCGAGGTCGAGGCGTATCACGCAGTCCCCCGCCTTCCCCTCGGCGAACTGCCTCACCCCCATCACGTAGTCCTCGGACCCCAGGACAGGGAACGTCCCCTCGGCTGCCTCCTGGAGCTCCCTCCCCAGCGAGAGGGCGATGAGGTGGGCGGACTCTGTCAGCCCGATGTGGCCGAGCTTCTTCTCGGCGAGGTCCTTCTCGAACTTCGCCCTGTTGAGGCCCACGCCGACCTTCCGCTGGAGCGCCTGGCGCATCCTGGATACGTCGACGCTGTGCACCACGTGTATCCTCGCCGGGTTCTTGGAGGCCGAGGCTATGACGGCTGGGACCCAGTCCATCAGGAAGCCCGGGTTCACACCCACACCGACCAGGGTGACCCCCTTCTCCTTCGCGATGGCGTCGAGCTTCCCCGCCTCTTCCCCGCCGGCGTAGCTGGGATACACCATCTCCTCGGTGTCCGTGACCACGTCCAGGCCAGCCGACAGCAGGTGGGCTATGTCCCCGGCAACGTCCTCCACCCTGGACCGCGCGGCGAACACTGCGACCTCCGCGTCGGCCAGCGGCGCAGACTGCACCGACTGGTGGACCCTCACCCCCAGGGGGAGGCCCGTGAGCTCTGCGACGGTCTTCCCTGCCTTCGCCGGGTCGGCGTCTATCACCCCCACCACCGTGTGGCCCCTCTCCAGCAGGTGCTTGAGAATCTCGGTCCCCATGGCGCCCATGCCGCAGAGGACGACCTTGGCCAAGGCCCCGAGGAGCGCCCCGGCGTTTAATAATGGATTCCCGGCTTCCGCAGAGGGGCTTGACCTACTCCATCGTCGCGCGGGACGAGAAGACCGGCGAGATGGGGGTGGCGGTGCAGTCGCATTATTTCTCCGTGGGCTCCGCGGTCCCCTGGGCCAGGGCCGGCGTGGGCGCCGTTGCCACACAGGCCACCCTCGACGTCCGCTACGGCCCGCTCGGCCTGGAGCTGATGTCCGGGGGGAAGGGGGCGGGGGCAGCCCTGAAGTCCCTCCTGGCGGCCGACGCGAAGCCTGAGGTGAGGCAGGTGGCCATGGTCGACTCCAGGGGGGAGGCCGGGGCGCACACCGGGAGGAAGTGCATCCCCTGCGCCGGGCACACGACAGGGAGGGGCTTCAGCTGCCAGGGGAACATAATGAAGAACGAGCGGGTCTGGGGGGCGATGAAGAAGGCGTTCGAAGGAGGGAGGAGGCTCCCCCTCCCCGAGAGGCTCCTCGCGGCCCTCGACGCCGCCCAGGCGGAGGGCGGGGACCTTCGGGGGAAGCAGTCAGCGGCCCTGCTCGTGGTCGGCCCGGACCTGAAGCCCAACTACTGGGAGGGGAGGCTCTTCGAGCTGAGGGTCGAAGACCACCCCGAGCCTCTCGCGGAGCTCCGGCGCCTACTGGGCTACCAGCGCGCCTACAGGTGGATGGACCTGGGAGACGACCTCCTCAGCTCCGACAAGCTCGAGGGGGCCCTGGACGCCTACGCCAGAGGGATGGGGCTGGTCCCCGGAGAGCTTGAGCTGAAGTACTGGGTGGCCGTCGGCCTGCTCAGCTCCGGGAAGGACAGGCGGCGTGGCCTCAGGATGCTGAAGGAGGTCTGCGCCAAGGACCGCAACTGGGTGCAGGTGACCGAGGGCCTGATCAAGATAGGCCAGCCGAAGCTGGACCCGGCGATACTCAGGCACGTCCGCGGGTGAAGTCGCTCCCTTCGAAGCGCCGGATCCCCTCGAGGATCCCGAGGAGGCGCCTGGAGTAGGCGCTCCTGTCCGCGAGGTCGGTGACCGAGACCCCGCCGTGGCTGAGGTTTGAGTGGATTATCCTCCTCCCGCCCAGGTGGATGGCCACATGGCCGGTGAAGAAGACCAGGTCCCCCCTCCTGGCTGCGCCGAAGCCGTCGACCTCCTCCCCGGCGTCCCTCTGCCAGTCTGCGTTCCTGGGGAGCTCGGTGCAGGAGTAGCGGAAGAGCCTCTGGGTGAAGCCCGAGCAGTCGTAGCCGAAGTCCGAGGTGCCTCCCCAGAGGTATGGGACCCCGAGGAAGTCCTTGGCCAGGGCGACCGGGTCCGCACCCCTGTCGATGGGGACGAGGAGCCTGCGAGGGACCCTGAGGCGCTTCGCCTCCCTCTCGCTAAGATAGGACCCGAACGGGAGCGCGAGGCCTCCGGAGTGGTGCCTGGCCGCGAGCTTGTAGGCCCTGTCCCCGTCCAAATCGTCGACCAGGGTCTTCTGGATGTACCCTTCGTACCCGTCCCTCCCCGACGCCCTGTAGTAGTCCGCCTCGGCGCCGAGGACCCGGACGTCTTCCCCGTAGACCATCTGCGAGACCCTCTCAGACCTGAACTTCGGCTTCGCCCTCAGGTCCGCGACCCCCACCGCGACCCTCTTCACGCCGGTTTCACCTTCGCAGGCGTTTTAACCGTTCGTCGGCCTGGGCAACGGAGAAATACGGACGGCCCGGGCTCGTGGCGAATGGACCGGCGGCGGCCGCACCTGGCCATCGGGAGGAACGCCCTGAAGATAGGCGGAGTCGAAGCCAGGGCGCTGGCATCGAAGTATGGGACGCCGCTCTACGTCACTGACCTCGACAGGGTGGCCGAGAGGTTCGGGGAAGCCGAGGCGGCGCTCTCTTCGAAGTGCCGGGACGTACTGATCGCCTTCGCATACAAGTCCAACTCCACCGCAGAGGTCGTCGGGACGCTGGCCAGGGCCGGGGCCGGCGCGACCGTGGTGTCGGTCGCAGGGATAGAACTCGCGAGGAAGGCCGGAGTGCGCCCCGGCGACATGGTCCTCGACGGGCCCAGCAAATCGAAGGAGGAGCTCGCCGCCGCCATCGGGGCGGGGGTGGGCATGGTCAACGCCGAGTCTGTGCAGGAGGCGAGGGACGTGGAGGCCCTCTGCCGGAGCCTGGGGAAGGGGGTGCGGCTCGGCTTCCGGGTGAACTTTGGGATAAGCGCGGACACCCACGCAGGGCTGGCGACCGGGGGGACTGATCACAAGTTCGGGGTTGCCAGGGAGGAGGTCGTCAGGTTCTGCAGGGACGAGGCGAAGGACCTGAAGCACGCCAGGGTGGCCGGCATCCACTCCCACATCGGGTCCCAGGTGGCTGACGCGGCAGTGTTCAGGAGGCAGACGGAGGAGATGACCGGCCTGGCGGCGGAGCTGGAGGCCCTCGGGGTGGAGGTGGAGGAGTTCAACTTCGGCGGCGGCCTGGGGTTCCCCTACAGGAAGGGTGACAGGGAGCTGTCCCTCTCGGACTACGCCGAGGCCACGGCCGGCGCCTTCGCCAGGTCCCGCTGGGGAGGGAGGGCCAGGGCAGTCTTCGAGCTCGGAAGGTGGGTGGTGGCCGACTCAAACGTCCTCCTCACGAAG
>JBJKSN010000007.1:0-4292 GCA_046703945.1 Nitrososphaerales archaeon | reverse complement strand
GAACGAGGCCTGGGCGATACTCCTGGACGCCAGCAAGAGCACCTCGGCCTTCGCCCACGAAGTGCGGGGTGTGAGCACATGCCTGGCCGAGGTGGCCAAGGACCTGATACCCACCCAGAACCAGTGGTCCATGTACTCGTTCAACAACTCCCTCCAGATAGTCAAGGACTTCAGCGAGGGATACACCTCGGAGACCAGGGCGCGCATCGGCGGGATCGAGCAGAGGAACGTCACCCTCCTCCCTGACGCCATAAGGGTCGCCCACAAGGCCCTCGCCGCGCAGCCGGTGGACACCAGGATTCTGGTGGTCGCATCCGACGGATACCCGACCGGGTACAGCGGCATAGAGGAGGAGCTGGTCTCCACCGTGAAGTCCGTGTCGAACTCCGGGACCTACCTCATGGGCCTGGGGATAGACAGCCACGCCATAGAAGAATACTTCACGGTCAACTGCGTGGTGAACAGCCCTGCGCAGATGATGAAGTCGTTCGTGAAGTCGTATCTCGAGCTGTCGTCTCTGTTCTAGCTCTCTGCGTCCGGACTCGCCCGGCCCGTGCTAATGCAGCCGCGTGACCAGGCCGTCGAAGTCGGAGTCGAAGCTCATCATCTTCTCGACGCCGTGCCTCTCCATGTGCGCCAGCGACACGCAGTCTGTGAAGCTCATCGGCCTCCTCCCCAGGTGCATGAACTTCTCCCAGGCTGCGGAGAACACTTCCTGGCCTGTGAACAACTTCTCTATTCTTGGCGACTCGATGATCATGCTGCCCGTCCTCATCGCGATTTGAAAGTCGTGGGTTCGCGCCAGCGCAGCGGTGATCGCCTCGTCGACCACGTAGTCGGACGTGAGCGTCACGCCGTGATTCCCCTTCATGGCATCCTCCATCAACGCGACGCCCCTGGCGTGGTTTCGGTCTTTCTTGTTCCGGACCGCGACGATCAGGCTGGTGTCGAGGAACACTGCCATCTATCTCGACCCGTATACGTACTCGTCCACGGTCTCGGAGGCGTCTTCGGCTCCCCAGTCGTCTGGCGCCTTCAGCATCCTCCAGGCCGGGTCGTCCTCCAGCTCGGGGAGCTTTTTCAGCCGCCTTACGAGCTGCTCCTTGTTCTCGAGCGAATAGTCGACCATCAGACCGAGCGCCTCTTGGTGCGTAATCTTCAGTCCTTCCTTGAGGACGAGCTCAGCGACGAATCGCTCCAAGCTCTCCTTTCTCTCTCTGTCCAGCTTCACGGTCAGGGACATGGCCTGTTCGACAGGATTCTCTACTCTTATACTTTTCTACTAGTAGAGGGCGGCCTATCGCCTCTACGAATCGGACACCTACACCAGTTTGAAGCCGCCAGAGAAGTTGAAGATCTCCCTGCGCACCTTGGAGAGGTCGGCCACTATCTTCTCAGGCACCCCGTTCCTGATCTGAAGATAGTAGAGCCCCGCCTCTGGGATAGTCTGGCTGTTCAGCTCCTCGAAGGACTTCAGCGCCTCGGTCGACTTCGTCAGCTTGTTCTTAACGTCCTCGTGCAGCTGGAAGAGGACCTCCGCCATCGCGCCCTTGGGGTCGCTGGTGTTGACCAGAAGCGTCCCCATCTTCACCCAGCCTTTTGACTGCCCCTTCGCGTTCTGGGCCTTGTCCTTCCCCTTGGAATCCTTGGTCTCCGTGGGGGCGGCCTTCGCCGCGGCCTTCTCCTGCTCCAAAGTCCTGATGAGGGTCCCCAGCTCGTCGCCGAGCCTCTGGTTCTGGGCCTGGTACTCCTCGACGACGGACTTTAGATAGCGCCTTAGCTCGTCTTTGGAGAAGAATCTGACCACTCCGGCTGTCGAGGGCTGGACTCCCTGCATCAACGCCACCAGCCTCCTATTGGCCGGCTAATGAGCTTGAAACCAGGTCCTCTTCGGCCGCGGCAGGGGCGGGGGAGTCGTACTGCTGCACCTGGTGCTTCGCGGTGCTCCCGGCCCTCTTCATCTCCTTCAGGATCATCTCTAGGAGCTCGACCCTCTCCGAGGTCTCCTTCCTCTTCTGGGTCAGCGCCTTCTTCAGGTGAGGGATGGCGGACTGGACGATGGCGAGTATCTCGGACGACTTGAACTTCGTGAGAGGTATGGCGGTGCTGATGCCGCTGTTGTTCAGTATGATCACCACGGCCTCCCCTCCGAGAAACGCCTCCTTCGCGTACCTGTAGGCGGGTCCGAGGGCGGCGCGCTCCAGCGGGATTACCCCTTCGACGGAGACCTGGACGTCCTTCAGCCCCTGGACCAGCTTCTCCGCGTAGTCATGCTCCATCTCCTCGAGTTCGGAGAGCTGGGCATACTCGCCCTGGAGCTCCTTGAGCTCGGCGATGATCATGTCGGGCCCATTCTGGCCGTCCTTCTCTTCCTGCAAGATAGCCTCTGCAGCCCCGGGACGCATTAATACCTTTGTGGATTCGTAATCTATCTCCGGACCGAGGGCGGATGCGCGCTTCGGCGAGCTGCTCTTCCTCCGGTCGCCCTGACGGTTCCAGTCCACCGCTGCCGGGGGCCGTCTCTCTCATTCCGCAGGGTTCTCCAAAATCCAAAATGAATCACAAATCCATTTCGTTTAATATGACAGGAGGGCTGTTACAACGCCGCGATGGGACTGGTCAGGAACAACCCTGAGACGTTCGAGAACGCGGTCGCCTCCCTGGTTGACGTCACCAGTATCCTGTTCGCGTACCAGATCGGCGTCTACGGGTTCGGGATGGCCTTCGGGGTGCTCTACGCGTGCTTCGACGCGTTTCTGGTGATCTGGATGAGGAAGCCCATAACCAGGTTCGCGAGGGCGATCAACCCCTTCAGGTTCGTCGGCAGACACCCGGGTGAGCGGAAAGAAGATGTGAGCGACCCCTCGGAGGCGACGGCCGACGCCCAGTTGCCTGGCCGGTCTCCGACCTTGACGGATCTCTCCCCAGACCAGAACGACGTGACTCACGCGACGTCATAGGGGGGATTTCGGCGCCCATGTTACGGTCGGCATCCGGCTTTTTAGCAACTCTGCTTAAGTAATTGTGGCACCTCAGACAGCAGGAGGAGAAGAGATTGCGGTCAGAGCCCGGTCGCCTGGCGAGATGGAGGGCGAAGGCCGCCTCCCACTACGAGAGGGTGTACGCCAGAGACAGGGAGTGGATAATGCAGTTCAACCTCGGGACCATGCAGAACATCATATGGCCGCTGTTCGTCGCCTTCATCTGCCTGAACTTCCTCGACGTGTACACCACCACCCTCGCCTTCACCTTCGGCCCCCTCTTCCATGAGATGAACCCGATAGCCGCGGGTCTCTTCGGAGGGCAGTTCCCCGGATATCTGCTCGCGCTGACTTTCAAGTACCTCCCGATGGTCCCCCTGTTCTACCTGGTCTTCGTCCAAGGGGACGAGAAGAACGCGGTCCAGATGAGGATCCTGAAGCTGGCCGCCCTGGTGTCCCTTGTGGGGGCCGATGCCCTGCTTTTCTACGTGGTCGGGATAAACAACCTCTCCGCCCTCCTCTCAACGGTATGAGAGCATCCGTGCTGAGTCCTCGCCTTGTGCAGGAAAATAGATTTCTGGCACTAATTGTTGCTACATAATTCTTATTAAACGGTCCGAGCCGTTGGAAAATTAAGATGCAGATAACGACAGTCGAAGGAAGAAAAGCAATATCACCAGTCATAGCCACAGTCATACTCATCGCAATCACACTCATCGCAGCAATTGCAATCGCAGGGTTCGTGTTCGGTCTGTTCGGCTCATTCACATCCAACGCACAGGTTACGGCAACAGCCTCATGTTACGAATCGGCGACAACACCGTACTGTACGGTTAGCCTCAGCAACACGGGGACTGCCAATACCAACGCTCTCAGCGGCACAATTACGTACTCGGGAACGACCACAGGCCTGAATGCAACCACGTGGACGACGACCGCGGTGAAGGCGGGAACTACCACATCATTGTACTTCGACATATCCGGCTTGACTGTAACACCCTCGGTTGGGTCGCAATTCATCATCACCATCTCGCTGGCGAATAGCGGCCAGCCTCAGGCTACGGGCACCTTCCAGTAGACAGCCACTAAGCCATCACGGCTCTTCGAGAGAGCCCGACTGGGGCTATCCCTTTGGGGTATTTTGACCCCCCCACTTTCTGATTTCCGAACAGGTTCTGACACCCCTCCACACCCCCTGAGCCTGACCAGAGGGCACCCCCCGACCGAACGTAGCGAGGGAGGAGCCTTCATCGCCAGATGAAGGTGCGAGGAGCGTAGGCGGAAGAGGGGGAGGGAGCGAGCCTCAGCGAG
>JBJKSN010000006.1:0-5622 GCA_046703945.1 Nitrososphaerales archaeon | reverse complement strand
ATCTTACCGTCGAGATTGGTGATAAGGTCGCTGGGCAGGATGTGAGAGTGTACGTCAAAAGCTTCCATACCCCTTTCACCCTCCGCCGCCTTAAAAGACTTGAAGCGAGCAGGCGAAGTAGGGGCGTGTCAGGCCCTTCGAGGGCCCGGGTCCTGCCAGGCTTACAGGTCGCCGAGGTCAGGCTGGCGCGAACTCTTTCCTGACGCCGTCGACTATCTCTCTGACCTTCGACCTCGTGACAGGTTCTATGAACCTCATCCCCATGCTCGCGGCGGTCCCGGTGACTTCGAGGTCGGCTGCCCACTTCACCAGGGTATTGCCGTCCTGGGGGGACAGTTCTAGGTCTATGGTCAGGTCCGACGTGCTCTGGAGCCCGCTCCCCCTCCCTGCAAGCTTGAGGTGCCTCCCCGGTTCGGCGCTTTCCACCGCGAACTTCATGTTGATGGTTCCCTTTATCATTCCCAGCCCCATCTTGAACGAAACCTGGAACGTCTTGTCGTCCAGGATCTCTTTGCTCTGCAGGTCGGGAATCACCCTGACGAACTCCGAGGGGGTGGAGATGAAGTCCCAGACCTTGTCGACGGCTGCGTTCACGATGAGGGTGTCTTCGAAGTGCAACGGGTCGACTGCCTCTTGCTACCACTCGAGGACGCTGGGTTTGCCTTCCAGGTCCTTCGCCGTCGCCAGAATCGCTTTCACTATGCTCTGGTAGCCGGTGCACCTGCATATGTTTCCGATGCTCTCCTTCACTTCCTTCTCCGTAGGATTCCGGTTCGACGCTAGGAACCCCAGGGCTGACATCATCATCCCTGGAGTGCAGTACCCGCACTGGAGGGCGTGCTGGTCCCAGAACGCCTTCTGTATGGGGTGAAGCTCGCCGTCCCTTGCGAGCCCTTCGACCGTGACGATCTTCTTGCCGTCCGCCTGCACCGCGAGCATCGTGCACGACTTTATGTCCCTCCACTCACCGCCGTCCTCGATCAGCACGGTGCATGCCCCACAGTGGGTGGTGTCGCAGCCGATGTGCGTCCCGGTCAGTTCGGCCACCTCCCTCAGGTAGTGGACCAGGAGTAGCTTCGGCTCTACTTCGTGAGAATACTCCTTCCCGTTTATGTTTACTCTCACCTTCATCTTGTCAAGCGGCTGGGAATCGAGGAGGCTCTGAGTCATCTACTCCGCCTTCCAGCCTGCCCTCTTAAGGGCTAATTTGATCGCGCGCCCCGTGAACACTTCCGCCATCTTCTTCTTGTATTCCACTGAGCCCCTTAGGTCGACCGGCGGCTCGCATTGGTCGCTCGCGAGTTTCGCCGCCGTGGCGATGAGGTCCGGGCTCACCGGCTTCCCGGACAGAGCTTCTTCAGCATCGGTCGCCCTGAACTGCTTGGGCGCAACGGCGGTGAGCGCTATCGACACTTTGCCTATCCTCGCCTCGTCTCCATGCCCTCCGTTTACCAGGGTGACCAGGACAGCCACGCCCAGCGTCGCGAAGTCCCCGATCTCTCGAGCGAACTTCAGGTATGCGTAGCCGTGGGGGGACTGCAGGAGGGGCACCCGTACCTCCTTGAGGATCTCTCCGCTCTCTAACGCTGTCTCGAAGGGCCCCCTGAAGAAATCCTGCGCTTTCACCACCCTCTCCTCCTCGCCGAGGATGGCAAACTCTGCGTCGCAGGCGAGGGTCACCGCCGGCCAATCGGCGGCCGGATCGGCGTGGCAGAGCGAACCTGCCATGGTCCCGCGGTTCCTCACCTGTCGGTCTGCTATCTGGGGCGCTGCTTCGCTCAGGAGGGGCGCGACCTTGGCGACAAGGTCGGATCGCTCTATGTCTGCATGCCTCGTGAGCGGACCGATCAACAGTCTGCCGCCATCCGCTTTGATGTATGACAGCCCGGGAGTTCTGTTGATGTCCACCACGACCGTCGGCGACGCAATCCTGAGCTTCATCATGGGGATAAGACTCATCCCGCCTGCCAGCAGTTTGGCTTCATCAGCGTTGGCCCTGATCGCGCGGGCCGCCTCTTGGAGGTTCTTCGGGGCGACATATCTGAATCCCCTAGGATACATCCTACGGAATTGGCTTCGGTGCCGATATTAGCCTTTTGGTGTCTCGCGTCCGGATGGTCTCGCCCGACGGCTGCAGGGTCCACGCGTCCGGCGACTGAACAGGTAGACTCCGCTGCTCGCCTGTGTCGGATGCAGGCCTGGCCTGCCCTCGTCACCCCTAACCTGTTCGCCTTTGCTAGGCCATCGCCTGCAGGGCCCAGTCGAACATGTATGCGAGTGCCTCCTTATGGTACTCTCTCATGCTGTGGGTGCCTTTCCACATCTTCACCGTGGTGGGGCACTTCATCTCTTCCTTCGCCCTTGTCACCGCAGAGGGGTCCATGATGTAGTCGCTGTCGCCGTGGGTCAGGAGAGTAGGGCATGTGATCTCGGAGCAGACCCCTCTCAGGTTGAACGCAGAGAGTATCCGCCTCGCGTCGGCGTCGTCCTTGGCGCCGACCACAGACTGCAGCGTACGCTGGATCGGCTTGTAGTAATCGTAGAGGTCGTGGATAAGGTCGTAGCCGACGTCATAGGCTATGCATGCCTTGGCACGCTTCTCAAAGGCCGCCGCCCGAAGCACGTAGTACCCGCCCATGCTGTTGCCCATTATCGCGACCTTCCCCGGGTCGACGTCGGCCCTCTTCACGAGATAATCCATGGCCGCCGAGTAAGGCTTCTCATAGTCCGGTATGCTGCGCATCCCCTTCTGGTAGAGCGAGAGCCCGATTCCCGGGCCGTTGACCGCGAGAACCGTGATCCCGCGTCCGACAGCTTCGCTGGCGCCCTGGAAGAACAGCTCCTCGGCAGGACTGTCTGCGCCTCCGAACCATATCAGCCCTGGCCTCCGCGCCGACCCGCCGGCCGGCTCCCCGGCCCCAGGGAAAACGTATCCGTCTAGCGTGTCGTTTCCGTAAGGGAACTGCACCCACTCGAACTGAGGGTCGTGGTGCTTGCACCCTTCCCTGAACACCTCAGCTGTCTTGAGATAGGCCGGGACCTTCCTCGGGTCACCGAACTCCAGGAACGCCTGCGACTGCCTGTAGTAGTTGGACGAGCGGAAAAAGCTCTTCCATGCGGTGACGCTCCGGCCCTCGTTGACGGCCGCCTTTCCAAGAGACTCCACATACTCTGCCATCTGATACCAATGACTGTACCAGTCGCCAACGTCCCCGACCTTCACCCCCTCGAGGGCCCTCTGGATCTCGCCGAAGTCGGCCCCGTCGCTTGCGACCTGCGATATCAAACGGACCGTGTGGTTCGACCAGCCTCGGTTCTCTGGGAAATATTGATGCGACAACAACCAAATTAGGCCCGGACGCCACTTAAGGGTTGTGAGGGCTCAGCAAAAATCTAGAATAATTTCGCGAGGATGATGGGTAGGCGACAGCCGCCGAGACCGACCGCTCATGACGCTGCATCGCCCTCCGCCCGCAGCGGCCTCGCGCAGTCAAGCGCGCGATCGGCAGGCGGTCCTCTGCTCGGCGGTGACGCCTGGAACACGTGCCATCATTTTTGCGACTTTTCTCCCAACGTTTAATAGCCCAAGTCGGACAAACCGGAAAGGATGAGGACTGACTCGAGAGTAATCGAGGATCTGCGCTTCGTCAAAGGTCAAGGAAACTTCGTCGACGACGTGAAACTACCAAACATGTTGCACATGTCCGTCCTCAAGAGCCCCTACGCCCACGCCAAGATAACTTCCATCGACAGCAGCAAGGCCGAACGCATGCCGGGGGTGAAGGCGATCGCTACCGGAGTAGACGCGAAGAGGATGACGGGGCCCTTGCCCTACGTCCTGAGGGGGCTGGACGGGAAGGTGTTTCGCTATTGTCTGGCTGCCGACAGGGTGAGATACGTGGGCGAGCCGGTCGTAGCCGTAGCCGCCGCAGACAGGTACTCGGCCATGGACGCCATCGACAGCATATCCGTCGAGTACGAACCCCTGCCGGTGGTGTCCAGCGTGAAGGACGCCCTGACGCCCGGGTCGCCTCTCCTGCACGAAGCCCTCGGCACCAACGTCGCCTACCACGACACGTTCGACTTCACAGACGGCATCGACGGCGTCCTGGCGAAGTGCGACGGAGTTGTAGAGGCGGAGTTCAAGACGTCGCGGGTGACTGGGCAGTGCCTGGAGACCTTCGCTTCGGTCGCAAGGTACGACGCGGAGGCCAGGGCCCTCACCTACTGGTCCAGCTTCCAGTACCCGAGCAACTTCTTCAAAGGGATGAGCATACCTATGCCTCTCAAAGCCGAAGGGATCGACATCAACTTCATGCAGAACGTCGACCTGGGGGGCAGCTTCGGGAACAAGACCAACGTGCTCTGGCCCACCCTGGCGGGGATGATGTCGATTCTGACGCGCCAGCCGGTGAAGTTCGTCGAGACGCGTACGGAGCACAGCCTCACGGGCGACGCCCACACCTTCGACAGGACTCACGAAGTCAAGCTGGGATACATGAGAGACGGCACGGTGAAGGCGATAAAGCTGAAGATGGTGGAGGACATCGGCGCGTACCCGCACATATTCACACCCGCATCCGTGATCAAGCCGCTTCCGATAATCAACGGGCAGTACAAGATACCCTACGCGTACTATGACGTGACCTGCGTCTTCACGAACAAGAGCCCGGTGGGAGCATACAGGGGTCTCGGGGCCATCTCGGGGACCTTCCCGCTCGAGAGGGCCATGGACAGGCTGGCGCGGACCCTCGACATGGATCCTGCGGACCTGCGCAGGAGAAACTTGATCGCCCACACTGACTTCCCATACACGAACCCCTCGGGAAACACCTACGACAGCGGGAACTACGAAACGCTCCTGAAGACGGTCCTCGACATGTGCGATTATCAGGGGTTGAGGAAGAGATGCGCAGAGGCGAGGGCCAATGGCCGCCTCATGGGGATCGGCCTGGCCACATCTGTTGTGCCTGGGTCAGGGACGTCCCACGTACCGATCAAGAGAGGGGCGACGGACGAGGGCCCCGGGTCATGGCAGGGTGAGACCATCAAGATCAGGTTCGGCTCCGACGGAAAGCTGCATGTGAGCCTCCTCTACCCGTCTTCGGGCCAGGGGCACGAGACCATCGTCACCGAACTCCTTTCTGACATGCTTGGGATAGGCTTCGAGGACATCAGCGTAGAGCGAGCCATGACGATCCCCTCCCTGACTTCCGCGGGACCGGCCGCGGACAGGGAGACGTCGATGCTGACGGCCGTCACCAGCATGGCCGCCGAGAAGATCAAAGAGAACATAGTGAAGCTCGTCGCGGAGGCCTCTGGGTCACCCGCCGGGGAGTATGCCTATGACGCGGGGTTCGTCGTTTCAAAGGCCGCCCCCTCCAAGAAGATCCCGCTCAGTGAGGCGATGAAGATGGTGGCCGGATGGGTGCTGGCCGCAGGTCGTCGGGAAGAGGTCGACTTCCCGGTCTCATACAGGCTCCCGCCTACCGCCCCCGACGAGAAGAAGCGCATGGAGCGGTACAAGACCATAAGCAGCGCAGCCAACGTGGCGCTGGTGGAGGTGGACCCTGAGACCGGAGTGGTGACCCCGCTCAACTACTGGATTGTCTATGACTCCGG
>JBJKSN010000005.1:0-2537 GCA_046703945.1 Nitrososphaerales archaeon | reverse complement strand
ACCGACTTGTGGAAGGCCATGGCCATGTTCTCGCTGACCACCTTCGAGTAGTCGTAGGGGACGCGCGGGTCGAAGGGGGACTCCTCGGAGACCGGGTTCGCCCTGGGCGCGCCGAAGACGTTGGCGGACGAGGCGACGATGATCCTCTTCACCCCCTTCTTCTTCGCGAGCTCGAGCATGTTCAGGGTGCCGAAGCAGTTGACCCTGAAGCAGAGGGCCGGGTCCTCGATGGTCTTCTTGATCTCTGTGATGGCTGCGAGGTGGACCATGGCGTCGAAGTCCTGGGACGCCAGCGTGCTGAAGACGAAGTCCTTGTCAAGCAGGTCCCCGGACACGTCCCAGCCAGAGAGGTCGGTCGGCACCGTCCCGACCCCCTTCTCTTTGAAGTACCCGACGAGGTTCCTCCCCACCATCCCCGAGGCGCCCGTGACCAGGACCCGCATTCCGAAAACCGGCCCGACCGCGTTTCTATTTAAGGTGAGGAGATGCCTGCCTTCTTCAGCATGTCCCCGACCAGCTCGCCGTCGACGACGCCGTAGCCCATGCTCTCGGTCCCGTCCGCCAGCGTCATCGGGAGCCTGGCGACGTAGTAGGGGACCTCGAAGGCCTCCGCCTCCCCCCCTGCGGCCTCGTAGACCTTCGACCAGGCCCCGCCGGACCGGGCGTAGCAGAAAACGGCGGTCACCTTCCTCTCGCCGAAGCCCCCGCCCCTCCCCCCTGCGGCCAGGGACCCCTCGCCTATCTTCAGGAGGAACAGCCTGTTGTCCTCGGCCGCGGGCCGGAGGTCCACCTCTCTCTCAGAGATGACTATCGCCCTGGAGGTGCCGGCGAGGTGTGAGTTGATCTCCTCTGAAGCTGACATAGACCGGGGCCTGATGAGCCTCGTAATAAGAAATCAAGCCCGGGGCCGTCGAGGCCTCAGCCTGAGGTACTCCCCCAGGAGCATGGCGGAGTCCGGAGTGAGCTCCTTCCCCTGCGTCATCTCCCTTAGCCCTTCGTCGTCGAACTCCTCGACCGACTCAACCTCGACCGGGTCGGCCCGGACCGGGGCGTCTGAGGACGCGGCGAAGAGCGACACCCACTCGTATTCCGTCAGGTCCCCTTCCCTTATGGGAGGGATCAGGTACTTCCCCAGGCTCGCGAGGCCCGACCTGAGGCCGAGCTCTTCGTCGAGCTCCCGGCGCGCGGCGTCCTCGTAGGACTCCCCCTTCCTCACGTGTCCGGTGCAGGAGAGCGTCCACATCCCGGGCTGCCAGAGGTCCTTCCGGGTCCTCTGCTGCAGCAGGACCTTTCCGCCGGGCCTCGACACGACCACTGCCACGGCGCGGTGCAGCAGCCCCTCCCTGACGCACTCCCCCAGGGTAGACTCCCCCACCACCGAGTCGCCTTCGTCGACCAGGTCGACCTTCTCGTCGCTCCCCAAGGCGGCCGCCTACTTCCCGACGCAGAGGAGGAGCGCCTCGGCCTCCTCCTTGGTGGAGAGTATCTGCACCTGGAGGTCGACCGCCTTGCGCCTCACCCTGTGGAAGGCCTCGGAGTCCACGTTGGTGTTGGCGTTGAACGAAAGGACGAACGAGACCTTCCCGCTCGCTATGGTGTCCAGGACCTCGGCCATCCTGGTCCCCAGGGCCTTCTCGTCGAGCTCCAGCACCTCGATGCCGGCGGCCCTGAAACGGGAAAGCAGCGGCTTGACCCCGGCGCTCGCCTGCCATGGCTCCAGGAGCATCAGCCCCAGGTCCCCTTTCTTCGGTATCTTGTGCCCCGTGGCCAGCAGCGCCTGGGAGAGCGCCTCGGCGAAGGTGTCGCCGAAGCAGGCGACCTCCCCGGTGGACCGCATCTCGACGCCGAGCTTGGGGTCCGCCCCGTCCATCTGCAGGAACGAGAACATGGGAGCCTTCACGGCGAAGCGCCTGGGCTCTTCGACGTCCGTGGTCCTCTTCAGGGAGCCCCCCTCTATGGCCGGGGCCACCACATCGATGAGGTTCACCCCGGTCGCCTTGCAGACGTAGGGGAGGGAGCGGGACGCCCTGAGGTTTCACTCTATGACGTAGACCGAGGCGCCGCGGACCAGGAACTGGATGTTCAGCGGGCCCCTGGCCTTCAGCTCCCTGGCGATGCTCCTGGTGTAGACCCGTATCTTCTCCTTGGCCGCCTTGGTCACGGAGACGGTGGGGATGCTCATGATGGCGTCCCCCGAGTGTATCCCTGCGTCCTGGACGTGCTCCATGATGGCGCCGATCACCGTGTTCTTCCCGTCGGAGACTGCGTCGACCTCCACCTCCCGGGCCCCTTCTATGAACTCGCTGACGACCACGGGATAGTCCGGGTTGACCATGGCTGCCCTCGTTATGTAGACCTCCAGCTCCGACGGGTCCCAGATGACCCGCATGGCGGAGCCGCTGAGTACGTGCGAGGGCCTGACGATGACCGGGTATCCCACCCTCGAGCAGAAGGTGGCGGCTTCTGCCGGGGAACGGAAGGAGCCCCAGGCAGGCTGGGGTATCCCAAGGCGGTCCAGCAGCGCGCTGAACTTCGTC
>JBJKSN010000004.1:0-5357 GCA_046703945.1 Nitrososphaerales archaeon | reverse complement strand
CTCCCGGGGAGGTTCGTCGACCCGTCCCTGGCAACCGGCGTGGTCTACAGCGTCCCGGCCCACGCCCCCTACGACCTGATGGCGCTCAGGGACATCCAGGAAGGGAGGGTACCGGTCGGCAGGCAGGTCAAGGAGGAGGCCGACAAGATAGCCCCGATCCCGATCCTCTCCCTGAAGGGATTCTCCCAGGTCCCGGCCGAGGACGTGGTCCGGAAGCTGAACATAGGAGACTCCATGGACCCGAAACTGGACGCAGCCACCCAGGAGATCTACAGCGCCGAGTTCCACAGGGGGGTCCTCAGCCAGAGCTCCGGCCCGCTCGCGGGCCTGACCGTCCCCGAGGCGAAGGACAAGGCGGTGGAGCTCATAGCCAAGACCGAGAGGCTGGCAAAGATGTTCGAGCTCCCGGAGAGGGTCGTCTGCCGCTGCGGGACGCGCTGCTACATCAAGATACTCGAAAACCAGTGGTTCCTGAACTACTCTAACCCGGAGTGGAAGGCCAAGGCGAAGCTGGTCATAGACAGGGCGGAGATCTACCCTGAGGAGGCGAGACAGCTGTTCTACTCCACCATCGAGTGGCTGAAGGACTGGCCCTGCGCCAGGCGCTCGGGGATGGGGACCAGGCTCCCCTGGGACAAGGACTGGCTGGTCGAGACCCTGAGCGACTCCACCATCTACATGGCCTACTACTGCATAAGCAAGTTCGTGAACCTGGAGAAGGTCGGGCCGGACAACCTGACGCCTGAGGTGCTGGACTACGTCCTCCTGGGGAAGGGGAACCCAGCGAGCCTGTCCAAGGCGGCCAAGATCGCCGAGAGGGTCCTCAAGGACCTGAGGAGCGAGTTCACCTACTGGTATCCCGTCGACCTGCGCAACTCGGGGAAGGACCTCATCCCCAACCACCTCACCTTCTTCGCCTTCCACCATGCGGCCCTCTTCCCGGAGAAGTACTGGCCCAGAGGGTTCGGCATCAACGGCATGATAACCATCGAGGGAGGGAGGATGAGCAAGACGAAGGGGAACTTCGTCACCTGGGAGGGAGCCAAGGAGAAGTACGGCGCGGACGCCTTCAGGCTGGCGCTGGCCCTGACCGCGGACGGCATGGACGACGCGGACTGGAGAGACAAGGCGGCCATGGACGCGAAGGAGAAGGTGGAGTCTGTCATCCCGTTCGTCAAGAAGACCCTGAGGTCTGCTGCGGACCGCAAGGAGGAGGGCCTCGACTCGTGGCTGGTCTCTTCGTTGCACGAAAGGATAGCCATCGCGTCCGCAGCCATGGACGAGCTCCGGATGCGGCGCGCCTCCGCCGCCATATTCCTGGACGTCTGGAACGACCTGCGGTACTACCTGCGCAGGACCGGAAAACCGCGGCGCCAGACACTCACCGAGGTTTTCAACGCCTGGGCCCGGATGATGTCTCCCTTCACCCCGTTCATGGCCGAGGACCTGAACCGGGAGCTGGGGGGGAAGGGGCTGGTCTGCCAGGCAGACTGGCCGTCCCCCAAGGACTTCCCGGTGGACGACGAAGCCGTCCTGGCCGAAGCTGTCCTCGGGAGGGTCATCGAGGACGCGCGGAACGTGCTGAAGGTGGTGAAAGGGGACCGGTCCAAGCTCAACGTCTACGTGTGCTCCGACGAGGCGAAGGCCTTCTTCATCGAGCTGGCCGCTATCAAGCAGAACAAGGGGAACGTCGGCCAGGTGCTGAAGAAGCACGCCTCCCTCAGGATCCAGCCAGACAGGGTCTTCAAGCTAGCCTACGAGCTGGGCGAAGACCTCCTGGGCAGGGTCGTCTCCAGCAGGGGGTTCGACGAGTTCAAGTCCCTCTCCGAGGCCTCGGAGTTCATGGCGAAGGAGCTTGGAATAGAGGTGGTGGTTCAAAAAACCGGGAAGCAGACCCACGACCCGGCGAACAGGGCGAAGGACGCTCTGCCCACTAAGCCGGCGTTCTATCTAGAGTGATGTCCTCAGAGGATGGAGGCCGGGTTGCAGCCCTAGCCGCCGATCTTGAACATCTTCGTGCCGCAGACCGGGCAGGTCCCGGACGTCGCGTGTCTCCCATTCTTCATGGTCACGCTCTGCGGGCTCTTCATCTCTCGTGCTGCCTTGCACTTCACGCAGTATGCTGACGTCATGTGTTGTCACCCCCCCTTCCGCTCCCTTCCGCTATAAACTACTCCATTGGGCACCCAGCGCCCCCCGCACGCTCAGGGTTCAAATACGGCGGTTGGACTCGGCGGAAGTTCAGATGCCACCCGGAGAGGAGGAGCTCAAGGCGGTGGCTCGGACCCGGATGTCCGACGAGTGGTCCGACTACACGCTCTATGAGCGACTCTCGAAGACCGTAAACCAGGGCAGCCCCTTCGCGGAGGTCCTCAGGACCCTCTCGGCCACGGAGCACAGGCACTACGAGTTCTGGAGGAAGTACGTGCCTGGGGAGGAGCCGAGGCTTGCCAAGCTGAAGCTCTACTGGGTCCTGTTCCTGAGGCGCTTCCTCGGCCTCACGTTCGCCACGCGATACCTGGACAGGCACGAAGAGAACGTCGTGCAGACATACCGAGGGTTCGCGCGCCTCATCCCCGAGGGAGACAGGGTCGCCTTCGACGAGATGGTGGCGGACGAGAAAGACCACGAAAAGGCCCTGGAGATGAAGGTCGAGAGCTCGGCGGTCAGATACATCTCGTTCATCGTCCTGGGGCTGGCCGACTCCCTCGTCGAGATTTCAGGCATCCACGCGGGTTCCCTCGGGTTCTACGACCAGACGGAGATCGCAGGTCTCGCGGGAGTGATCGCGGGGGCGGCCGCTTCGCTTGCGATGGCCTCTGCCGCCTACGCCCAGGCCAAGCAGGGAGGCTTCGAAGGCTCAGCCAGGCTGAGCGCGGTCTACACCGGCGTATCCTACTTCCTCACTGCCATCACGCTCGCGACCCCCTACTTCCTGACCAGGAACATGGTCTTCGCGCTGTCATCCTCGCTCTCCCTCGCCGTCGTGATACTCGCCGTCACCACGTGGTACAGCGTAGTCATCCAGCAGAAGACATTCCTCAGGGACTTCCTGGAGATACTACTGATACTGTTCGGGGCGACCATCGCCTTGTACGTCTTCGGCTACGCGGTCCACGGCGTGTTCCCAGGCATCAGGCTCAGCTAGGCCGTCCCGGCCTGAGGGCGCAAGAATCAGACAAAACGTCTTATTACCAAACAGGCTCTCGTGAGGCGATAAAGGGTTGCAGAGAGTCACAGAAGGGCCAAAGACGCCATCGAAGGCTCAGCTGGTGAAGCAGGTCTGCGACTATCTGAAGGCGAACTCCACCTCCCGGGTGACGCTCGGGAGCCTCGGGGAGAGGTTTGGGCTCAGCTCCTTCCAACTGCAGAGGGCCTTCACAGAGGTGATGGGTATGTCCCCCCGGGCCTACCTCGAGGAGTACAGGCTCAGCCACTTCAGGTCAAGGCTTGCCGACGGCGAGGCGGTGGTCAGCGCCCTGAGACAGACCGGCTACTCCGCCCAGAGCTGGCTATACGAAGACTCCAGGAAGAGGCTTGGCATGACCCCGGCCACATACAGGAAGGGTGGCTCCGGGGCTCGCATCGGCTATGCGACCGGGGAGTCCTCCCTGGGCCGCCTTCTCGTCGCCAGCACGGACCACGGCGTCTGTTCGGTCAAGGCCGGGAGGAGCGACGGCGAGCTCCTGAGCGCCCTGGTCGCCGAATTCCCCAGAGCTGTCATAGCGAGGTCTGCAAGCGCGAAGCGCCACCTCGTCTCTCTCCAAAGGCACCTGCGCGGCCAGGAGGCGAGGTTCCCCCTGGACATCCGCGGCACGGACTTCCAGATGAGGGTCTGGACCGCGTTGCGGCTCATCCCACTGGGGGAGACCAGGTCCTACCAGGACGTGGCCGAGATGGTCGGCGAGCCAAGGGCTGTCAGGGCGGTGGCGAACGCCTGCGGCTCGAACCCTGTCCCGCTGATAATCCCATGCCACAGGGTAATCCGAAAAGACGGGAGCCTGGGAGGGTACGGCATGGGCGTCGGCAGGAAGAGGGCTCTTCTCTCGAGGGAGAGGGGCTTCGCCGAAGGTCGGAAGGGGGCCTGACCCCAACAGCCCCACCGCGGGTTGTCTCTGTCGCTCCCTGCCAGGAGTTCCGGGAAAGACACCTGAGGCCCACCCACCAGGGAAGGGGTGCTCCCGCACGTTTCGCATAACTTCATCTATGCGGCGGCGACCGGCGGGGTCTTGGTGGCATCGAGACCAAAGAGCATTCTTTCCGTCGCCGACCTCTCGCCTCAGGAGATGGAGTCACTGGTGGCCCGCTCGGAGGCCCTGAAGAAGCAGTTCCAGTCGGGGCAGCCGTCGCGCGCCCTCTCCGGGTCTGCTGTGGGGCTCCTGTTCGAGAAGCCCTCCACCAGGACGAGGACCAGCTTCGAAGTGGCCACGCTGAAGCTAGGGGGGTCGCCGGTCTATCTCTCCTCCAGCGAGCTCCAGCTCAGCCGCGGGGAGCCGGTCAAGGACACGGCCAGGATACTTGGCAGTTACCTCGATGTCGTGGTGGCGCGGGTCTATTCTCAGAGCACGCTCGTCCAGCTGGCCGAGTATTCAGGGAAGCCGGTGATCAACGGCCTCAGCGACGCCGAGCACCCGACTCAGGCGGTCAGCGACCTGCTCACCATTAAGGAGACGAAGGGCAGGCTGCGGGGGACCACCCTGGCGTACATCGGGGACGGCAACAACGTCTGCAACTCCCTGATGCTGGCTGGGGCCCTCACCGGCATGAACGTGGTCGCGGCCTCCCCAGAAGGCTATGAGCCCGAAGCTTCGTTCGTCCGTAAGGCGAAGTCGCTGGCCCGGAAGACGGGCGGGAGCGTCGAGGTCGTCCGGGAACCCAAGAAAGCCGTCGCAAGGGCGGACGCGGTCTACACCGATGTCTGGGTGAGCATGGGAGAAGAGAAGGAGCAGGAGCCGAGGCTCAGGGCGTTCAGGAAGTATCAGGTCAACTCCGACCTGATGAAGGCCGCTCCCCGCGGTGCAGTCGTCATGCACTGCCTGCCGGCCCACCGCGGTCTCGAGATATCCGACGACGTCCTGGAAGGGACGCGCTCGGTCGCCTGGCAGCAGGGTGCGAACAAGCTCTATGGAGCCGCGGCATCCCTCGAACATGTGGTCGGATGAACCCGGCTACGTGCCTCCTCTGTTGGGTAACACCGCAGGATTGGATGTCATGCGGGCCCGGTGGGATTTGAACCCACGACCTCTGCGAGCCTAAGCTCCCTACAGCTTAGAAGGCTGCCACGCTATCCGTATTTCGCTCACCGATTGAATCTGCGCTACGGGCCCGAGCGGCACCGCCACAGGTTTCGACATAAG
>JBJKSN010000003.1:0-5154 GCA_046703945.1 Nitrososphaerales archaeon | reverse complement strand
GGCCCGGCCAGGCCGGCGACCAGCGTTCCCAGGGCGGCGGGGATGTAGTAGAACAGGGCGAAGGCCACGGCGCCGAAGACCACTGAGAGCGCGACGCGGAGCCCGAGCCTTCCGCCGCTCATCTCCTGGCCGAGGAGCCTAGGCAGCCACGGCCACCTCCGTGGTGAACGTCCCGTACTGGGTGGCGAAGGTCAGGTGGAGGACGTAGCTCCCCTGGCCCAGGGCTGAGTTCTGCATCAGCCCAGAAACGGTCCCGGAGAACGACTGCCCCGGAGTCACTGAAACCGGCGTGGGGGATACCGTCCCGACGACGGTCCCCGAGGAGGTCGTCATCGTCCCGCTCACCGTCCCGCTGACCCCGAGGAACGACGAGGCGTCGGTGAAGCCGAGGGGAGCGGTGACCGCGGAGTAGGTGGCGTTGACCGGGGATGCGGCCAGTGTCCCGACGCTCAGCCCATTCATCGGCGCCCCCCAGCTGTAGGTGAGCGGCTCGGTCATGGTGAAGGTGCTCCCCCCTGTCGGGATGCTCAGCACCGCCGAGTAGCTGAGGGTCTGGTCCTGGGTGAGCAAGGACTGGAGCTGGCCTGCCGGGATCCCGATGTACAGGTGCACTGCCTGATCGAACTGGCTGTTGGGCTGGACGTCGAGGGTCACCGACCCGGAGCCGACCTTCTGCCCCAACGAGTTCAGCACGGTCACCAGCCCATCACCTGAGACCGCGAGGTAGGCGTTGTCGTTGGCGAACTTCACAGGGACCGACGCCTCCACGGCCGTGGAGTTGTACTGCGAGAAAGAGGGCTGGCCGACGGTGAGGCCCGACACCGGAGCCCCCCAGCTGAGCTGGGCGCCCACCGAGCCGGTGACGCCCACGAACGGAGGGACCGAGGCCGCCAGGGTCGCGCTCACCGTCAGCTCCTGCGGCGCGGTGGCCAGGCTCTGCAGCGCCGCCGCGGAGAGGCCCGCCGTGCTGAGGACCAGGGAGGCCGTCACGTGCTGGGTCTGCCCGGGCCCGACTGTGAAGGGCCCCAGGGTCCCCGCGAGGAGCTGAGCCCCGGCCGCGTCTGTCACGGCGACGTTGACCGCGACGTTGGAGAGGCTGAAGTACCCGTGGTTCCCTATCTGGATCGGGACCACGACCTCGGTCAGCGACCCGGCCGCACGGGTGGTGGGGGTCCCTATGGACAGGGAAGACGCGGACGCCGCCCCTCCGACCACCAGGAGCGCGAGGACGGACGCGGCGGCGATGACGGCGATGAGTATGAGGACGTTGAGGGCGAGGACGATCTTGGACCGTTTCATCCGTCCCAGCGCCCGGCGTAGCATATTAGAGCGTTGCATCCTTGCGTCCGGTCCGCTCTCTTTAAGCGACCTGGAGAGAGGAGGTGCGACGCAGCCATGTCCGGCCCGGCCCTCGACCTGAAGGACGTCTGGAAGTCATACCCCAGCGGGGACTCGGTCCTGAAGGGGGCGAGCATTTCAGTGGCCGAGGGGGAGTTCGTGGGGATATACGGCCGCTCGGGGTCAGGGAAGTCCACCCTGCTCAGGCTGATGGGGCTCCTCGACAGGCCGACGAGGGGGTCTGTCACGCTCCTTGGCGCCGACGCCTCCTCCCTCAGTGAGTCGGACGCTGCAAGGCTCAGGAGGGAGAGGCTGGGCTACGTCTTCCAGGGGTTCAACCTGATACCTCACATCACGGCACTGGAGAACATAGAAGTCCCCATGTGGCTGGCCGGGGTCCCCAGGGGGGAGAGGAGGGAGCGGGCCATGGCCGACCTGGAGCACTACGGGCTGGAGCGCCTCGCAGGACGGTACCCGGGGGAGATGAGCCACGGCGAGCAGCAGAGGGTGGCGGCGATCAGGGCCATGGTCAACAGGCCAGCGCTGATACTAGCCGACGAGCCCACCTCTGCCCTGGACGACGAGAACGCCGCTGCGCTGATCAGCCTGGTGTCACGGTTCAACCGGGAGCTCCGCGCCACGGTGGTCATGGTCTCCACCAGCGAGGAGGAGGCGAAGCTGGGGACTTCGGTCTACAGGCTCTCGGGGGGCTCGGTCACCAGAGCATGACTCTGACCAGGCCTGCCGACCGAGGCGCCTAGGCCCGCTTCACTTTCTTGATGGAGAACCGATACTCGTCCGTCATGGCGTCGTAGGCCGGCTGCCCGGCGGCAAGGTGCCCCTTGCTGTGCATCCTGAGCATCCCCACGAGGAGCCCCACCACGAACTTCCCCGGTCCCTTCGCTGCTCCGGCCCGGGCGTGGGACGGTGCGGACTTCACGGAGACCTCGTACCCATCCGGCACTTCGGTGACCTCGGCGACCCCCCACCCCTCTGCCCTGAACAGGTCTTGGATGTTGCAGATGTCCCAGGCCGCGCCTATCTCCTGCCTGTAGTCCTCGAGGCCCTTCATCACGGACTGGGCGTAGGCCTTGCCCTGCTCGTAGGACATGGTTTCCCCCGCGGCCCCGAATATCTCCACCAGCCTGTTCTCCATCTCTACGAAGGCGTCCGCCCGCAGGTGCAGGATCCTGTCGGAGGCTGACCGCAGCGGGAACATGAACTTCTCGAACATCATCCCTTTCATCGACGCCAGGCGGACATCCGTGACGAACGAGAGCCCTCTCAGGCGCGTCGAGAGCTCATCAGGGGTCACTGTTGCGCCTGCGAACTCGCAGAAATAGGCATAGGAGAACTTCTTCCTGGCCGCGTCCATCTGCCCGTGGGCAAACATGAAGTTGGCCCTCGCTTCGCTGACGACGCGCGATATCTCACTGAGCGCTCCTAGCGAGTCTTCCCCTTCTACCATCACTTCGTACACGTCTTCCCCGGGGGGTCGGGCAGAAATTACCAGTCGCGGCAGGAACTCCAAGCATTTTCCATTTGCATGAATGACCCATCTATAACGTTTGTTAATCATGCGTTCACCTTTGCGAGATTACGCTGATAGCTCCGATTGCGCGGGCGCGCTGGGGGACGTTTCGAGGCGTCCCGCCGCGGGAGGACCCGGACGGACGAGGGCGTCGGTCGCCATCCGGCGCTCTTGGCCCAGGCCGTAGGGAGTCCACGAGTCCCGCACGGCGCACTCCCCGGCGCTAGGACATTTGGAGGGTGGGCCAGGCGGCCTGCGGCCCGAGGCTATGCTCGTTCGCTGGCGGGCGTCCCGTTCCGGCGTAGCTTAGAAAACACATAGACGCATGTCGAGTGTATCAATTGAATATCTCAGAGTTTAAATCTCGTCCCCTCCCAACCACTGATGCAATGACTCTCGACGAGAAAATCCGACTCGGCATGGTGGCCCTGACCGGTGCGAGCATTGTTTTCGCCTCGCTCGGCCTGCACCTGGGGCCTCTGGAAATCATAGGCGGGTCCGGCTCAGCCTAAGGCCCGCCTATCTCCGATATTTTTTGTATGAGCATGTCGAACCTTGACAGAAGCTCTCCCTCGTTAAAGATCCACGCCTTCTTCTTCTCATCATAGAGCTGGTGGGTCACGGTGAACGAAAGTGCTTCTGTCTGGTCCAGAGGCATCACGTTGATCTTGTCTTTCACGTCAGTGATGGCCGAAGTGAGGAATTGGTATGCTTCCGTGATGTACTCGGTGGGAAAATAGAAGTGGGCGCAATAGTCGTTCTTTCCGACCATCTCGTTCCAGATGAAGGGGCTTCTATGCACCCTGCCCATGAACTCCATCCGTTCGACTTCTGTCAGACCGGTCGCGAGGACAGCCAAGTGCTGGTATCTGTGCTTGCGATGGAGCGCTCGCTCCAAAACGGTGCTGTATGTCGTCCCCATCCACCTGAGATAGTAGCCGCTGATCAAGGAGCGCCCGACGACGTGGGTCTTGTGATGCCAAGCCAGCATCTTGTAGTTGAGTTTGAGCTTGGCGGCAACCTCAACGAAGCTTCTTGTCGCGTCCACCTGGAGCTCCTTCAGGATGAGAAGGTCTTCCTTGTCGAACTTGACCCGTGTTGCAGCGCTGTACGCGGCCTCCCCTGCGGGCTGCGCCGGCGCGGACCAGTCGAAGTCCCAGCGGCCCGTGTCAAAGTCATAGGAGTCGGCGCGCATCGGTATCGTCCTAAACCAGTCATAGGTGAAAGCGTCGAGGTGCACGAAGAGCCCTTTCTCCTTCAGCTTGTTCATGGCGTCGACGAACGAGTCGACGTGTTCGGCTGGCACGCTCGCCTCTGCGAGGTAGTCGCCGCGGAACATCCTCTTTTCGAAATACACCAGATAGCACAGCTCGTTCATGGCTGTAAGGATTGAATTCGAGAACTTCGTGTAGGCGGGGGCGAAGTCGATGAGCATGACGACGCGCCTTAAGCCAAGCTTCTCGTGGTTTATCGAAGCCTGGACGCCGAACCCTCGGTTCAGCACCTTCTCCTTGTACCTGTACCTGACAGACTCCTTGAACTGGCCCAGCCGCCTCGCTATCTCAGGTATGTCCGGCCCTATCTCTGAGATCAGCTTGACCATCTCCGCCGTCCTTGCGCTGGTGTTCCTCGCGTTCGCAGGCCTGTCGTCCAAATCTCGCGCACTCACCGGTTAGCGGCCTCAGCATCTTCCGCACTTAAATCTATGGGAATTCCTATCGGCGTCCGAGCGGGGCTGTTCCGTCTGGTGCGCAGGGGTGCGGACGATCTCCCCTTCGGCCGCGCCGCCCAAGCGGCATGAACCTGCGCACCCAGGCGCCGCTAGGTGGCAAGGGCCTCGTGCTTGGGCCCGTCGAGCAGCTCTTCGAGCTTTGAGTTGCTCACCTTCACCTGCTCCAGGAGCCGCTTCAGCGCGTCGTAGGACTGGCTCTGCTTCTCATACAGGGTCAGGAGGACGGCGTCCGCGCTCGCCCGGGGGAGTGCCGTCCCGGCGTCTGCCGAGGCGGCTCGCGGAGGCGCGCCTTCGGGGGGCTGGACAGACGCCTTCAGCACGAGCTCTTCGACCCTCTCCGGGACCTCCTCCACGCCAGCGCATATCGCGAGGCCGACCCCGTAGAACTGGGCCAGCTCGGCCGCCTCCCTGGAGAGCCCCGGGACCGCCGCGAGCACCCCTGCCCGGGCCCTGCAGTCGGTAAGCTTCACCATGAAGTCTGAAAGTGTCCCGTCCGGGAGCGGACCCGTCGACGCCTTCACATCCGCCACGAGGTCCGGGGGCGCGTCTCCTG
>JBJKSN010000002.1:0-2873 GCA_046703945.1 Nitrososphaerales archaeon | reverse complement strand
CCATCAGGGTATACTAGCCCGACGCGGCCCATCTCCCTGAACTCGAAGCCATGCCTGAGACCAGGGGCCGCATCACTGAGCCCGGCTTGCGAAAATGCCTGGCCACTCCAGCAGGTTTCGGGGCCCTGCCCAAAGGCGGTTCAGCTCTGCCTGGGCGGGCCGCTGCCAGAAAGTCTGGGAATCCGTTATTGGAGCCCGCGCCAGATGCGCACGCCCGGAGGGGTGATCACAACCCTTTCGTCGCCAAGCCTGGCGATGTCTCCGCCCACCGAGGTGGCGAACTCGTACAGCTGTTCGACGGATGACTTCAGCTCGTCGAGGCTCTTCTGGGCCAGGGGGGTGACCTTGAGTATCACTATGGTCTTGTTGGAGACGTCCTCCTGGATCTTTGGGAGGTCCTCGATGCTCTTGAGCGCCAGGGCCTTCAGAAGAATCTCTTTGCTCTTCCCTTCGAGCTTCCTCTCCTGCATCACGCCGGACATTTGAAGTGTTTCTCCGTGACTCATAGCCATTATTAAGGGTAGGGCGCGGCTAGCAATTCTATCGCATCCGTGAATTAGTTAGACAGTGTTGTAGAGAATAGTTCTCAGGTCGGAGATTCTGTTCTCAGCTTAAAAGGAGAGGGGGGCGTGAAAGTAATCCGCGTCAGAGGGACTTGTGCGCGTTCCAGTAGCGGTCCCCAACGTGGTGGAGGTTCTTCACGCATCCGCCCTTGGACATGGACGTGGCCTCGGCTCCGGAGACGGTCGCGGGGCCTACCGCTATGGCACGGCCCTTCTTCTCTTCCTTGACGACCACCAGCTTTCCCACCGCACCCCAGTCGTCCATCTTCCTCACGCCCGGTCGCATCACGTCTGCCCCGTTGATGAGGAACCTGATGGCCCCCTCGTCGACCACGGCCGACGGGAAGAGGGCGAGGGCAGGCTGCGAGCCCAGGAAGGGGAAGAAGGACCCGTCCGACTGGACGAACTCGTATCCCTCGAGCTTGACGAAGACGACGCCCTCCTCCGGCTCCGCGCATTCGGCCTGGGCCGACTTCGGCAGGCTGAGCGAAAGACCCAGGGATGACTCTATCTTGGCGATCATCTCCGCAGAGTCCCTGTGGGAGAGAACCCACTTCTTCAACTGGGGATGCGCGTATGACTGCTTAAATAAATGAATCCAGACGGCAGGTTCAAGGGAACAGTTTGTCCGTAGACATGGCAGTCAAGGTCCTCGACGAAAGCGTCGGCAAGGTGGTCCTGATCAAGTTGAAGGGGGGGAAGGTCATCAGAGGCAGCCTCCAGGGCTTCGACCAGCACATGAACCTGGCCCTCGAGAAGGCGGAAGAGGTGTCCGAAGACGGCCAGTCGAGTTCCCTCGGCACTCTGATCGTACGCGGAGACAACATAATCATGATATCGCCGCCGCCGAGCTGACATAGGACAGCCCCCTCCGCCCAAGGACGTCACACTCTCAGCGCGAATCTGCTTTTATACCGAAGGCGACGAAGCACAGGAAAGGAAAGGCGCGCATGGTCGATGTTCTGACAGTGGTGGTCGCCGGTGTTGTCGGGCTTGGCCTGGGCGGGCTCGCGGCCTACGCCGTCTTCTACACGCGACCGAAGCAGGAGAAGCTCCTTGTGAAGCGGGTTGACTCTGAAGCCAGGACGGTCGAGTCCACGATGACCACCGCCGACCTGGAGAGGTCGAGGAGGGACATGCGGACGCTCATGGTCGAGAGAGACCTCCTTTCATCAGCCATGATGAAGCTCTACGAGGCGGAGAACGAGGGGCGGATAACCCGCGAGGAGAGGGAGATGATCTCCAAGCGATACAGCGACCAGATCAAGGACCTCCAGGCGAAGCTGAAGGACGTAGAGCTCGTGGTAGAGGTGGGCGAGCTGGAAGGGCTCCGCGGAGAGCTGGTGACCCTCTTCGAGAGCAAGATACGCAACATAGAGTCCAGGCTGGACGTGGCGAAGCAGCGGCTCGGCCCTGCAGCCCCGCATCCGGCGAAGAAGGAGGCGCCCCCCAAGGTCGAAAAGGCCACCGACCTAGAGCGCGCCGTAGAGAGAAGGGCGAAGCCTGAGATGAGCGAGTCAGAGAAGAGGGTCAGGGAGATCAGGGACGAGGTGATGGACGCCCTCACCAAGCTCGAGCAGATAGACATCGAGAAGAAGCAGGAAGGCTGATGGACAGGTCAAGGGACGCTCTGAAAGGGGTTGCCCAGGAGCTTGCCAAGGGCATCACCGCTGGCATGACCCTCGGGTTAGGGAGCGGCTCGACTGTGGCCACGCTCCTTGAAGAGCTCTCCCCGGCGGTGATGGCGAAGTCCAAGGCGATCAGGGGTGTGGCGACGTCCACCCAGATCGAGATGGTGGCTGCGAGGTGCGGCATCGAGCTCGTCCCGTTCAGGGGCTCGGTCGACCTCGTGATCGACGGCGCCGACCAGGTCGATGCCGGACTCAACCTTGTCAAGGGGGCAGGCGGGGCGCTCCTGAAGGAGAAGGTCGTCATGGGCAGCGCAAAGTCCGTAGCCATCGTGGCAGGGGAAGGCAAATTCGTGAAGCGGCTCGGCCAGAACGGGGTCAGGGTCCCCGTCGAGGTGTTCCCCATGGCCAGAGAGAGCGCCAAGCTGAAGCTGTCGCTGCTTGGAGGCGTCCCCGAAGAGAGGCTCCTGCCCAAGGGCTATCCGCACTACACCGAGAACGGGAACATAGTTCTGGACACCCTGTTCGAGCCCATCGACGACCCGAGGGACCTGGAGGTCAAGGTGAAGTCGACCCCCGGCGTCGCCGAAGTCGGGATATTCACCATAAAGCCGATCACAGTCTACAAGCTGAAGGCCGACGGGGACTACGAGTCAATATCCAGCTCTGGCTAGTCTATGCC
>JBJKSN010000001.1:0-5751 GCA_046703945.1 Nitrososphaerales archaeon | reverse complement strand
GGTCACAAGGTGACCGACTATGGCAACATACCGGCGGACGACATGGCCACGGCCCCCATGGGCGACCGGAGGGCGAGGTACCTCGACGCCGTCGTGAAACAGTGCGAACTCCTGGCGGGGGTGGTCTCCAGGTGCGTGAAGCAAAAGTCCTTTCCGCTCGTGCTCGGGGGGGACCAGAGCGTATCTGTCGGGACCCTCGCGGGGCTGGCAGGGACCGGGACCGAGCGAGGGATAATCTGGCTTGACGCCCACGGCGACTTCAACACGCCGAAGACGACTCCGTCGGGCAACATCCACGGGATGGCCCTCGCCGCGATACTGGGCTACGGGGACCCCCGACTCGTGGGTCTGGGCGGGGCCTCCCCCAAGGCGGTGGAGAAGAACACCGTGCTGGTCGGCTGCCGCGACTTCGACAAGGATGAGGCCAAGGCGATAGCCCGCTCAAAGATGACTGTCTTCACTATGAAAGAGATCGACGAGCTCGGGATGAAGTCAGTCATGCGCGAGGCCATCAAGATTGCCGGGACGGGTCTGGAGCAGGTTCACCTCAGCTTCGACGTGGACTCGGTGGACCCGAGGGAAGCCCCGGGGACCGGCACACGCGTAAGGGGAGGTCTCACCTACCGCGAGGCGCACCTGGCGATGGAGATGCTGTACGACTCCAGCCAAGTGACCTCCGTAGAGTTCGTCGAGGTCAACCCAATCCTCGACCTGGCGAACCAGACTGCGGAGCTGGTCGTCGAGGTCGCCCTCTCCCTCTTCGGCAAGAGGATAATCTGACAGCGCGGATCCTCTCATCCTGTCCAGCAGCCAGGCATTGAGCCACGGCGACAGAGTTTGCCCGCCCAGGCTCAGGGCATTTTATAACGAACCCAAAAAGGGGCCTGCGAAAGATGCAGTCACAGCCGGCCGACCCGTCACAGCCCGAGCCCCCAACTGGGACGACTTCCCATCAGCTCAGGGCGCTCCTTGCCATGGTGGGGGTAGCGCTGCTTCTGAACTACGTCGAGACCATGATCATCCCAGGGATACTCACCATCCAGACCTTCTTCTCAACCACCGAGGGGACCGTGGCCTGGGTCACCTCTGCCTTCCTGATCGTGGGCTCCGCGGTCTCCCCTCTGTTCGGTAAGTGGGGGGACAGCTACGGCAAGAAGAAGATGTTCCTGATCGCCCTGGTCTTCTACACTGCCGGGGTGGGGATGGCGGGCTTCTCTCCGTCCATCTACTTCCTCATAGCCGCCAGGGCGGTCCAGGGGATCGGGTTCGCCATAGTGCCTCTCGCACTGGCCATCATAGCTGAAACCTTCCCCAACGAAAGGATCGCCACGGCCCAGGGAGTGGTCAGCGCGACGTTCGCCATAGGCGCCGCGGCAGGGCTCATAGGCGGGTCTTACATCATCCAGGACTTCGGCTGGCAGTGGGCGTTCCACTCGGCTTTCATCCTCAGCCTGGTCCTCTTCGCGGTGGTAGCCAAGTTCCTCCCACGTGGGCACCAGGGGACCGGGCTCAAGGTGGGCTACGAGACGGTGATCCTGCTCATGGCGGGCGTCTCGCTGGTGCTCCTCTATCTGACGGAGGGGCCCTATGACGGCTGGTACTCGCCCTACGGCCTCGGCGCCCTCGTGGTGGGCATACTGCTCACCTTCGGATTCTTCGTGGCAGAGAGCAAGAGGTCAGCCCCGCTGATCCAGCTCAGCCTCCTCCGCATACGCAACGTCCTGGTGGCGAACGGCATCGGGGTAATCTCGGGGATCGGCCTCTTCATGCTCTTCTTCGCCGTGACCTTCTACGCCGAGGACCCCAAGCCCCTCGGGCTGGGCCTCGACCCCATATCGGCCGGGCTGACCATAGGGCCGGCGGCGGTCCTCATGCTCATCGCGGGCCCCCTGATAGGCAGGCTGGTGACGAAGGCCGGGCCCAAGCCCGCCCTGGTGATCGGGGGTGCCATAGCCATAGTCGGCTTCTCGCTCTTCGTCGTAAACAGGGCGACGCCCACTGACGTGGTCATAGCGACCTCCATCTCCATGGTCGGGGCCGTGGCCGTGATCATCCCCATAGTCAACATGATCAGCGTCTCGCTTCCAAGGGAGACCGTCGCCACGGGGCTGGGGCTCAACACGATGCTCAGGAACATCGGCGGTGCTTTGGGCCCGGTGGTCGCGACCTCCATCATGAGCACTTACACAGCCACCGTCTTGATACCCCACGGCGGCGTCCTGGTCCCGGTCGCGTTCCCGAACGCCACGGCCTTCGACTATGTGTTCTACCTTGGCATCGCGGCCATGGCCCTGGCGATCCTGTTCTCCCTGGCCTCAGAGAACTACGTCTTCAGGAAGCAGACCAAGGGCTAGTCCGAAAGGGCCGTTTCTGGCGCCTGCCCGCCGAGACCATACCTTTTCGCGGTCTCAGCCTGGAGGCTCCTCACCTCTTTGATCCTCTCCGCCAGCCTCCTCTCGAACAGGATGTTCCGCGCGCCTGCGTAGCACCAGAGGAGCGACACTGCGAGTCCGACGATCCCCAGAGCCACCAGGCCTGGGTCCACCAGGTCCACGGTCTGGCTGGTTATGCCCAGGGCATAGGGGAGCACCACCAGCTGGACGAAGTAGGTGACGGCGAAGTACGCCCCGGCGACCACGGCGACGAGGGCCAGGAGCCTGATCTTCTTCCCCCCGCGTTCCATGTGCTGGATGAACTCCTCCTGGAGCTCGATCATGGCCACGCCGGGGTCCTTGTCCTCGGACATCATGCGCTTCGGGCCCTCCTCGCCTTATAACCCATGCTCACAACTCGTTCACTCCAGGGCAGGGAAGAGCATCTTCAGGCCCCGGTCCAGACGCCCGAGGACCTCCATCCCCTCCAGGGTGACCGAGTACATCTCATGGCCCTCGTAGGGGGCGGCTTTCACGAAGCCGCTCGTCGTGAGGAAGTCCAGATACTCGCCCAGCCTGTTGTAGGGGACGTTGGCTACACGGGCCAGCCTGGTGGGGAGCTGGGGGCCCGAGGCCATGGCCCTGAGGAGCTCCCAGTAGATCACTATCGTGTCCCGGTTCCTCAACCGGCCTCAGGACGCACCTGGCGTGATATGAGTATGCTCCAGTAGCGTATATGTCTTACGAACAAGTTGTGCTCTCAAGTTGTGCGTCAGTGCCTTAAGCGGACCTCGCGCCGAACGCCCCATTGAGCGCGAAAGAAGAAGGCTGGCTGGGCTATCGCCTCGACAGGTCAGGGGGCCGCGTCGGGATCCGAGGCCTGGGCGACCGGGTAATCATGCTCGGCAGGCAGGCCGGCGCCATGGCGAGCCTATTCGCCTACGCCGGGGCCGAGGCGGGGTCGAGGCCCACGATCCTGGACCTGGACGGCTCCATCTCTCGGGACGCTGGCTGCCGCTACAGGGAATACGACTACCACTCGATGCTCTACGAAGCGTTCCACCTCGAAGGCGAGGGGGCAGCGCACGGTCAGCTCGTCGCCTCTGCCTACGCCGCGGCCCTGGACCTCACCTCGGAGGAGGAGGCCATACTCTCCGCAGCCATGCACAGGCTCTCTGAGCAGAACGACCTGGCGACGCCTGCCTCGCTGTATGACGTCCTTGGAGGCGTCGAGGGGTTCAGGGGCTACTACGTCGACAAGCTCAGGGGGAGGGTCGGAGCCCTCCGCCACCTCGACGTGACCAGGGCGGAGCCCATCGACCACCTGGCCGCCGGAGGGGTGCTGGTGACCTTCGCCACCGCCCCCTACCCGCAGGCGGCCGAGCTCGCCGCCGCCCTGTATATCGCCAAGCTGCTCGACGCCCTCTCCGGTCCCGCCCCAGGCCCAGGGGCGCTCCTCGTCACCGGGGTCCACCGGGTCTTCAGGCGCCTCACCCGGTCACATCACGCTGGGAAGCTTCTGGCGCGGCTTCTGGAGTCTCGAGCCCCTCTGGCCCTGGCCACCCCGCTCCCTGCCCTCCTCAGCGACGAGCTCGCTGACTCGATGCCTGTGAGGATCTATTCGAGCGAGGCGTGGAACGGTCGGAAGTCCTGGAGACAGGCCACTGCCCTTCCCTGCTCGTACACCGTGTGCGACGACCGGTCCGGCCAGGCGCTGGCGTTCGTCCCCAGGTTCCTCAGGCCCGGGCCCGCTGCAGGCTCGACTCCTCCCGGTCCGCCGAAGCGCCCCAGCCCGGAGCTCACGAGGGTCATACTGGACGAGGTCTCCAGATACGACTCTGCCAACAGGCAGTCCATCGTGTCCTACCTGTCCCCCCTGTATCTCGCTGCCGACGTGGCCGGGGAGATAGACCGGCTCCACTCGGAGGGGTATCTCGTGCTCGAGCCGAAGGACAGCGGAGAGGGTCCGAAGATATTCTCCTACACCGTCACCGAAGCCGGCAGGCGCCTCCTGCGGGGGCTGAGCAGCTGATGGAGCACCTCGCCACCGGATGCTCCGCAGTGGACTCCCTGACGGACGGAGGGCTGGCCACTGGGACTGTCACCCAGATCTTCGGGGAGAAAGCCCTGGGCAAGAGCATAATCTCCTTCCAGGCAGCCTGCTACGCGGCGGCCTGCGGCGGGAGCGCCGTCATCCTCGACACGGAGCAGTCCTACGGGAGCTACCTCGTCCCCTATTGGCGCGACAGGATGGTCAAGAGGTTCGAGAAGGAGTTCAGCGTCGCAGAGGTGAAGCTCGAGAGGGCGCCCAAGGTCTCGCCTAGGAGGAAGCCGGTGACCAGGGGCCAGCTCATCAACGCGGTGGACGCAGCGCTGGGCCGTCTCGGGGTCTCCTACACCGACGCGCACCTCGGCGCGGTGGCTGACATCTTCTCGCCCGACTTCACGGTCGAACTCCCTCCGAAGGGCCCGTCGGTCCTCATACTCCAGACCCCTGAAGTGGTGGACCTGCTGAACCTCCACGGCATCGACGCCGCCAAGGAGGTCTCCAGCGGAGGCAGGGTCGAACTGAAAATGAGGCAGACCCCAACCTATCAGTCGGCGCTGCACCAGATCATCCGCGACACCGGCGCCAAGCTCCTGATCTACGACTCGATTTCTGCTCCCTTCAAGTCTTCATTCCCGAGCACCCAGGACCTCCCCGCCCGGAGCGCAGGCCTCGCCATGCTGCTGGCCCACGCGCAGCGCCTCTGCGTCGAGTTCAAGATCGCCGTCCTGGTGACCAGCCACGTATCCATAGACCCCATCAACCCCTGGGACAGGATACCCTATGGCGGCGTCATCCTGGGCCACGACGCCAAGTTCTCGCTGGAGCTCACGAAGTCCACCGCTTCGCGGAACAAAGACCGGAACCCCGAGGCGCTCAACCCGGACGAGAAGGAAGGGTGCACCAAGGCATTCTGGGCTGCGAGGCACCCCGCCCTCGAGGAGTACACCAGGTTCGCCTACGCCCGACAGGACGGGGAGGGGTTCCACTGATGGGCTGGTCCCGACGGGCCCTCGCAGTCATCATAGGCCTGATCGCGTTCGGCCTCGGCCTCTGGCCTGTCGCTCTCCTCTTGGGGGTCTACATCGTCTACTCCTTCAGGAGGCCCAGGGCATCGCGCCAGGCTCCGCCCCGGAAGGACTTCCTGGGAAAGCCAGGACGTCCCTGGTGGAGATACTTGCTGGGAGGGGCGCTCCTGCTGCTGTCGGCCCTTGCCTTGGCCGACGGGGGGACTCACTTGCCCGCCGCCTTCCTCCTCCTGGGACTGGTGGTCCTCCTCTGGCCCTCGCTGAGGGCCAAAGGCCTCGTGGAACGAGTAGTCCCTGTGACGGA